>NZ_BAABQM010000001.1:0-351563 GCF_040369755.1 Ureaplasma ceti | reverse complement strand
TCTACCGAATAGTGCGGTGAAGATACCGATGTGGAAATACCCGTTCCCATACCGAACACGGAAGTCAAGCACATCAGGGCCGATTGTAGCAGAAATGTGAGAGTAGGACATCGTCGCGCAACCAAAATGGACATTCTCTTAACCGAGAATGTCCTTTTTTTACGTTACTTGATATTGCAAAAAGTTATATATAATTATATGGAATGTCCAATTTCGAAGAAAGGATTTACCTATGGATAATAAATTAGTTAATGGTTTAAAAATTAGAATGATGTTTCCTTTTTATATTGATAACATCCATAAATCTTTCTTTGATAACGAAGTCGGAGCACGTGAAGGCATCAATGCTCCTTTATTGTTAGAAAAAATTAATAAAGTACTAGATAACATTCACTATTTAAAAGATTTATTGGTGAAAAAAACTAGTCCTAATAATCTTGTACCCCATTATGCTGTCATCAAAGATGAAGGTAGCGACTTTGTTGTTGCAGGGGACAAACTAGCGAATAAAAAAGTAATTTTTGCTTTAGAGGTTAATCCTAACCATGACGCGTTTAAAATTGTTGAACAAATCCAGTTTAACTTATATTTAGATGAACAAAATAAATTATTATCAGCAGGATTTAGCTTTAACTGAGGAAACGCTAACGCTCAAAGAACTTTTGAAAGTTTAATTAAAAAGGTGTACGAAGTAAATTTACTAAGTTTTTTTATTAGTAAAGAATTTAGGGGCTTACCTGTGAGTGAATGAGATGCTCAATGATTGTCTGAATTTAATAATTTATGAGAAAAATGGTTAACAGATAAAGCTTCTAAAGACTTAGAAATGAACTTAAACTTCCAGGGCTTAATTAAGCTTTTTATGATCGCTAATGTGGTACATTACGAGATTAAAAATTATTTTCAAAAACCTAACGTTAAAAAAGAAAAAAATAAAGTCAACAAGTCTACTAGTCAACTAATTAGAGTAAGACACTTATTGCACTTAAATACATCTCTAAAATCTGATTTCTGTTTAGAAAAGCCATTCTTGTCTTATGAGATTATTAGAGATAGCCAACAACCTTTTTTAGATGAAGATGATAACATCTTCTTATCAAACAATAACTTTAAACTTTTATATCTTATTATGATTAACCCAGAAGTATTTGGGATTACCAACAGATACTCACGGTTAGTACAATTCTCTGATTTATTAACGAATATTAGCGCTTATAACACCACTAAGAATGTGGATGGAGTTATTGATGACTTAGTTGAAGAAACTATTTGTGAATGAAACTATGACTATGTTACATTTGTGAATTCAGAATTAACGAGTTTAATTGTAAAAAACAATAACCCTATCGACATTAGTGATGTCGAAAAACCATCCATTAAATACGAATTGGATGCCAACAGAAAGGTCTTTAATTTATACTTCTGATCTGTAATTTTTATTCACACAAAAATGCAAAAAATGATTAACATCGATGATGTAGTCTCTAATGCTGAAACCAAGATGAAAACAGTAGAAATCTTTGAATCAAAAGAACGTTTAAATAACTTAAGATTTAGTTTCCATGGTAATTATTTTGGTAACCCAGCCTTGAAAAAGATTGTGAAAAAAATGATGGCGTCTGTACAAATTAATAACTTCTTAGAAAAGATTGACACGAAAGTTTCTAACGGGATTATCAAAATCCACTTAGATAAACGGGTGAAAAACACAGTTTATGCATTTGTGATTGCCTTAATTTTTGGTTTATTTGACTTCTTAAACACCGTGTTTACAATCCTTGCAGAATCTAAAGCTAACGAAGAGTTCTTAGGCACATCCCAAATTGTGGTTATCGTTATTTCATCACTTTTTGCGGTGGTGCTTGTTGCTGTCCTTGGTTATGCTGCTTACTCAAGTGGTGGTTTAGAAATGATAAAACGGAAAATCAAAGAATGAAGAAAGGAGATTAAGAATGGATAAAATCGCTTTAAAAGAATATACTTTAAAAATTCAAAACATTGTACCTTTCTACTTCGATAATATCGAAAACCAAACCTGATCTTCTGAATCTTTATTTAATAGTTTAGAAGAAGTTTTAAAATTACTAGAACGTCAGTTCCGTCAACCTATGTTTAAATTAGAAAAACAGAAATTTGACGATACACAACAACAATTTAACTATTTGATTGGGTTCAAGAAAACCAATCCTATTGCTAAATATTTCAATGGTTTAAATTTGTCCATTACCATTGACTGAAAAAATAAAATTGTTAACGGTGGTTTTAGTATTAACCATAGTTATGAAGAAAACGCAAACATTAATGATTTAATCGAAGACATTTATTTGAAGTCGCTGATGAAAAACTTCATTAGCAAGCAGTTCTTCCCGTTAAACATGCAAAACTTAGTGGATATCATTAATAAATACGATTTTGAAAAGAATACATCTTTTAAAAAACGGACTAAATTATTTAATAATAAATTTACAGAAACTAATAATGACAGATCATTAATTAGTTTTAAGAATATTACTATTGATGATATTTATGGTAACTGAACGAATTTAATCGAAAGAAAATATTTAAACTTTGACGAATTCGACGAAGAAGAAGTGAAAGATTATAAATATGACTGATTATTCGCTAATCTAGTTATTTACAGTTTAATCACTCTAATTGTGAATTTATTAAAACTAGATTTTAGAAAAATCACTAAGACATTTGATGTTTCTACGGAAGCTTCTGATAAAGAAGATAACATGGAAAACTTGTTCTATTTATTAACTAAATTTGTTAAGTTGAACTTTGATGTGAAAGACTATCGTTCTGTCTTTAACATTGGTTTTCCATCAACCATTTATTCACTATATAACAATGATGAAAAAGTAGAATATTACGACGAAAACTTCTTCTTAAAAGACTCTAACTTAAAGATTTTGTACTTCTTATGCATGACACCAGAAGTGTTTGGAATTGATTCTAACTCAAGTCACTTTATTGAGTTTTCTCAATTAAAGAACGTTGTCTTTAAAAGTAACTACGGGTCTCACAGAAAAATGTCTGAAGCTTTTGAAGAAAAAGTAGACTTCCATACTTGTGAAGAAAGTTATAACTTCAGAACTTTTATTAATGAAGAAGGTAGTGTGCTGATTGTCTCTCGTGGCGAAAACGACTTGTTTGATGAATACTTCTGATCACAAGTATATTTAAGTTCACGGAACCAAATTTACTTACAGTTAAACTACGAAGTAAACTCAGATAATGCAGCGGTTAAAAGAAACGCTAACTACTGAAGAGAAAAACACCAGTTGTTAGAAAATATTATTTTTAGTGAATACGATAACTTTTTAGTTGTTACTGACTTAAAAGATACTGTCTTACAAATGGAAAAAACGGTGGACTATAAGAGTTCATGACAATCTTTATTGAGCCAAATTTTCTTAAAAGAAAACTCTTATAAACAACAATATGAACACAAAGTGCTATCATTTGCTTTAATTGTTGCTGCGGTAATTGGGTTTATTAACTTCTTTGCGATGATCTTTACTGTGATGGCTGTAGGTAAAGATGGAGGTGTATTAGATACGACAAACATTGTCGTGATTTGTATTACTTCAATTCTGGCCACAGTTTTATTCACCATCGCCATTTTCTATATGGTGACTTTAATCAAAGATAAAGTCCGGATGAAGAAAATCAATCAAGTAAAATAACCATCTTACTTAGTCTTAGACTAAGTAAGATTTTTTTATGTGTAGCTTAAAACAGGGGCTTAGTTGAAAATTTGTGTAAGCGAAAAAACTGGGCTTTTTTTGTTATATTTTTTTTGAATTTTTTATTTACAGTGGTGTTATATTTTAGTTGTAAGTGAGAAACAAAAAATTATTTCTAAACTCTCGCTTACATAGTTCTACTATAAAAATAAGCAGGTTATTTATGGAATTAGCTACATTAGCTGCTAGCGTAAATAACGGAATAGATAAAAGTTTGTTGGGTAATCCAGACGGATTATTCTCAGGTGCCAGCGGGGCATATGAAGTTCTTTTAATTATCTTCGGAACCATCGGAAGTGTAATTATTAGTTTCTGTTATATTCCTCAATTCGTGACAACCTTTAAAACGAAGGGGACAACTGGTTTAAGCTTTATTATGTGATTGCTTGTCGTAATTGCAGAAGCCGGCTTTATTATTTGGGGTATTTTATATGTTGCTGAAGGTTCTTTAGCAACAAATAACATTACCGCCTTGAAAGACCTTGGTTTCTTGTCAGACAAAGCCACAGTTGATAATCTTAATCTTGCAACACTAAATGCCGCAAATAAGCAAGCTGTTGACTCAGGTTTAATTAACGGTTTAGCTTTATTTGTTTGTGACGTTTCTGGATTTATCGTTGCTTTATTAATCTTAATTTACAAAGTTAAAAACATGATTTTAGCTAAAAAAATGAACATCACTGAAGCTGCTTTATGCGAAAAATTATACGCTGAAGTATTAGCAAAACAACAAGCTAAAGAAAACGTAACAACTGCTAAAAATACAACTAGCAGTCAAGCGTAACGAGGTCAATTATGTTAACCGAATTAGCTTCATCAGTGAACCAAGCCTTACCTCATTTAAGTACTCATTGAGATAATGCTGGTTGAAGTGGAGGATTAGCCTTCATTGGTTGATTCTCATCTATTGTCATTTTCTTAGCTTACTTCCCTGGAACTATTAGAATTATCATGAATCACCAAACTTTCTTCTTAAGCTCTAAAATGTGAATCCTAACCATGGCTGCATTATTAGCGTTCGTTATTTATGGTGGGTTACTAGGTGGACAAGCCAAATTAGACGGTTGAGGTAACGGGGCGATTGCGTCTGGTTACTCACTAGTAATCTTTGATGGTATTAGTTTTATCTTATGTGGTATCATTTTGTGTTATAAGATTCATAACCAAAAAGTGGCTAAACAAACAGGTATTACTGAACAACAAGTCTGTGAAGACTTCTTAAAAAACTATGAAAAAATTCACCACAAAACATTAAAATAATTTATTGTTGAAAGTGTATCCTTATGAAACAAAGCGCATTATTAATCATTGATATGCAAAATGACTTCGTAGAAGGCGGAGCCTTACCAGTAACTGGTGGCTTATCAATAGTCCCAATTATTAACAACTTAATTCATAAATCATTAGAAAAACAATTCCGTATTATTGCGACAAAAGACTATCACCCTGAAGGTCATATCTCTTTTGAAAAAAATAAACATTTATACGAAAATGAAGAATTTGAAAGTTATTTAAAATACCAAGAACCTTACTTCTGACCAGCACACTGTGTGCAAGGTACTAAAGGAGTCGAAATGGTTCCTGGACTTGATATCCAACATATTGAAGCTTACTTCCACAAAGGTATGGATATCTTGATGGATGCTTACAGTGCTTTCTTTAGTAATGGTAAAGTTATTAACAACTACTTTATTGAAGATTATTTAGAAAAACACGATGTTGGCACTATTTACATCTGTGGCTTAGCAGAAGACTTCTGTGTATACAACAATGCCATCGATGCTAGAAAATTAGGTTACGAAGTTTACTTGATCCAAGACGCTACTAAACCAGTGTTTATCGACAAAGAACAAGAAACTTTGAACAACTATAGAGCTGTTGGGGTAAAAATTATTACTTCTGCAGACTTCATGAAATTATAAAGTTCGAATTAACTAAGTGTTAAAACAAAAAATCTTAGGGTCTGTGTATTCTAAGATTTTTTTGTACGAATAAAAAAATCTATGAAGTTTTGACTTCACAGACTTTAAGTTAAAAATTATTTTTGAATATCAGTTGGAACTTTATTTTCCACTTTATCTTTGCTAGGAATCTTTCAGAATTTGTTTTCTACACCCTTAGCGATTCTCTTTAAGTTAGGGATATGCAACACAATGATGAAGATACCTAAGAATAATAACATACCAAATAATGGTAAGAATATACATGGTTCGTGAACGGCAGTTCAAACTGAGAAATGAATATCAGGATACATTAAGTAAGTGTAGTTAACTCCAGGTACTAACGCCAAGAATGGTGCTAGTAAAACAGCGATTACTGAACCTAATGAGACATATCTAGTAATTAATACACATAGGATGATAATTAATCCAGCTGTCGCGCCCATAAAAGGACTCATAATTAATAATAATCCGCCTAGACTAGCAATACCCTTACCGCCTTTAAATTTGTAATATACTGGGAATAAATGGCCTAAAACTGCAAAGAAACCAGCGAAGTAAATAAAGATAGCGGGGTTATATCTTGTAGTAATGTGTGCATCTAATACATTCTTTAATGAGAATCAGTAAATAATGAACATAATTAGTGTCGGAATTACCGCTTTTAATACATCACAAATTAGAACGAAAGCACCGATTTTTCAACCAAAGACTCTAGTGGTATTGGTAAAACCAGGGTTACCTGAACCAAACTTCCGTAAGTCTTTTTTACCTAATCATTTGCCGATATGAACGGCATATAAAACGGACCCTGAAAGATAGCCAATCACAGATCCAACTAAAATTAATATTACTAATGCTCCTGCATACGTCATGAGAATATGTCCTTAATTGTCTATTAATAGTAGAAATGATTGATTTCTCAATTAACTTATTATAAATTTAATATTTTATAATTAATAATAAAAGTATAAAACATAAAAAAGGAATGAGAGTAACTATGGAACAAAATTACGACGCTAGTAAGATTAAAGTCTTAGAAGGATTAGAACCAGTACGAAAACGTCCTGGAATGTATATTGGTTCCACAGACATTAGAGGCCTTCACCATTTGGTTTGAGAAATCTTAGATAACTCAATCGATGAAGCGATGGCCGGTTATGCAAATAACATTGTTGTAACCTTGAAGGCAAACAATGTTATTTCTGTTGAAGATAACGGGAGAGGGATTCCCACAGACATTAATCCCAAATCAAAAATTTCCGCTGTAGAAACAGTGTTTACTATTCTTCATGCTGGGGGAAAATTTGACGATAGTGCTTATAAAACTTCTGGTGGGCTACACGGGGTAGGTTCTTCTGTAGTAAACGCTTTAAGTGATAGTTTAGTCTGTCAAGTTTACCGTGACGGTAAAATCCATGAAGCAAAGTTTATTAATGGCGGACACATTAAACAAAAATTGACTGTTGTAGGTAAAACCACTAAAAGAGGAACTTGTGTGGAATTTCACCCAGATCCTTTAATTTTTAAAGACTTAAAATTTAGTCCTTCAATTATCAATGAAAGATTACACGAATCAGCCTTTTTATTTGAAGGTCTAAAAATTACTTTTGTGGATGAAGTGAATAATGTAACTGAAGTTTTCCAAGCCAAAGAAGGAATTAAGGAATTTGTAGAATACATTAATATTCCGAAGAAGACAACTTCACCAGTTATTCTATACAAATCGGCTTTAAACGAAATTGAAGTAGATGTAGCGTGTCAATACACAACTGAGATGAACGAAATTATTGTGTCATTTGCTAACGCTGTTAAAACCATTGAAGGTGGTTCGCACGAAAATGGTTTTAAAGCTGGGTTAACTTCTGCTATCAATGCGTATGCAAGAAAATGAAAATTATTAAAAGAAAAAGATAAAAACCTTGAAGGTGATGATGTTCGGGAAGGTTTAACTGCCATTATTTCAGTGAGAGTTCCAGAAAAATTAATTACTTATGAAGGCCAAACTAAAAATAAATTATTCACACCTCAAGCTTATGAGGCTTTAAGAAAAATTACAGAAGAACAAATCACATACTGATTAGATCAACATAAAACAGAAAGTTTTAAAATTGTACAACAAGCGATTGCAATTCGGGAAGCACGTTTAGCTGCAAAAAAAACTAGAGAATCAGTAAAGAAAACGAAGAGTAAACAAGCAGAAAAAATCTTAAGTTCTAAATTAACACCCGCACAATCAAAAGATGCTAAGTTGAACGAATTATTCTTAGTTGAAGGGGATTCTGCCGGTGGTTCAGCCAAATTAGGTCGTGATAAAAAACACCAAGCGATTTTACCTTTAAAAGGAAAAGTCATCAACGTTGAAAAAGCTAAGCTATCTGATGTTTTAAAAAACGAAGAAATTGGTACAATTATTACTTGTTTAGGAACGGGAATTGGTAAAGAATTTAATATTGAAAAATTAAAATACCACAAAATTATCATTATGACCGATGCCGATGTCGATGGTTCACACATCCAAGCTTTATTGTTAACAATGTTCTACAGATTTATGAGACCACTTGTAGAAAACGGTCACATTTATTTGGCTATTCCACCTTTATATAAGATTTCTAAAAAAAGTAATCCAGGCGATTTTAAATACGCTTGAAATGAAGAAGAATTGGATCAATGAAGAGAACACTACAAGTCTTATGAAATCCAAAGATATAAAGGTCTTGGGGAAATGAATGCTGATCAATTGTGAGAAACCACAATGAACCCTGAACACAGAATGCTATTACAAGTAGATATTAAAGATTTAATTGCCGCTGACAGACAAGTTGACATCTTAATGGGTGAAAATGTAAGCGTCAGAAAAAAATGAATTGATGAAAACGTTAACTTTGAATACGATGACTAATTAAGATAGGAGCTTAAGAATGGATAAAGATAAAAAATTAATTAACCAACCACTTTCTATTTTGATTGGTGACTGTTTTGGTAGATATGCAAAATATATTATTCAAGACAGAGCTTTACCTGACGCGAGAGATGGTTTAAAACCAGTTCAAAGACGGATTTTATACGCAATGTATGAATTAGGCTTAACAGCTGATAAATCGTATAAAAAGTCTGCTAGAACTGTCGGTGAAGTGATTGGTAAGTACCACCCACACGGTGACTTTTCAATTTACGAAGCGATGGTTAGAATGTCTCAGGACTGAAAGAACAATTTACCATTATTAGATATGCACGGGAATAATGGTTCTATTGACGGTGACTCAGCTGCTGCAATGCGTTACACTGAATGTAAGTTATCAGAAGTATCTAACTTAATGTTGTCTAACATTAAAAAAAATACTGTACCATTTGCCTTTAACTTTGATGATTCTGAAAAAGAACCTACTGTTTTACCAGCAATGTTACCTAACTTATTAATTAACGGTGGTATGGGGATTGCTGCTGGTTACGCAACGAATATTCCGACGCATAACCCAACTGAAATTTTTAACGGAATTATTTATTTAATCGATAACCCTAACGCTCATTTAGATACATTATTAAAGATTATTCCTGGACCAGATTTTCCAACTGGTGGAATTATAGAAGGCGCGGCAGGTATTCGTGAATCCTTTGAAACTGGTCGTGGTAAATTTATCATTTCTTCAAAAATTAAATTTGACGAAAAAGATAAAAAAGTAAACCGTTTAATCGTTACAGAAATTCCTTATGATACTTCTAAAGCTACTATTATTAAAGAATTAAACGAAATTCTTTATGACGAAAAAGTTGGTGGAATTTTAGAAGTGCGTGATGAATCTGATAAAAATGGTATCAGCATTGTTATTGATGTGAAAAAAGACAAAAATTTAAACCAAGTAAGAAATTACTTATTAAAAAACACACACTTACAAATTAATTACTCAACAAATTTTGTGACGATTGTAAACCGTAAACCAGTGTTATTAAGCATGAAAGAAGCCTTACAAACTTACATCGATCACGCGTTAGATATTCAAAGAAAAACTGCTTTATTTGATTTAAAGAAAGCTCAAGATAGATTAGAAATTGTTGAGGGTTTAATTAAAGCAATTAATGCAATCGACATTGTAATTAAATTAATTAGACAAGCTGATTCTAAGGAATCGGCAAGACAAGCGTTGATTGATTACTTCAACATCACTTGAAACCAAGCAGAAGCTATTGTAGTCTTGAGATTATACCGTTTAACTAAAACTGATATAAACGACTTATTACAAGAATCAGCTGAGTTGATTGAAAAAATCAATAATTTACAAGCGTTGTTAAGTTCTGAAGCTTTACAAAAACAATTATTGAAACAAATCATGCGTGATTACCGTGAAAAATACGGATACGACAGAAAAACTCAAATCAGAGAAGATGTGAGAAAATTAGAAGTTGATGAAACTGAAATGATTGAAGTGAAAGAACTAGCCGTATTGGTCAGTCGTGATGGTTACATCAAAGTTGTAACGAAGAAAACATTTGATTCTAATAGTTTACAAGACGGCGGTATTAAACAGTCAGATTTTGTCTTCTATGTTAACAGTTGTTTATCTAACCAATACTTATTGTTAGTAACGCAAGAAGCTAAAACTTTAGTGCTACCGCTTTACAAAATGAATACTGTAAAGTGAAAAGATGTAGGTGAACATATTAATAGTTTCACTACTATTGGGCCAAAAGATAAAATTATGTATGCACAAATTGTGAACGAAGTTCAGGCTGATGACGCTTTAGTTTTAATTACTAGAAATGGTATGGCTAAAGTAGTGAAAGCTGATGACGCTTTCAACACAAAACAATTAAAATCATCAACAGCCTTTAAACTAAAAGGTGATGATGGCTTGATTTCGGTTTCACCGGTAAAATTGAGTCAAGATTACTTTGTAAGTATTTTAAATAATCACGGTGTAGGTTACACTTTCAGTAGTGGTGAAATTCCAATCACATCTAAGACTGCATCTGGCGTGAAAACTATGAAGTTAAAACCAGATGAACATGTAGTTAATGCTGTAGTAAGTAAAACGCTAAAACCATACGTTTTATTAGTGTCTTACAAAAACGGTGTAAAATTAGTAAACTTAGCTGACTTTAAAGTGTCAGCACGGACTGCTGTCGGTAAAATCGTTTCAGAGCAACCTAAGAATATTGAATTAAATAATATGGTATTAGTGAACCGTAGTTCATCTGTGGTGACAATTTTAACGGACGAAAATGACTTATTATCAATTAACACTAGTTCATTGGAACCAAACGCTGTGAGATTTACTAAAATTAAAACAGTGAATGCTATTGTTGATTCACACATTAACGATTATTTATCTGATGCAATTAAAGATCAACCATCATCGGGTGACGTATTACCAAAAGCTCGGGCTAATGAAACTAGCGAAGATACCGATGATGACGTGGAACAATTAACAATTATTTAAACAAACTCATGATTAAAGATAAACAATTTGCTTGGTTAAACTATTTTCGGCCAAATATCTTTGTTAATTCAATTGAAGATATCAATATTAATAACTTTAAGCAACAAGGTTTTCGGATGGTCATTTGTGATTTAGACAATACTTTAGTACCTCACTTCACAAAGATTCCTACCAAACAAGCGATTAACTTTGTGAGAAGCATCCAAAAGCAAGGATTATTGTTTATTGTAGTGTCTAATAACTCCAAAAAACGGGTGACTGAATTTTGTAAAATTTTAAAGCCTGATGATTATGTTTGAAACGCCAAAAAACCAATTACTAAAAAGGTGAAAAAGGTGATTCAAAAATATAATATGAACAAAGAAGACGTAATTTTTATTGGTGACCAAGTGGTTACAGACATTTGGGTCTCAAACAGATTACAAGCAAAGTCGATTCTAACTTTACCCATTGTTAGTTCGACAAAAGAAAAAAATGGGTGATTATTAAACTTGCTAGACAAGTTTATTTATAAATATTTACAACATAACAATATGTTGAATGATAAAGAAGAATTAGAAATTGAGGATATGTATGAAATCTTATAACGTAAAATGCGTAGGTTGTGGTGCCTACTTAAATGACGACCCTAAAAAAACTGGATACGTCGCTAAATTTGAAGAAAACAAAACTAAATACTGTCAACGTTGTTTCCGTTTAATTAATTACGGTGAAATTGACAACTCTAACTTAGATGTTGGTCAAATCGTGCAACAAATTAAAGAAATTGACTTAGATAAAGCCGCTCACATCTTCCACGTAGTAGACGTTTTAGACTTGAACGACACCGTGTTAACTCAATTTTTAGACCACCAAGATAAATTAACTTTTGTGGTAAATAAAGTCGACTGTTTACCAAAGAGATTAAACTCACAATTAACAGCACAAATGATTGAAAAAACTATCCAATCATTTGGCTTTAGAAAACCAATTATTTTATTTACTTCAGCTAACAATAAATCTTCAATTAAAAGACTTTACAACGAAGTAGAAAAAGTTCAAAAGAAGAAAATGAAAGCTATCTTTGTTGGGTGCACTAACGTAGGTAAATCAAGTTTAATTAACCGTATGTGTGAACTAAACGAAGTAAAACCAGAATTAACTATTAGTCCATACGTTAACACAACAATCTTGTTACAAAAAGTGAAAATTGGTAGATGTGAAATTATTGACACACCGGGTTTACCAATGGACCAAAACATCTTAAACTACGTTGGCAGAGCTGAAGTGAAAAAATTAACTAACTTCAAAAACACACGTCCTAAAAACTACTTCATTAATCCTGAACAATCTTTAATGATTGAAGGTTTAGGTTTTATTGACTACTTAGAAGGCGAAAGAGCAACTTTTACTTTCTACGTGTCAAACGAAGTAACTGTAAGACGTACAAAATTTGATAAAATTGACAAAATTTTCTATAAGAGAAATGAATTAGCAGACATCCAAGTTCACTACAGTGATGAACCAACTTTTGTAACTCACACATTTGAATTAGACCCAACTCGTAAGCACAACTTATGTATTTCTGGTATTGGTTTAATTACATTAAATAGAGGTATTAAAAAGATCACCGTTACAATGGACCAACGTGTCGGAGTAAGCGTGGCTAAATATGCAATCATCTAAAAAAATTATTCTTTTTGGTGGATCATTTGATCCAGTCCATTTTGGACATACCAAAATTTTAAAAAAGGCAATGGATATTGTCCAACCAGATAAGGTTTTAGTTTTACCTAACTTTCAAACGCCGTTAAAAGACAGAGTTTTAACTCCTGGTGCTGAACGGTTAGCGATGCTTAAATTAGCATTTAAAAACTGACCATTAGTGGAAGTAAGTGATTATGAAATTGCTCAAAACCAAAAGTGTTACACAATTGACACTCTAGAACACTTTCAAGAAATCTATACTGACCATGAATTTTATATTTTGTTAGGTAGTGACCAAATGGTGTCTTTCAAACAATGAAAACGTTACGACGAATTGTACAAAAAAGCAAAAATTATTTGTTATAAAAGACAACACTACTGTAAATGTTGCAGAACTAATACTTGTTTATGTGACACCCCGGTGAGAGATTTTCAAGACATCATTTATCTAAAAGAAGAACTAGTAGAACTATCTAGTACAGAAATTAGAAAAGAACCCTTAAAACCATATTCATTAAACGTAGATGTTTTAAACTACATTAACGATCACGGATTGTATGCTATTGAAAGAATTCAACAATTCGAAAAAGAATCACGTTTTAAACACTCTTTAAGAGTAGGCTATATGGCGAAACAATTAATGCAAGCGGTAAAACCTGAATGAGCACATTTAGCGTATTCAGCAGGAATTTATCATGATATTTGTAAAGATATGCCATTAGATTTACAAGTAGATATTGCAGAAAATATTTTAGGCATTACTGACTATGTGAGTCCTAAGGTGTTACATGGTTATATTGGGGCTTACAAATTAAAAGCAGAATATGGTTTTAGTAACGATTTAGTGTTAGATGCAATTAGAAGACACACTAAACCGTTTGATTATTATGAAACCGAACCAACTTTATTGGATAAAGTGGTTTATTTAGCAGATAAGCTAGAACCTAATAGAACTGACGAAGATGTTTGTGGTGACATTGAATACTTCAGAGCGCTAGCTAAACAAGATATTGACAAGTGTTTTGTTGAATTATTCGAACATACACAAAGAGCATTTAATAGAAAATAATTTAAAGGAGAATTTACGATGTTAGGTATTATTGTTGCATTAGACTATGAAACCGATAAAATTGCTCAAAATGCAAGAAAAATTACAAAACATAATCAAGTCTTCTATCAGTTAAACGATTCAGTCGTATTAACTTTTAGTGGCATCGGTAAAGTTAATGCAGCAGCTAGTTGCATGAATTTAATTAATAATTTTAAAATTGACGCCATCATTAATGTGGGTACATCAGGTAGTTGCAACGCAACAATCAACCCTCTAGATGTTGTTTTAGTGCAAAACAATGTGTACGGTGATGTAGACGTTACTATTGACGACAGTTATGCAATGAACCAAATGCCTAGAGAAACTAAATTTTTCAAAACTAATGAAGAATTAACTCAAACTTTAGGTGGTTTGTTAACTCAATTAAACATTCCATTTAAAGCGGGTAACTGCATGACAATTGATTCTTTTGTAACGAAAAAGAATTACATGAAATTTAACGAATTAGAAGATGTGCAAGCTTATGCAGTAGATATGGAATCTGTGGCTTTAGCTCAAGTTTGTCAACACACACAAACTCCGTTTGGCTGTGTAAAATTTGTGAGTGATGTATTTGATTCAAAAAATAATCACGACGATTTTTTAAAAAATGTACAAACTATTTCAGTTTGAATTGACCAATTATTAAGTGAAATGATTAAAACTTGAGAGGTAAAACATGGATAAAAGTAAAATTAGAAACTTTAGTATTATTGCTCATATCGACCACGGAAAATCTACTTTAAGTGACAGAATTATTGAGTTAACTAATACTTTGACTAAGCGTGAAATGAAAGACCAAATTCTAGACTCAATGGACATTGAAAGAGAACGTGGAATCACAATTAAATTAAATGCTGTGCAATTAAATTACCACGCAAAAGATGGTAATGATTACACTTTGCATTTAATCGACACACCAGGTCACGTTGACTTTACTTATGAAGTGAGCCGTAGTTTGGCTGCTTGTGAAGGTGCTGTTTTAATCGTTGATGCTGCCCAAGGGATTGAAGCTCAAACTTTATCTAACGTTTACTTGGCGTTAGAAAATAGCTTAGAAATTATTCCAGTAATTAATAAAATCGATTTACCATCAGCTGATATTCCAAGAGTAAAAGATGCAATCGAGAATGTAATTGGTTTAGATGCTTCAGAAGCGCCATTAATTTCAGCTAAAACTGGTTTAAATGTAGAAGATGTTTTAGAAGCAATCGTAAAACATGTTCCAGCCCCAAAAGATAATCATGATGATGCTAAATTACAAGCTTTAATCTTTGACTCTTACTATGACTCATACAAAGGGGTTATTTGTTTGGTGAGATTAGTAAACGGAACCATTAAACCTGGAGACACAATCAGAATGATGGCCACTGGTAAAGAATTTATCGTGACTGAAGTTGGTGTAAGAACGCCAAAAATTGTGAATAAAGATATCTTAGTGTCTGGTGAAGTAGGTTGAATTGCCGCTTCAATTAAAACGGCACGTGATGTTCACGTTGGGGATACTGTTACTTTAGCTAACGATCCATGTGAGACACCGTTACCGGGTTATAAAAAAATTATGCCAATGGTGTTCTGTGGATTATATCCAATTGACACCGCTCAATTCGAAGATTTAAAAGAGGCGATGGCTAAAATCAGTTTATCAGACGCTTCTTTAACTTACGAATACGAAACTTCTCAAGCCTTAGGTTTTGGGATCCGTTGTGGTTTCTTAGGATTATTACACATGGATGTTATTCGTGAAAGAATTAGTCGGGAATTCAATATTGAATTAATTATGACTGCACCGAGTGTTGAATACTTGGTAACTAAAACTAACGGTGAAGTAATAAAGGTAGATAACCCTGCCAAATTACCAGAAAAGACAGAAATTGCAGAAATGACAGAACCATTTGTCAAAATTGAAATTATTACACCACAAGAATATGTAGGTTCAATTATGGAACTATGTCAAGAATACCGTGGTAATTACTTGGATTTAGAATACTTAGATAACTCTAGAAGAAAACTAGTTTATGAATTACCGCTAGCAGAAATCATGTATTCATTCTTTGACAGATTGAAATCTATTTCTAAAGGGTATGCGACTATGGACTACGAACTAATTGGCTACCGCAAAGAAAAATTAGTAAAAGTAGATTTAATGTTAAATGGTCAAAGAGTAGACGCTTTAAGTTTCATTACTCACCAAGATTTTGCTTATAAAAAATCAAAAACAATCGTGGAAAAATTAAAAGATTTAATTCCACGTCACCAATTTGAAATTCCGGTACAAGCCGCTATCGGTTCAAAAATTATTGCAAGAGAAACAATTAAATCTTACAGAAAGAACGTTCTAGCTAAATGTTATGGTGGTGACATTTCTAGAAAGAAAAAACTGTTAGAACAACAAAAAGAAGGTAAAAAACGTCTAAAAGCAATTGGCCAAGTAGAAGTGCCACAAGACGTATTTGTTAAAGTTTTAAAATCAGATGATTAATAATGCTAATTTTTTCACGTCGCACATTACTGATTTACACACAATGGGTCATGTACCGGCTTGAATGGATCAAGTTTTATTCATTATCCAATTAATTTGTTCTGTTATTTCTGTTTCTGCTGCAATTCCACAAGTGATTAAAGTCTTAAAAGAAAAACGAGTTGGTAATGTCTCTTATGCTTCCTTTTGAGTGTGACATTACGGTTCTTTCTGTTGGGTTGCGTTTGAAGCCTTTGCGCCTGGCATCTTTCAATTTCCTAATGGTAGTTATTTTTCTTCTTATTTAATTTCTTTTGTGGCTGATATGACCTCCCTGGTCATTAACGGAATTTTATTAATTATGTTGTATTACTACAACCCTAATTTAATAAAGAAAAAATCAATACGAGCTTACGGTTTGATTACATTAAATTGAATACTAATGATTGTGTTTATTTGTATACACTTTACGACTTTTCAAACCGAACACTTTATGAATGGAGTCTACTATCCTGAAACGCACCATGTTGTAAGGTTTAGTCAGACAGCGGCTACAGTTTTTTCATTACTGTGTCCCGCTTTAACTGTAACTTGATTAATTCCTCAATTAATTAAGTCGTATAAATATGCTAAGTGAGATGGAGTCTCTGTTTGAACTTTCATTCTTTTATTCATCATTAACTGTTTATGGTTATTCTGATATTCAGTTTCTATTTCTCAACAAGTTATTTTGTTGGGTAATAAAGGTCAGTACGGCGAAATGGCTGGTGGATTAGTCTGACAATTAATTTATTTTGCAACCGTAATCGCACAGATTGTAGGTTACACTTTAAACAAACGTAAACTAAAACAACAAGCCGCTGTAAGAACGTGGCTGTTCGCAACCATTCGTGCAAGAAACACTAGATGCATTGATGGTTAAATTTATAATAGTACAAGTTGAACAAAATCTTGGTCTAATTCAATTGGACCAGGATTTTTTATTAAAAAAGCAATTTGTCTCTAATAAAATAAAAATTTATTATTAAATTAAGTAAATTTAATAGAGTTTTTTAGGAAAAATTTAGTACAATATTTTCATTGTCAAAACATTAATTAAGTGTGAAGCTACATATGGTTATGCAGAAACTATAGTAGTGCAGAATAAATAATCTAATTATTTTTTTATTACGTATACCAATCATTATATATACCTATTGAAACCTTTTAAATCGCTTGAATTAAGATCTCGTCAATCTTAATTATTAATTTAAGCGCGTAGTAAATAAATATCGTCCTAGAATATTTCTTTGTTAGGTTTATGTAAATAAATAACACGATTAGTTTTTTGTAACAATTGTCTTTACTGATTTATTGATTGATAAAGAATTAAAGACCTAACCAAAAAAAGAAGTAAGTGTCAAAGCTTACTTCTTTTTTGTTACCTAAATAATTCTGAATAATAAATTAAAGAACTATCTTTGTTGAGTGGCACTGTTAATAGATGATGCAGTAGCATCGTTTTCAGTGTAACTTCTGTTTTGACTAATCATTGCTTGTTTATCATCTACGATATAAGCAATCATGTCAGGGTTGTCTACTTCGTTTTTCAACGCATCTAACGGAATAGAACCGTTTCTTAAATAAATGTCGAAGAGTTTTTTAACTGCTGTTGTGTCAGACACTAATTGTTTATTAGGGTGAGTTTTTTGGTATGCCTTATTAACGTTAGTGTATAACTCTTCCATCACGTGTTCACCAGTCATGTAACTTGTTGCTTGACCAGGTAAAACTAAGTAACGAATAGATTCAGCTTGAATGTTACCGATATCTAATGCTGAGTTATTCTTTAAGTATTTTCTAACATCGTTAATTGAAGCGCCAGAAGCTAGACTACCATCTTGTGAAGTAGCACTGAATTTAGCGTGAATAGCAGTATCTACAGCTTCACGCATGTTTCTTAATTGAGCTAAGTTTAAGAAACCATAGTATTGCAACATATTGCCTAATTCAGTTGCGATACTTCAACCAGCTTTATCATCTTTTAAAGTGTAAGCTTGGTTATGTTGTAATTTATCTCAGTAAACTCCGTTTTGGAAACCAAAGCTTGTAGTTTCGTTACCGGTTTTAACTCTTAAAATGTCTTGGTAGTTTTCACCACCATGATCGTTACCGTGTAAATCGCCAGCAACAAATCCTTCTGCATCAGTACCTTTGAAGCTTGAAGGTAAACTACTTGAATAGTTGATTTCGCCGTTTGCTGGTGCTTGTGGTTTACCGTAAGCGCCGATTTGGTTTTGGAATCATTCAACGAATAGTGCTCAACCTTCAGCGTAAGAAGAGAATGAGAAGATTGGACCTTGTTTATTGTTTACTTTAGCTCCGTGTTCAGCTACGTATTCACCTTGAGTTCTGTGACCTAAGAATGTTTCGTGAGCTACGAATGAGTGTTCACTTCATTTTGATAAACCATAGTATGGGTCAATGTTTAAATAGAAGTGGTTGTCATCAGGTCCGCCAGATGCACCAGCCCCTTGAGTATTTCTATCATTGTATTTTCATGGTTTGATACCGAATTCAGACACACTCTTTGTGAATCTACCATTTTCATACTTCATTGCATAATTAGTAACAAAAGCTTTGAAGTCGCGGTATTCTGTGAAAGCAGCACATAAAACAGATTTAGCTGGGATGCTACCGTACATTTTATTGTCTTGGTTTCATTGTGTTCAGTAACCGTTAGTTTCTAATTCATTCTTTCAGTATTTGTAATCAGCAACGCTTAAACCGTATCTATTTAATTGGTCTTGTGTAGGAGTGTTTTGACCTAAAAGGATGTCGTAGTCTTTTTGAGTGAAGATAGAAGCGTCATTTTCTTTTTCTCTACCTCAGAAGAAATCTTCATCATTTAATCAAGTGTTAAATTGAGTTCAGTTTTTAGTTCAATCAGCACTGTTTGCATCAGTTGTATATTTGAATGTTAAATTAGTTGCTTGTGGAGCTTGTGGCCCGATACCGTCATGGTCAATGTTAACATTAGTAGTTCAAGTGGTTTGTGTCTGAATACCAGATTTAGTAGCATCAGCATCAATGTACTTGTTACCAGTTTCTAAGGCAACTACAGCATTGGCTAAAGCTTTCATATTAGCTGTACCGTTTTGAGTATCTTTAATACCTGTATTAAAGATTTCTTCAGCGGTTTTATTAGTTGTAGTTGAAAGTTCAAGTAAGTGGTTGTAAAGATCAGCTCCAGCTGTAGAGTTACGCATGAATGATAATCCTACGCTATGAGTGTTTAAATCTTCTTCAGTTAAACCTAATCCATAAAGAGAATGTGTACCGGCTTGGTTAGTTCAAGTCATTTCAATTTCTTGATTATTATCCATTTGTTTTTGGTATAAGAATGGTCTAGCTTTAGCTCCCATTGCTCCACCAAAACCGTAATCACTGCCCTCTTTAATAGCGTTAGCAAAATAATCCCCAACATAGTAAGTGATAAATTGGTTCAATTGTTTTTGAGCATTTTCACAAGCTGTTTCGTATGCACTGACATCTCCAACGTTTGCTTGTTTAACATCTTGCAATTGTTGTAAGAAGAAGTCGGTTTTTGGATAATCTGTTGCTCCACTAGGACCGTTAATAAAATCATTAATAGTGATAATACCGTTTGCACCAGTTCCCTTATGACTTGGGTTTGCTCATCATTCTAATTGTTCGGGATAGAAGTTTTTTAGCATATCACCAATTAATAATCTTTGACCAATAATAGATTGGGCTACTTGGTGGGCTACCCCTTCTTTTAAATTAGTTTCTAGTAATTTTAAATAGCCAGTATATTCTGTTAAATTGTGAGTCACACTATTAACATCATTGGCACTAATTTCTTGAGGATCTAAACTAGTTCCTGTAGTATTTCATACAACATAGTCTTGAATAGAAGCTAACGGATAAGTAGAACCGTTATCTAGTGAAGAACCACCTAATCATTGAATATGAGTAGAATAATTTTTCAATTCTTGTTCTAGGTTGTAAATAATTGAATTAATTCAAACTACTTGATCAGAGTTTAAGTTTAATTCTTTACTATTTTTGGCTAAATTATTAAATTTTTCTAATCATGTATTAGTCAAAGCAGTTAATTCTTGAATTTGACTATCAGAAGCTAAACCACAGTGTGATTTGCTAGTAATTTGGTCTTTAGCGTTAGTAAAATCACTGTATGCGTCTAAGACAGGGTTTACTAATTTTTGTTGTTTATCATTACTGTAACTACATGCTGATAAACTAGCTGCTAAAGGTACAACAGTTAATGCAGTAGCTGCGATACCTAAAGTAGTAAATAAAATTTTTTTATTACGTTTAGAAATCATCTTTATATACCTAATCTTCAATTACTGTACGTAATTGTAACCTTATGATTTTAGTTACTTATATCTCGTCATATAAGTAACACTTATATTATCTATTAAGTAAATTTTTCAAAAGAACTAAATCCTAAAATTCTTAGGAATTTCTGCAGACAAAAAAACTGCAAAACCGCGTCTTGCGGATTACATACAAAAACAGGAAAAAAACAGTTTTAATCTTTGTTAAAATTAAATTGTTTATTTCATTAAAAATAGCCTACGCCATTACTGACGTAAGCTATTTTTTATGTATATGTTATTTATAAAACTTTAAGAGGTTTGTATTTTGTTATTAGGGCAAGAATTAATTAAATTCTTGAAGCTGTTGGAGCATCAGCGCTTTTTGCTTCAGCTGTAGAGCTTGCATCAGTAGTTGTTGTAGATGGTACATCCTTTAATTCTCAATTATATACTCTGTTTTGTTCAATCATTTTTTGAGTATCATCGATTACATAAGGAATTTGTGGTTCTACTGAGTTCTTTAAGACATCTAATGGAATACATCCATCTCTTAGATATAAGTCGAACAATTTCTTCATTGCTGTTTGGTCAGTAAGAATTTGTGCGCCTGAGTGTTTAGCTTGGTAAGCTTTGTTAGCATCAGTATAAATAGTTTCCATAACGTGTTTACCAGTCATGTAACTTGTAGCTTGAGCTGGGTAAGCTAAGTAACGAACAGATTCGTTAGCAACGTCACCAACACCTAAAGCTGAGTGAGCATGTAAGTAGTTTCTAACATCTTGAATTGATGCACCACCAGTTAATCCGTTGTCGCTTAAACCTTTTAATGGAGCGTGGTAAGCAGTGTCTACTACTTGTCTCATGTTTCTTAATTGAGCTTCGTTTAAGAAACCGTAGTATTGAAGCATGTTACCTAATTCAGTAGCAACACCTCAACCGGCTTTATCATCTTTCAATGTAAAGGCTTTATTGTTTTGTAATTTGTTTCAGTAAACTCCGTTTTGGAAAATCTTGATATCTTCAAAATTACCACCAGTAGTACTATTGCCGTGTTTATCACCAGCAACAAATCCTTCAGTATCTTCGCCTTTGAAGCTTACTGGTAATCCGCTTGATAAGTTAACAGGTTCAGAACCTTGTGAAGTTTTACCGTAAGCACCAATTTGGTTTTCGAATCATTCAACAAATACAGCTCATCCTTCTGCGTATGAAGTGAATGAATAAACTGGTCCACGTTTTCCGTTAACTTCAGCACCATATTGGTGAACGTATTCACCTTGAGTACGGTGTCCAAGAACTGTTTCGTGAGAAGTGAATGAAGTTTCGCTTCATTTTTGTAAATCGTTGTATGGGTCAATGTTTAAGTAGAAGTGGTTATCATTTGGACCACCAGATGCACCAACACCTGAGTTATTTCTATCTACATATGCATATGGTACGATTGTAAAGTCCTCTACAGACTTAGTAAATTTACCGTTTTCATATTTCATAGCATAATTTTCGATGAAGTTTACATAATCACGGTATTCAGTAAATGTTGAACATAACACTGATTTAGCTGGAATACTACCGTAGTTACCAGCAACATTTCATGCTTTTCAGTAACCTTTATCTTGTAATTGACCTTTTCAGTAGTTGTATTGATTAACTGTTAAGCCGTATTTATTTAATTGTGTTTGAGTTGGTTCTGTATCACCCAACAACACTTTATAATCTTCTTCTCCAAATAATGATTGTGTATTGTTTGCATAAGTTCAAGCTGGATTACCAGTTGTTTCATCTGAAACTTCTGCAGCCGCATGGGTAACTAAGTTTTCAGATGGTTGACCAGAAACATGTGAATCTCCTTCAGATGAAGTATCGGCCGGAGCACCATCGTTATGTTCTACTACTGGTCCTGATGAACTACCACCGTTCACTACTTGTTTAGCTGTAACTTCTCTTCCTCAGAAGAAATCTTCATCGTTTAATCAGTGGTTAAAGTCTTGTCAGTTTTTTGTTCATGCTGCTGAATCTTCTGATTCATTAGCAACGTATTTGAATGATAATTTTTGTTGAGTTGGTAATTCAGAACCGATACCATCGTTATCACGAAGAATAGTAGTATCTCATGTTGCTTGCGGTGTAATTGAACCTTTTACATCACTAGCATCTACATATTTATGCCCTGTTTCTAAGGCTACAACAGCGTTAGCTAACGCTTTCATGTTAGCTACACCATCATTTGTATCTTTAACACCATTTTGGAATACTTGATCAGGTGTTAAATCTGTAGTTGTAGATAACGCTAATAAGTGGTCATAAATTTGTGAACCAACTTCTGAGTTTTTCATAAATGATAAACCAACATCTTTAGTGTCTAAGTCTTTTTGAGTTAAACCTAAACCATAAATATAAGTTTTGGTACCGCCTTTTTCTGTAAATGAAACTGTTCTTTCAACTTCTTTATCTGTTGAAGATTCAGTTCTGCTTAATAATGGTCTTGTAGTACCACCAAAACCGTATGAACTATCTGCTTTAATAGCGTTTGCAAAGTAAGTGTCACCGAAGTAAGTTACAAAAGCATCTAATTGTTTTTGAGCAACTGTAGCTTCTGGTAAGCCACTGCCAAAGAAGTTTGTTTTATTTTCTTCTGGAACGTTTAAGAATTGAGCAATTGTTAATGTTCCAGTGCTTGGTCAATGAGATGCATTTGCAGGGTTTGCTCAGTATTGTAATTCATTACTATAGAAAGTTTGTAACATGTTAGACATGAATAAACGTTGAATAATAATTGATTGTGCAACATTATTTTTTGCACCTTCTTCAAAGTTAGTTTGTAATTGTTTTAAATAACCTGTGAAAGCTGTTAGTTGTTCAGCATTACCTTGAGCTGATTCAGCGTTTCAAACAACGTAGTTGTTAAATGCACTTAACGGATAAGCTGAACCGTTATCTGTTGCTAAACCACCTAATCATTGAATATTGATATTGTAGTTTACCAATTCTTGTTTCAAGTTATATAAAATTGAGTCCATTCATACGACTTGGTCAGAGTTTAGTTTTAACTGACTTGATTCTTTTTTAAGATTTTCAAATTTAGTAATTCAGTCTTGAGTTAAAGTTTTTAAAGCATTTCTTTGTGAATCGCTTGCAAGACCCATGTATGATCCCTTTAAAGCGTTTTCTTTAGCTTGTAAGTAATTGTCGTATTGTGCTAAAACTGGGTTATTTGCTTGGCCTTCTACTAATTTCTTATTAGTTTTTGTACCACTTGTTTCTTTGCCTGTAGTGCTTGATCCGGATTGATCGCCAGAAGTTGTACCACTAGTTGTAGTGCCAGATGTTGAACTACCACTTGTAGTTCCTTTTTTATCACTAGTATCAGTTTTTTTAGTTGTTGTAGTTGTTGTTGAACCACATGAAGTTAATCCAACAGCTAACGGAATAACAGTTAATGCAGTAGCTGCGATTCCGAAAGTAGAGAATAAAATTTTTTTAGTACGTTTCGTCATCATATTCTTAATATACCTATTTAATTTATTCATGTTTTCGTCAGGCATGAATAAATCCCTTTATTTCGCTATTGACAATGCTCGTCTTTTATATTGTCTAATAACAACTTTATTATATTAAATGGAAGACCTACTTTTTTTAACTACCAGAAGAACGTAAGCATTATTAAAAAGGTTATTTTCGAAAATAAGAACTTTTTTTATGATTGGTGAAAAAAAGTCAAAAATAAGCATCGTTTTTAGTGTTAAAATAAAAACGTTCGTATTACTAAAAATTAATATCGATTTTTTCAGATAATTTCAGGAAAAAATATGGAAATTTCATAGTTTTAAGGTACACGAACTATCATTAAATTTTTGAGTTTTAGAATTAAAAAATCATTCTTCTTATAAATTAAGAGGAGTGATTTTTCTTTTGTTTTATTGACTTTCAATAAAAAAAACTAAGAAGAAATGACTTTCTTCTTAGTTCTAAAATAATAAATTATTTCTTTAATTGGATTCCTAACTCATCAAGAGCTGCTTCATCAATTTGGCTTGGTGCTTTCATTAAAGCGTCCACAGCGCTTGTGTTTTTAGGGAAGGCAATACATTCTTTAATGTTGTCTAGGTTTAACATGATAGCAATTAATCTATCAAAACCTAAAGCTAAACCACCGTGTGGTGGAACACCATAGTTGAAAGCTTCAATTAAGTAACTGAATTTACTTTCTACTTGTTCTGGTGTTAAACCAATAGCTTTAAACATACGGTCTTGCATGTCTGGGTTAGTGATTCTGATACTACCACCACCAACTTCGAAACCGTTTAAAACGATATCGTAAGCTCTTGCTTTAGCTTCTGCTAAATTAGTATCGAATGTTGCATGACAACTTTCTTGAGGTTGAGTGAATGGGTGGTGAGCTGCTACGTAACGGTTTTCTTCTTCGTCGTATTCGAATAATGGTCAATCTACCACTCATAAGAAACTGAATTTGTTTGGGTCTTTTAAGCCTAAGTGACTGGCTACAACGTTTCTTACCATACCTAAAGTGGCGTTAACAACGTTTAGTTTATCAGCAACTAATAACACTGTACCTTGAGTTAAGTGGTTTTCGTCTAAGATAGCCTTAACGATGTCAGCTTCTACAACTTTAGCAATGCTACCTTCGAAGATGTTGTTGTCTTTGTATGACACTCAAGCTAAGCCTTTAGCCCCCATATCTTTAGCGAATTTTTCAAAACCGCTAATTTCTTTTTTAGTTAATAAAGCGTCAGTCACGATACATTTAATCACTTGACCGTTGCTTGCAGCGTTTTTAAACACTTGGAATTGAGAATTACTGAATTTAGCAGTAACGTCTTGCAATTCTAAACCAAATCTTAAGTCTGGTTTGTCACAACCATAAGTGTTCATGGCAGTGTTGTAGTCCATTCTTAGGAATGGTGTTTGTAAATCTACATTTAAAGCCTTTTTGAAAACATCTTTCATTAACTCTTCAATTAGAGTTTGAATTTCTAATTCGTTAGTGAATGATAATTCCATGTCGACTTGTGTAAATTCCGGTTGACGGTCACTTCTTAAGTCTTCGTCTCTGAAACATTTTGTAATTTGGAAGTAACGGTCCATACCAGCAACCATTAATAATTGTTTGTAAATTTGTGGTGATTGTGGCAATGCATAGAAGTTACCTTTGTTTACTCTTGAAGGAACCAAGTAGTCTCTTGCACCTTCAGGTGTTGGTTTACCTAACACTGGAGTTTCTACTTCAACAAATCTTTGGTTAATTAAGAAGTTTCTAATGTAATTAGCAACCATACTTCTGAAGACTAAGTTCTTTTGGATGTTTGGTCTTCTTAAGTCTAAGTATCTAAATTTCATTCTAAGATCTTCTAAAGCGTCAGTTTCGTTTTCGATAATTAACGGTGGTGTTTTAGAAATGCTATCAACTTGTAAATCGTTTAGTTCGATTTCTACGTCTCCGTTTTTTAAGTTATCGTTAGCGTTTTTTCTTAAAACAACAGTACCTAAAACTTCTACGACTGATTCTCTTGGTAATGATTTTAAAGTTTCGTAGTTAGGGTTAGTTTCGTTAGCAACAACTTGTACTAAACCTGAACGGTCAGAAATATCCATGAAAATTAGTTTTCCTAATTTTCTGTTCTTTTTGATTCAACCTTTGATTAACACTTGTTGGTTAGTTAACGCGTTTGAAACTTCCCCACAATATGTTCTTTTTAATGAAGTTTCCATCTTCAATTCGTCCTTTGATAATGTGTTATTTTGCTGATTCTTCAGCTAATTCAGCTTCCATTGCAGCAGCTTCTAAACTTTCTAATTCGTTATTAATTCAATTTTGTACTTCAGTAAATTGAATTAATTCTCTCTTATTAGTTTTTAAGTTTTCGATGTAAATCTTTTCGTCTTGTGTGCTTTCTTCAGATAAGTAAATGAAGAAAGTAGCATTTTTTCTGATGGCTAATTTAGCGTTACGGTCTTTTTTGAATTCACCGTTTTCACAGCTAACTTTGTAACCTAAGTTTCTTAATAGAGTTGATAAACTTAAACCAACTAAACTTAGATCTTCAGTTTCAGCGCCAATGAAGAACATTGGTGAGTTATCGTATTTTCATTCGTAACCATTAGCTTCTAAAGCTAAGATTAATCTTTCAATACCGATCGCGAAACCTAAACCTTCTTGGTCAGGTCCACCAGTATCTTTGACTAAGTTAGCGTATCTACCACCACCGATAATTGTTGATTTACCAACTAGGTTTTCATCGTTTGAAACAAATTCAAACACGATACCAGTATAGTAGTCTAAACCTCTTACTAAAGTTTCGTCAATTTCGTAATCGATTTGTAAAGCAGATAAACCAGCTTGGATTTTTTCAAAGTATAAGTTATCTTCGTCAGATAAGTAGTTTTTTAGTTTAGGTGCATTTAAAACAAAGTCTTTTTGACCGTCAACTTTATCGTCTAAGATTCTTAAAGGATTTTTTTCTAATCTCTTTAATGAGTCTTCAGTTAATTGGTCTTTGTAATCAGCAAAGTATTTCTTTAATTCTTCCATTCAAACAACTCTTTGTTTAAAACTACCTAAGTTGTTGATTTTTAAAGTTACTTTATCGTTTAAATCTAAGAATGTTAAGATGCTACTTGCAAATGAGATTGCTTCGATATCATCTAACACGCTGTTTGTGTTTAAGTATTCCACACCAAATTGGTGGAATTCTCTCATTCTACCGCCTTGTGGACGTTCATATCTAAATAGATTGATTAAGTAGAATAATTTAGTTGCGCCAGTTTTGTTAGCAAACATTTTGTTTTCAACGTAAGCTCTAACAGCTCCGGCTGTTCCTTCAGGTCTTAAGGCTAAATCTCTGTCGCCTTTATCCTTGAAGTTGTATAGTTCTTTTGAAACGATGTCAGAAGTTTCTCCGACAGATTTTGTAAATAATTCTAAGTTTTCAAATGTTGGAGTAACGATTTCGTTAAAATCGTATAATTCAGCAACAGTTTTTAACATGCTAGACAATTCTTCGAATTTTAAAATATTATCTCCGAATCAGTCTTGTGTCCCTCTCGGTTTTGTGAAGGCCATAATTATTTTCCTTTCTTAGCTAATTCTAATAAGCGAACGTATAAAGGATTTGGTTTAGTTGGTTTTGAAGTAAATTCTGGATTTGCATAAGTTGCTACAAAGAATTCTTGGTTAGCTAATTCTACAAAGTCCACATTACCGTATGTGTCAACACCAGATACGATTACGTTAGATTTTTCTAGTTCATCAATGTGAGTTAAGTTAAACTTGTAAAGATGACGGTGACGTTCGCTCGCTTTGTCGTCGCCATAAATTGATTGAAGGTTTTTAGATAATAATTTATCTTCTCTTAAACCTAAGATTAATTGGTTATTGTCATCTTTAACGAAGATTGGGTTAGCACCATGATAAGCGTTATGTTCACGGATTGCGTTTTCATCCATTTGACTTAAGATGAATGATTCGATTGCAGTACCATAAGCTAATGTTGGAGTTTTCTTTTTAGCTAGGTAGTTGAATAATTGGATAGTTTTGTCTTGAGCGTCGTAATGGTCTGCACCAGCTACAATGACACCATCAACGTTTCTAAAGTTCTTAGTGTAGTTTTCTTTATCTAAATCTTTAACTTGTAATCACTTAATGCTGAAGTCGACATTAGTGTAGTAAGAAGCTAATTCTAAAGCTGATTTCACTGAGAAGTAAGCGTCATGTAATTCTACGTATTCACCAACTAAAGCGATAGTTACTTTATTTGGTTTTGGTCTCTTGATTGTATCTGTAAAGTCTAATCAAGATTTGAAATCGTCTTCTTTAATCTTTAAGTTAAAGTGTTTCAAAATAGGAAGGTAAATTTGTTGTTTGTAAAGTTCTTCTGGTAAGAAGTATGTAGATTCTAAATCTGGACAAACAAAGATGTTGTCTTTACTTACTGAACATGATCAAGATAATTTATCGATAGTTTCTTCGTCGACTGGTTGGTTCACTCTTAATAATAGTAAGTCTGGTGATACCCCAAGTGATCTTAAAACTTTGACTGAATGTTGTGCTGGTTTAGTTTTTAATTCGCCAAATACTGTTGCGATTGAAATTAATGGTACACAGTGAGCAAATAAAACGTTAGATTTGCCGTACTTGTGGCAGAATTCGTTAATTGCTTCGATGAATGGTAAAGATTCGATATCTCCGATAGTACCACCGATTTCAACGATGGCAAAATCAGTTTTATTAGTTTTAGCTAATGATTCTAATTTTGAGATAATGTGTCCAGTAATGTGTGGCACCACTTGCACAGTTTTACCGTTGTAAAGACCTTTTCTTTCGTTTTCAATAACTTCAGAATAGATTCTTCCAGATGTGACAGTTGAGTATTTGTTTAGGTTGTGATCTACAAAACGTTCGTAGTTACCTAAGTCTAAGTCAGCTTCTGCACCATCTTCAGTCACGAAAACTTCTCCGTGTTGGTATGGAGAGATGTTTGATGGATTAACGTTTAAGTATGGATCCAATTTTTGCATTGTGACACTAAAACCTAATTGTTTTAATGTTCTTCCGATACTACTTGCAGTAATACCTTTTCCAAGTGATGAGTATACCCCACCGGTTACAAAAATAAATTTAGTATTTTTCATAATAACCTTCCTATTTTTATCGTGTGTTATGAATTAATATTCTATAAATTATAAATAAATATTATAGTACATATATATAAATATGAGATAGTTATCAGTGAGATAATGTCATTAAATTTTTGGCATTTTAATAATGTTAATTTCTTCGCCTAATTTTTTGAAACAACAGTTCACACAAGAAATGCCAGAAACATAAACGACAAAACTTACAGAACAACTGTTATCGACCTTATCTCTTTTAATTTTGAGTTCGGAAATATCTAGTTTAAATTTATTAAACATTTTTGCAATGATGTTCCCAATGGTTGGGGTTCACATTGCTTCAAAAGTACCAGTAAACTTGAAGTTTTTTGGTCTAGATTCTAATTGTTTATCATTTCAAACCAATGGATAAATCTTTTGTTTCTTTTCTCTAGCTGCATCTAATTTTGCACAATCGTGACTATGTACTTCTAAAACATCATGATCGATTAATAAACCTACAATATCCATTTTAGGTACTTTATTACAGCAATTTGGGAAACTTAAGCTATCAAAGAACAAACCTTCTAGTGGTTTTAAATATAGTAAGTTCATTCTTCATTCAGCATATTTTTTATTAAAGTTTTTAAAAGCATCTCGTGAAACTTTTTTTCTCTTGTCGAAAATGTTAATTAAATCAGTATCGTTATAAACATCATACGGAACGATTTCTAAGAATTCTTCTAGAGTATTTACACCCATGTTGTTTTGTAAAAATAAGATTAATTTGTCATAACCAATAAAATTATCGCCTAAGAAATCTTTAATTTTTCTAACAAAATCGTTAGAGTTAGCTAACTTTTTGGTTTCGTTTTCGGCCAAAATATTCTTAAATACTTCTAAAGTATTAGGATGGTTGCTAAGTTTTAGTCAAGATTCTTCAAAGGTAATTTTGTTAGCATAACTAAACTTTAAAGTATCACCAGGATTAACAGCGGTATAGAATGGTACCTTTTCTCCGTTGATATAAATAGCTTTTAAACGTTTAACGTAATCGGGATTTCACTTTGTGGCCACATCAATAACTCTAGTTTTATTGTTCACTACTAACTTACTTTCGTCATTTAGGATTAAAATTTCAAAAATTACGTCGTTAGTTAACTTTTTAATTTCTTCGACCGACTTGTCTGAAGAACTTAAGAATTCGTGAATTAAATTGTTTTCTTGCGCTAATTCTGTTACACTCTTAGTCTTACTAAATTCTTTGTATCTTCAGTGCGCCGCTAATCCTCTATTAGCTACCATATCCATTTCGTTTGTCCGAATTTGAATTTCCATTAAAGTTTTATTTTTTAAAACAGTAGTGTGGATTGATTGGTATAAATTCATTTTGGGTGAAGAAATATAATCTTTAAAAGCGTTCTTTAAATAAGTAAAGTTTAGGTGAATTAAACCTAAGACTTTATAACAATCCATGACGTTATCCACAATAATTCTGATGGCATAGATATCGTGAATATCCATGATGTCATAGCCCTTTTCTTCTTTTTCTCAAGTGGAATGAATTCCTTTAACTCTACTTTTAATTTTGGCTTGAATTGAATAAGAGTCAAAGATGTCTTGAATTCGACTAGTCATTTCGTTTCAGTCATCTTGGTTTTCATCAATAATGCTTTGAATACTATTTTTAGTACGGTTATAAGCTTCAGGATTTAAGATTGCAAAAGACATATCAATTAAATCGGTTTTGATTTCGTACATCCCCAGTCTGCCAGCAATTTTTGCGTATAGTTCTAGGGTTTCTTGTGCAATTCTTCTTTGTTTATCTTCTCTGAGATATTGAATTGTAGTCATATTATGGTAACGATCAGCGAGTTTAATAATCATCGCTCTTAAATCGTCTGACATAGATAAAAAGACCTGAATAGTGTAGTCTTTTTGAACTTCACTTTTTTCTAATTGTTCTTTTCTGTTTTCTTTAGAATATAAACTTACTTTTGTAACGTACTTTACTAAAGTTAATACTTCATGACCGAATCTTTCTTCAATTTCTTCGTCTTTTGTGATGGTATCTTCTAATACATCATGTAAAATTCCGGCCATAATAGTACTAATATCCATATCTCAACTAATTAAAATAATGGCGGTACAAATGGGGTGAATTACGTAAGGTTCACCTGATTTTCTAAACTGATTATTGTGTTTGATACGAGCGAATTCAGCGGCTGCTAGTGCTTTTTGGATGTCAGGTTCTTGGTAATTCGCTTCAATTAATTTGGTTTTAAGTTCGTTAATTTTTTCTTCTATTATTGACATAGTTTGCCTTAACTCATTAAATAAATATTATTAATATTGTATAATTTTAAAGTCGTGGTAGTTCTATCGACTACTATTTAATACAAATATATCTCTCTGGTGTAAGACGTAAATGATTGACAACTTTTTTAAAAAAACAAAAAATAAACCTTGATTAAAGATCCTCGGATGGCTAGCCTTCTCCTTAATGATTGTGGCTTGTTTATGTGGTATTGGATTTGGTGCGAACCATTTCGCCCGAACGGGAACCAAAAATAAAGGTAACCAGTATACCAATAGCTTGCAATCAGTTGTCCAAGTAGAGCTAGATCAAAATAAAACTGATGCGCAAAACTTAAAGGTAATTCAAGATATTGCCAATAAAGTAACGAACGAAGTGAAGTTAATGGGTGCAAACCAAATTCAAGTAGAAAGTGGCTTGCAAAAGAATACCAATATCATTTCTACATCAGGTAAACCAACCGCTTACGGTTCAGTATATGTTTATACCGAACAAAATTTAAAGGGTTTCCCTTTAGATTTCAATAATAACCAACAAGACGTTCAAAAAAATACATTATTTGAACAAAAATTAAAACTATATTATGCGTTAGCTAACTCTAACAATATGCAGTTAGAAAACTTCAGTGCGTTGAACTCAAAGGCTAACGATAAAACAAATAAGGACACTTTAGAAAACTTCAAAACTAACTATAATTTAGTTTCTGACAAAAATAAAGCTTTCAGTAAAGATGGCTTAATCCAATTTAAATTGCCAGAGACAACTACAAAAGCGAAAAAGTGAAACTTATCTGAATTCCAAAAACAATTTACTAATCAATTTGCTTGAGACGGTAAAACTAACAGAAATGACGTAGTTGCGAAAGCTAACGGTACTATGTTAGCAGCACCAAAAGACCAATACATCTTATGAAATAATAGAACCGGTTTAATCAACCGTTTAGAAATTGATGCCACAATTGGTACTTTAAATAAAAACTACTCAGGTTTAAATGCAAACCAAGTGATTGCAGTTAGATCAATGTTTAACGCTTTAAGTCCAGAAGACCAAAACTTTGCGGAATGAGCTGGAGCGGTAACTTCTTCTACAAGTTATCAATCAGTGATGAGTGCGTTAACATCTGCTAACCAAAATAATTATGGTTTAAGTAAAGACAGTCAAACAAACGTTGAAACTGACCCTTTATTAAACTTATTAAACCAATACTACACAAGTAATACTTATAACGAAACTGTTGGTGTCACTCAACAACCTAACAAGGTTAAATTTACTACACCTTACCAATGACTATATTCTTGAAACTTTAAGAATTTACCAATGTTAAGTGGTTACTTTGTACCAATTGACTACGATAACTTCTTTACGTTCTTCAATGATAATTCAGACTTCAAAAAGACTGATATTAAACAAATTAAATCTGAATACTATTCAAACTCTTTCAGTTTACCAATCATTGGTAAGAGTGCACCAGAAATCGCTGATATTTTAAATAACATTAATAATTCATCATTTACACAACCAATTATTAATGAAGCAATTATTTCACCTTACTATCAAGGGGAAAACAATAACAACGCATCTAAAATTTATGAAGGGCTAAATGCATTTGCTAGCAACTTCATCTCTCTATACAACAATAAATCGACTAAATCAGTTACAACGTTAGACGCTTTTAACGGAACTTTAGTTGGATTAAGTGTATTAATTTTATTAATTGGTATTGTGGTAAGTATTATTTACCGTGTACCAGGCGCGTTAAACTTCTTAACTGCCGCTTTAACTTTTGGTTTAACACTTGCAATGTTTGCATCATTACAAATGTTATTCTCAGTGGATACATATTTAGCATTATTTACTTCAATTATTGCTTCGTTTGTACCATTCTTAATTAGTCAAACTGATTTTAAGCGAGCCATTCGAGATAAAAAACTGAACTTACTAAACTCATTTATTTACAGTATTAAGAGTTTCTTAAGAAATGCCATTACGATTTACATCGCAATGCTAATTGTAGCGTTAGTCTTCATGTTCTTTGGCCAATACCAAATTAAAGGTTTTGGTTCGATGCTAGTTCTAGCTTCATTTGCGAACATTATTTCATCCGCTACGATATATCTACTCCTATATTCAACAATTTACTGATTGGCCAATAAACATTCACCACAAATCTTTGTAACGAAAAAGTACCAAACTATCTTACATGAAATTGGTACAACAACTTTTGGTGAAGGCGAAGTTGCACCAACCGCTCAATCATTATTAGATAAAGCTTTAGACAGATTAGTTTTAGGTTTTACTAGACAAAAATGATGAGTATGATTTATCTTTGCAATTGTTTTAGCATTAGGTATCATTGGTTGTATCCTATTAGGTACAATTGGTCCTGGTTATTCATTTGCGTTCAGATCTTCTTCTGAAATTGTCTTAACTTGAAGTCCAACTAATGGTACTACAAGTGCAGATATTTCAAGTTTAAAAGCTCAAATTGCACAACACTTTAACATTACTTGAGTAAATAACTCTGGTTTAAATGCTGCCGGTAATTACCAAGAAGTGGGCTATGCAAAAAATAGTTTAAACATCGAAAAATTCTATAGTTGATTCGAACAAAATTATCCACAATCAGCATTACTTAACAACATTTCATTTAGATCAACAAGTGACTACATGCCATGATTATTATTCAATAATTCATTAAAATGCATGTTTATTTCAATTGGTTTCTTAGCTATTTGATCAATTCTTGCATTAAACGTAGTTAACTTTATTCCAGTATTTATCATTTCATGTCTTGCTAACTTAGCAGCCTTTGGTATTGTTGGAATCATTAGAGTTCCAGTTGATAATTCATCAATTTCAACTGCTTGTTGTATCTTTGCATTCACACAAATTCTAATTTATGCCGTTTACGGTTCAATCAAATTCCAATTCAACATGAAAACGAGAAAAACGTTGAAGGAAATGTTAGAGTTTGTTGTGCAGGCAGTTAAATCAATGTTCAGCGTTTACTCATTCATTGTGGTAGCGTTCTTCTTAAGTTCATTGATTATGATGATTTTTACTTCAACAAACTTTGTTTACAACCAAGTGATCTTATTTGTAAACTCATTAGTGGTGTACGCAATCATCATCGTATTAAGTCCAACCGCCTTTGGCTTAGCAATGATGCTAAGAGAGTTATACTTAGGTAAAGTTGTGACAAACAAAAAACTTCGTATTAAACATAAAGAATACGATAAGGTTGACGAACAAGAAATTTACGGCATCAATCACCGTTAATTTCAAATAAAAATAGGTAGGTATATTGTTATTATGAAAGATTTAAAAAAACTTGAAAGCCAAATTTTAACTGTTAAAGATTATCCAAAGCCAGGTGTTATGTTCAAAGACATCACTCCATTATTCTTAGAACCAGAAATGATTAACGAAATCATTGATGATTTTGCAGAATTTGCAAACCAACTAGACGTAGACGTTATTCTAGGGGCTGAATCTAGAGGTTTCTTATTTGGAGTTCCTTTATCACTAAAATTAAACAAACCTTTTGTCTTAGTTAGAAAACCAAATAAACTTCCTCGTGAAGTCTATGCACAATCTTATGATTTAGAATACGGTTCATCTACAGTGGAAATGCATAAAGATGCATTAAAACCAGGTCAAAAAGCCTTAATTATTGATGACTTATTAGCGACTGGTGGAACTGTAGAAGCTATCGAAAAATTAGTGAAACAAGCTGGCGGTGTAGTAGCTGGTTCTGCTTTCTTAATTGAACTAGTAGACTTACACGGTAAGGATAGACTAGCAGGAAAAGTGCATTCAATTTTAAAATACTAATCTTGAATATAAGCAAACAAAAATCACTCAATTCCTTGAGTGATTTTTTGTTGTCTGTTTTTAAATAAATTAGTTGAATTTGAGTTGGTAACACACAATTGCAGTTGCGATAGCGGCGTTTAAACTTTCCATGTTGTTTTGCATGTCAATCATAATCTTGTTAGTTGACATCTTAATTAATTCGGGTTGGATACCGTGACCTTCGTTACCAATTAAAATTACATTATTATTTTTATTGAATTTGAATTTATGTAACGGAATGCTGTTTTTATCCAAACACATAGAAATAATTTTATATTTTAAAGTTTTGTAGTTGTTTAAAGCTTTGATTGCTTCGGTTTGGTTGTCTAATTCGAATAAATTAGGTTTGAAACAACCACCCATGCTAGCTTTAATAACTTTACTGTTTGATAAAGAAACGCAGTTGTTTAACAAAATTAGGTCCATGCCTAAGGCGAAACCAGAACGAATCATGGTACCTAAGTTTCCGGGGTCTTGGATGTTATCTAAGAATAACACGTTTTGGCCACTTCTAAAAGCAATGTGTTTTTGTGGTTTTCTTTCACAGATAGCGAACACGTAGTTAGCTGAAGCATTGTCAGTAAGTTTGTTGCAAACACTTTCGCTGATTAAAATGACTTTTCTTAAGTCAAATTTTAATGCTTGTAATTTAGGTTCAATTTCGGCTAATTTACTTTCTAAAACGAAAATTGTGGGAATTTTGAAGCCATTTTTATAAGCTTCTTCAAAAAGTTTGTACTTTTCGACAACGAACATATTATTTGTTTTAGAATATGAATTGTTATTTATTAATTTATAAGCATGTGCTATTAATTCATTTTTGGGAGAAACAATTGTCTTGTATTTCATAATAAGATAGGACTTTCTATGTCTATTTTAACTAGTATAAATAGTCCAATCGCACCAACGGCAGCCCATTATTCAATTTGGCTGACGGAACCTAAAGCCATTGCTTTAGCAGGCATTAACTGCGGACTATTATTCTTAATTTTATTATATTTTATTGTATCAAAAGTAGTTACAAAGGCGCCTAAGGTCAAAGCCAAAGCACCCAAATGAGTGCTTTGATTATTTAGACCGGGTTGAGCGACTTGATTGGCTTTTATCCTAGCGTTTATCGTTGGGTTAATCTATTATAGTCTTTCTAAAGAATACCATTTAATTTGAAACCCTGCAAACACTGCAGATCCTTTCGGAGGCAAATTATGAGTATGACAATCAATTCAATTTATGTACTCAATCGGTTCATGAATTGTTATCTTTATCTTATTTAGTTTATGACTATCTTCACCATTTATTGCTTTAATTAGTTTTAGCAATATGTACAAAGAACAACAAAATACACAATATCACATGAAGAGATTACTATGAATTTTAATCGTTCTAGGAATCACTTTAGGGGCTGCTAACATCATGTGAGCTTTCCCTATTAACTCACAATATACAAGTTTAAGTATGTTTGGTTTGAATGCTCTAACCGCACCACACCAAGACTACTTCTACCACAGTATGAAAGTGGTTTACGAATACGTGATTTTAACTAAGTGATATGCTTGAGTGTTCTTATCTTACTGCGCAATTTGTATTTTAGTTGCATGATCATTAGTTCATGTTGCTTATACTAAGAGAATTCACGGCTGATTCTCAAGATACTGAATTTACAAAGATACTTCAGAAGCTTACCAAAACACATTTAAAACAAGATTTAACCAAGTAAAATTCTGATTTACCTTACCGTTTGAAGTATCTAACTCATTATCGTCTCTTGAATTTTACGCCTTCTGAATCGCGTTCTCATTATTCAACATTAGATCATTATGATTACACATTACTTTCATCTTGATCGTATGTTTAATTGCTTATGCAGCAATCGTACTTGTTTCATTAGTTTACGGTATGTTTAAATACAGAAAAGAAGGTAGAGCTTACTGAAAAGCTGTTGGTGGTATCACTTGAGATATTATCAAACCATTCTTCTTCTTAAAACACGACAAGAACTACGATTCATCAAGAATTGAATCAGAACGTATTAGAGCAGTTTATGACAACAACTCTAAATTAGCATCTGCTAAATTATCAGAAAACATTGTTGTGCCGGTAGCCTTCACTGTCTTCTTGGGTATCTGTAACTTACCAACTTTCCCTCAAGGTGTTTACCAAGTAGGTACTTACACATATGGACCAATTATGCATGGTGCAAACTACTGATTAACATTAATTATTTCTGGTTTCTTATTTAGTTATATGTACGTGGGTGTTGGCGGTTCAACATCACACGGTAAAAACATTGTGGGGGCTTCAACTTACGCAATTACACCAGGTATGCAAACCGGAGTTTTAGGTACACTTTCAAGTACTTTAACTCACTTTGCTAAATGAACTGATAACTGTGTAAAACTAGTCTTTTAATGTAGAAAAAATACTAAGCTTTTTACGGCTTAGTATTTTTTTATTGTTTTCAGTTTAAACATTTTTGTACAGCACGATGTCAACCAGCCAATTTTTGTTGTGCTTCTGTTAATGGCATTTTAGGTGTGTAAATAGTTGCAATTTTTTCAATGAGTTCTTCTTTAGAAAAAGACTGACAACCTAGTGCGGATAAATATGCAATGCCTAAAGAAGATGATTCAGGGTTGGATGTTTTTTGTACAGCGATTTGTAACATGTTGGCGATAAATTGGCATAAGTACTCTGATTGGCTTAAACCACCATCTACTTTAATTTGGTTCACACTTAAATTGTCTTGTTCGCCAACCATGGAATCAATAACATCTTTTAATTGGTACACGACCCCATCTAAAGCAGATTTAATAATATGTTCTCTCTTAGTACTGCGTTCAATGCCAATAATCATACCCCGTGCGTTCACGTCTCAATACGGTGCACCTAAACCTGTAAAGGCTGGGATAAAGTATAGGTCGGTTTGTTCATTGGTTAAAGCTAGTTCACCATACCAAGTGGCTTCTTGGGGATTGTAGAGAACTTTTAAATCATTAGATAATCATTCAATAACGGTACCTGCATTGAATACACTACCTTCTAAAGCGTATTGTACTGGTTCATGTTCTAATGAACAAGCAATTGTGGTTAATAACTTGTTTTTAGAATGAATTCTAAATTTGTCGGTGTTCATAATAATAAAACAACCAGTACCAAAGGTAGCTTTAATATCACCTAATTTAAAACAGTGTTGACCAAATAAAGAGGCCTGTTGGTCACCAGCAATGCCAGAAATAATCGTAGTAGATTTTGCTAATGGGTCAATTAATTTGTTGTCTAAGTGGCCAAAGATATGGTTTGAAGCGTATACTTGTGGCAAACACTTTTTATCCACTTCAAAGAGTTTTAATAAGTCATCATCTCACTGTAAAGTATCGATGTTGAATAACATGGTTCTAGAAGCGTTAGTGTAGTCAGTAGCAAATACTGCTCCACGAGTCATTTTAAATAATAATCAAGTGTCAATAGTACCGAATAATAATTGGTTTTTTTCTAACAGTTTTTTAGCTTTGGGAACGTTGTCTAAGATTCATTTGATTTTTGATGCAGAAAAGTAAGGACTAATTACTAATCCAGTTTTTTGAGCAATCATATCTTTATGTTCTTCTAACTCTAAGCACATGTCGTTAGTTCTAGAGTCTTGTCACACAATTGCGTTGTAAATTGGGTTTCCGGTATTTTTGTCTCAGGCAACAATTGTTTCTCTTTGATTGGAAATACCAATTGAAATAATTTCGTCAATCGAAATGTTGGATTTAATTAATACTTGTTGAATTGTACTTTTTTGACTGTTTCAAATTTCAATGGGGTCGTGTTCTACTCAATGTTCTTTAGGAAAAGATTGGGTTAATAAGATGCTACTTTTAGCTACTTGTTGAAAATTGAGATCAAAGATGATACTTCTACATGAAGTTGTTCCTTGATCAATCACTAAATAATATTTTTTTTCCATAATTACCTCTTAAATTTATTCTACTATTTTGCCTTTTTATTTTTTTAAACACTATAAAATTTGATTAATAAAGCAAAAATGCTGTTTTCATCTCGTTTTGTTTTTTGCCATATATAGATAATATTTATATACCTAATTTCTTTAGTTATATAAATAACTTTTTAGTTGAAAAAAATAAAAAAATTGTTTCGTTTTTTCATAAAAGTACTATCATTTAATTAGTGCTTAATATGTAAATAAAAAGTTGTTAATTTGGATGGTAAATTAGCAATGAAAGTAATAATTTAAGCACTGATTAAATATGTTATTAGGTGGTTAAAACTTATGTACTTAACATTAAAAGAAATGCAAAAACTAATGATTAGTGTTGCAGGTGAAGTAGCTAGTAAACGTAAAGCAAGAGGCGTTAAACTAAACTACCCTGAATCTGTTGCATACATCACTAACTTTGTAATTGAAGGCGCAAGAGACGGTAAAACTGTTTCTCAATTAATGGCCGACGCTAGAAAAATTTTAAAAATTGATGAAGTAATGCCTGGTGTTGATTCAATGGTTGGAATGATCCAAGTTGAATGTACATTCCCAGACGGTACAAAATTAGTAACTGTTCACGACCCAATTTGTGAATAATTTCAAAGGAGAACATTTATTATGGCAGATATTAAAGCAGAAAACCCATATACAGTAGTTCCTGGTGAATTACACTTCGCTGACTCTGAAATTACAATCAACGTAGATCGTCAAGCAGAAGTTATCGTAATGGAAAACACAGGTGACCGTCCAGTTCAAATCGGATCTCACTTCCACTTATACGAAGTAAACCCAGCAATGGTATTCTATGACGAAAAAGGTAACAAGGACATCGACCGTTTAATCGCATACGGTAAACGTTTCGATATTCCTTCAGGAACTGCTATTCGTTTCGAACCAAACGAAAAGAAACAAGTAAGTATCATCCCTACAGCTGGTAGCCGTGAAATGTACGGTTTAGACAACTTAGTGGATGGCCCTCTTGGAAATGGTCCAAAAGCTCCATATTCAAAAATTAAAAACTTATTATAATCGTTAGAAGAGGCTAGATTATGCAAAAATTAACAAGAAAAGCTTACTCTGATCTATACGGTATTACAACTGGTGATAGCGTTAGATTAGGTGATACTAACTTATGAATTCAAGTTGAAAAAGACTTGAGTATGTATGGTGAAGAAGCTGTCTTCGGTGGTGGTAAAACACTTCGTGATGGTATGGGACAAAACCCAATCGAACCTATTTCAAACCCTAAGGTAATGGACTTAGTTATTACTAACGCATTAATCTTAGACCACCGTGCAATTTACAAAGCAGATATCGGTATTAAAGACGGTAAAATTGCTGCTATTGGACACGCTGGTAACCCTGTCTTAACTGACAACGTAGACATGATCGTTGGTGTAAGTACTGAAGCATTCGCTGGTGAAGGTAAAATCTTTACAGCTGGTGGTTTAGACACTCACGTTCACGCATTAGAACCACAAATTTGCGAAACTGCAATGGACAACGGTATTACTACAATTATCTGTGGTGGTACAGGTCTTAACGATGGTACAAAATCAGCAACTACAACACCTGGTCCTTGATTCATCAAGAAAATGTTACAAGCTGCTGAAAGTATGCCAATTAACATTGGTTATTTAGGTAAAGGTAATGGTGCTGCTATGGAACCATTAACTGAACAAATCGCAGCTGGTGCTTGTGGTCTTAAGATCCACGAAGACTGAGGTGCAACACACTCATCAATCGACTGATCATTACGTGCAGCTGATAAATACGACATCCAAGTTGCTATCCATACAGATACATTAAACGAAAACGGATTCGTTGCTGACACAATGAAAGTAATCAACGGTAGAGTTATCCACACTTACCACTCTGAAGGTGCTGGTGGTGGTCACGCCCCTGACTTAATGGTTGTTGTAAAATACCCACACATTTTACCTTCATCTACATCTCCAACAATTCCATATACTGTAAACACATTAGCAGAACACTTAGACATGTTAATGGTATGTCACCACTTAAACCCTAAGGTTCCTGAAGACGTTGCATTTGCAGACTCACGTATTCGTAAACAAACAATTATGGCTGAAGACATTATGCACGATATGGGTGCTATCTCAGCTACATCATCAGATACATTAGCTATGGGACGTATCGGTGAAGTTGTTGCTAGAACATGACAAATGGCTGACAAGATGAAACAAAACTTCGGATTCTTAAAAGGCGATAGCGAATTTAACGACAACAACCGTGCAAAACGTTACGTTGCTAAATACACAATCAACCCTGCAATTATCCACGGTGTTTCAGACTACATCGGATCAATCGATATTGGTAAAATCGCTGACATCGTTTGTTGAGAACCAAAATTCTTTGGTATTAAACCATACTGTGTATTCAAAGCTGGTATGATTTCACGTGCTGTATGTGGTGAAGAAAACGCATCAATTCCAACATGTGAACCAATGATCATGAGACCTGCTTATGGTGCATTAGGAGAAGCTGTTAAAGGTACTGCTGTATTATTCACTTCTCAATTAGCTATGGAACGTAATATTAAAGCTGAATACGGCTTAAGAAAAACATTATTACCAGTACGTAACTGTAGAAACTTAACAAAAGACGACTTAGTAAACAACACATGTAGACCAGACGTTGAAGTTGACCCTCAAACATTTAATGTAAGTGTTAACGTTGCTGACCTAGAAAACTGAGTTGCAGACTCTTCTGCTTACGCTTCATTCCCTAAATCAGCTGATGGTAAGAGACTTGTATTAGTTGCTGATCCATTAGAAGAAGCTCCTTTAGCTCAACGTTACTTCTTATACTAATTTACTGCTTGCAAACTAATTTAGTACTCACTAAATTACTGACCACGGTAAAAGTAAATCAAGAACTTATATAAAGTTTAGTTAAACTTTTAAAATTATTTTTATGAATATCTATAAAACAGTTTTAGGTAACATAAAAAATATCGAAAACTCTTCTCTACCACACGTAGAGAAGTTGTTTTTGAGCCCTGATGATTTGCTAAAGAAAGTAATCGTTGCAACTACTGATCACGGAAATGAAGTTGGCGTTGTTTTAGAAGACAATAAACTTATCGAAGATGGGGACATTATCTTCCAAGACGACCACAATATTATTGCAATTTTCAAAACAAATACTGATGTATTGATCATCAAACCTATGAGTATCAAAGAAATGGGTATCATTGCACACAACTTAGGTAATAGACATAGCCCTGCTCAATTCACAGACACTGAAATGCTTGTGCCTTATGATTACTTAATTGAAGACTATTTAAAATCGATAGGAGCTTTATATGAAAGAAAAGCAATCAAACTTGAACAAGCATTCAGACATGTCGACGGCGCTAAATAAAAGTCAGTTATTAGACGTGATGCAAATCACTAATGCTAACTTCCCAATTGGTACTTTTAGTCACTCTTTTGGTGTAGAAACTTACATCAGAAAAGGTATGGCTGAAACTCCGGATGAATTAGAAAAAGTGATTGTTGCATATCTTTATGAAGTCTTTATGACTGCAGACTTATTAGCCATCAAGGAAATTTATAGAATCTTAGATGATGACCCAGAAGATTTAGACACGGTCTTCGCATTAGATGAAGTCATCGCTAATCAATCTATGGCAAAAGAATCACGGGATGGTGCTAAGAGAATTGGTACCCAAATGGTAAAAATTTACTTAGAATTATACCCAGACTGTGAATACCTAAAAGCGTACCAAAAGAAAATTAAAGAAAAGGTATGTTACGGTAATCCAGCAGTCGCATTCACATTACTTGGTTACTACTTAGGACTTAGTTTATCTGATGCAATTTACACACACATGTATTCATCAATTACTGCCTTAATTCAAAACTCTGTTAGAGCGATTCCGCTAGGACAAGTGGCTGGGCAAAAACTAATGTTCAAAGTAAAACACACTTACTTTGATGATGTTTACGATAAAGTGATGAAAGCTAATTTTGAAAAAGATTTCTGTAAAAATAATCCTGCTTACGAAACAGCACAAATGGAACACGAAGCAATTCACGTTCGTTTATTCATGTCTTAGTGAGGATTATTAAAAGTTTAAGAAAGAGGAATTTCATTATGAGACCATTAGTTATTGGTGTTGGGGGACCAGTTGGTGCTGGTAAAACCCAATTAATCGAACGTTTATCACGTTACTTAATTACTAATAAACAAATTAAATTAGCCGCAATTACAAACGATATTTACACTAAAGAAGACGCTAAGATTTTACTTAGAGATTCAATTATTCCAGCTGATTGCATTGCTGGGGTAGAAACTGGTGGATGTCCACATACAGCGATTCGTGAAGACGCAAGTATGAACTTTGCTGCAATTGAAGAAATGGAAGAAAAACATCCTGATCTTCAATTATTATTCTTAGAATCAGGTGGAGATAACTTAGCTGCCACATTCAGTCCTGACTTAGTTGACTTCAGTATTTACATCATTGACGTAGCTCAAGGGGAAAAAATTCCACGTAAAGGTGGACAAGGGATGATTAAATCAGACTTATTCATCATCAATAAGACTGACTTAGCTCCATACGTTGGTGCTGATCTTGAAGTTATGAAAAAAGATACACTTGCTCAACGTGGCGATAAAGAATTCTTATTAACAAACTTAAAATCTGACGAAGGTCTAGAAGCTGTTGCAACTTGAACAATGAAACGTTTAGACCTTTGATTAGCAACTCAAGAATAGTATTTTATGACTCCATTAAAACTATGAGATGTCGCTAAAGCTCAAAGAGAATTTGAAGGCTATATCGGCATTGAAATTGAAAAACGTTATAAGAAACTAACAAACGAACCTTACACAAGCTCTGACATTAGATATACAGAACTTTCAAGAACTTCAAAAGCGTTATACTTGAAAAAGGATGACCCAACACCGTTATTCCACTTACTACATATGGGTGGTGGTTTTATTGGTGGTGAAAAGTTCAGAACTGATATCATTGTAAAAGATAACACGCACGGTATCTTTACATCACAATCAGCAGCTAAAATTTACAAAGTTAAAGAAAAAGGGGTACCTTCTTTCTACTGAGTAAATGTGGAAATTGGTGAAAATTCTACAATGGAATTCATCAATGACTCTGTTATTCTTTATCCAACTGCAGAATATTTACAATACAACGTATTTAATCTAAGAAGTACATCAACTTTCTTCTACTCTGAAGTATTCTCACCAGGATACGCTCAAAACGGGGGAAAATATGAATATACAGAAATGTTGTTAAATACAAAATTGTATATTGATGGCAGACTAGCTTTATTTGATAACTTGGACTTCGAACCAAAAAGTAATGACCCTTCAAAATTTGGGGTTATGGATGGTTATGACCGTTGTGGAACTGCGTTCTACATCAGTCCAAAAATTACTGAGGATTTAGCTGAAGAATTAAGAACATTAGTAAAAGAACAATGTTCTGATATTGATCACGAATTAGGTATCTCTAACTTCATTAGTACTGGTGTTGGAGTCAGAGTCCTAGCGAACGAAACTTACGAAATCCAAAGAATTTTAATGTTGATTCACAACTACTTAAGAGATAAAATCTTAGGGCTAGAAAACCTTGATTTAAGAAAATGTTAGATAAATAAACAGAAAAATCATCCCAGTATGGGGTGATTTTTTGTTTCTTCGTTTTAATATTTCATTACAATAAATACATATATCTAAGCTAATATGAAAGAGAGATAAATATGGCTTCAAACAACAACAAAAAACTTGTGTTCTTCGATATGGATGGAACACTATTGAACAGTAAAAAAGTTTTTAATCCATCAACTATTCAAGCGATTAAAACTTTAAAAGAACAAGATTTTATTTTCTGTATTGCGACTGGGAGAGCTTTAAGTGAAGGCATTTTAGATTTTGCTAAAATGTTAGACCTAGAAGATTACTTGGTTTTAGCAAACGGAAGTTATGTATGAGATATTCAAAGTGAAAAATTAACTACACTAGGATTACCGTTGCCAAGAACTGTAGTGCAATTATTCTACGAAAAAGCATTAGAACATAAAAGACAATTAAACTTCTACTTTGAAGACGGTTCTATTAAATATTATTACTTTGGTGACGACCAAAACGAAGATATTAAAGACCCTAATTTCTTTAGGGTAGGACCAATCATTTATAACTTTGCAGATCCAGCAAAAATTCAGTTCGATTTAGAAAAACCGATTATCCACGCGGGTATTAAAGCGGAAGGTAGCGTAATTAGACAAATTTATCCAGAAGTAAGTTCTTTAGAAGCAATGAACTTAACGCAAATCAGTAACGTATTAGACGTGTACATTGATGCTGATCCAGCTGGTATTTCTAAGTGAAACGGGATTCAATATGTTCAAAGAAAATTAGGCATCAGTAACGAAAACACATTCGCTTTCGGTGATTCAGGCAACGATATTTTAATGTTACAAAATGTGGGTCACGGGATTGTAATGGGTAACGCAGAAGAATCTATCAAAGCAATGTTTAAACACGTAATTGGTGACAACAACTCTGATGCGATTGCTGAATGTTTATACTCTATTGCTGATGGTTCTTTCTTTAAAGAAACTGTTAATGCTGACGATACAGTTGACAAACATTAACTTAGATAACACTCAACAACCACAATTTACTTACTAAACGAAGAAAATTAATTAATAATTATGAAAAACAACAACATTTTAGCTCCAAGTTTACTATCCTTTCCGATAGAAAACTGAAACCGTGATTTTGGTTTATTTACAGATAGCGGCATTGATACCATTCATTTTGATGTAATGGATCCTCGTTATGTGGGCAATACCGCTTTTAATGAACAAGATTTCCAATATTTCTTACAACACAATCATGGTTTAGTAGCCGACGTGCACTTGATGGTTTGTGATCCTTTAACGGTAATGGAACATTATTTTTCGAATCAAACGAGAAGTATTGCATTTCATTTTGATGTTTTAACTAATAAAGCCGAAGTAATACAAGGACTACACAAAATCCAGAGCCAAAAAATTAAAGCTGGGATTGCAATTAACCCCAACTTTAGCATGGCAGATATAGAACCTTATTTAACTACAGTAGACTTTGTGTTGGTGATGGGCGTTTTTCCTGGACGGGGCGGACAAGCCTTTATCGATAGTACACTTAAAACGGTAGATGAATTATACAACTATCGTTTAAATCACCGCCCAGATTTATTAATTCAAATTGATGGTGGTATGAATCATGATACGATCCCTCTAGTTCACCACCATACTGATTTAGTTGTTGCCGGTAGTTTTTTAGCTAAACATTTAGACGAGCTACCAGCAATTAAAAGTTGGTTCGACCAACTAGCATAAAAATAAAAAACCTAGTGAGACTAAAATCTCTCACTAGGTTTTTCTTTACCTCCTCAGAGGCGTAAAAATACCCATCACAACCTCGCGTATTTTGAGGTTAGCGTGATGAGTACGGATAGCTACTACTTATGTTGTTTTAACTTATTAAAAATTCAAAAAAGGAATAACAAAAAATATAACAATGAAAATTGGTTATATATGAAAGAAACTTATATTTTACGAAAGGAGTTCAAATATTAGAGACTTTATAAATGAATGTACTAGAAGACTGTATGACTAGAAAACCTGCACGAGTAAAAAAGAAAGGTTTAACCTTCGTAAACGACTATAAAAACAAAGGTTAGAAAGCAGGATTAATAAAAAAGAGACGGTCTAGTCAAAATTTGAGAAGAATGTGTGAATGTCTTCTAGTTTATGTAAAAAATATTTTATATAAGTATTAAAAGGGTAAGAAGTGAAACTAATGAGATAATACGCAAAAAAGAGCTCGTTAGATACTTCTTGACAACATTACATTGGTGGAAAAAAAGAAAGGAAAACCAATGTAGGGGGAAACCGGTGCTATCCTAGACCCTTTTTCCCTTAATAAAATAATACTGTAATAAATATAAAATTAAAAGATAAATGTAAGATAAATGTAAAATATAGAAAAACTTTTTTTCGGAACAGACAGTTTCGCTCGTAAATATATTTATGAAATATACCTTGAAAATGAATATCCACGAAAAAACCTTTACCTGTTTTAACAGATAAAGGTGTTGTAATTAAGATTTGTAGTGTTTTTCTGTTTTGTCTTCAGCTGAAGTTTCTTTTTCTTTAGCTGTATCTTTATTTGTTTCAGAACTTGATGCTTGAGCACCTTTCATCATGTTGTTTAGCATTTCTTCTAAACCACCAGCGCCGCCAAAGCTGTTCATCATGTTCTTGAATGAATCGCCCATAGCGTCCATTTGTTTTTTAGTATCAGCGTAAGATTTTAATAATTCTGATAAGAATTCTTCGAATGTGAACTCAGCGTTCATGTTCATTTTCTTAGCTTCCATGTAAGATTTTTTTAGTTCTTCAAAAACTGAATCTTCTAATTCGATTGCGAATTTACGAGCCATATTATTTATCCTTTTATTTGGGAAGTTTATTGCTGGACTGCGTTGCGTCCACTTTCAATATCTATGTATATTTTAAACTAAACAAACTAAGTTTTTTTTAAATGCTAAATAATTAGGACAATATTTTGTTAATAATGAATAAAAACCCGTCCCGTGATTATAGTGCACTAAATGAACTAGTTCGTGAATAATGATGTAGTCCCAATAAGCAACAGGAAAAGCCAATAATTTGATATTGAAGCACAACAAATGTTTAGATTTACTGTATGAACCTCATTTACTAGAGACTCACTTGAATTGCACCTTAGGCAACTCTGAACGGTTTAAATCTGGTTGCATAAGGTTAAACCAATAAGTTAAACGGTTCATGAAATAATATTGGTTATTGCTTAATAAGTAATTGGCTAAAATTTTGTGTAGTTGCTTACGATACTCTAAATCTACATCAATCTGGTTTCAATCTATATTTATATGTAAATCTTGACTAAAAACAATAGGGACACCAGCACTACAACATTGCCTTTGGTTAAAGTTTAAATAAGAAAAACTTTGTTGTAAGTTTTGCATTTTATTTTTAAACTGTACAAGTTCTTGTTCGCATAACTCAACCACTTGTGCCAAAGTGTAATAGTTGGGAGTGGTGATTTTAAAATTAAAGTTGGATATATATCTTAAAATCACTTTTTTGGCGTTCCAATTTTTAGATCACTGAATGTGATATTGGTTGCCACCTAATTCTAGCGAGAATTCGGTTTTAGTTTTTGAAAGATTCTTGGACTTTATGATTCTTTTCAATTTTTTTCATGTAACTTTCAAAAATTTGGTCTAAGTTATAGCCTAACGCTAAGCCTAATTCAAATAATCTAATAGTAAAGATTTTGTAAGTTTCAGCTTGGCTGTCATCTAGTTTAGCGTATAACTGAGTTAGTTCCAAGAAACGGTTTGTTAATTGCAATTTAGATTCAGCAGTAATGTTATCAGCTAGTTCTAATTCATCAAAGTGGTATTGTTCGATAGCTGATAAAGTAAAGCAAGTAACATCGGCGAATTCTTCTAAAATATCATCATCTGTACCTCTCACTTTTTTAGATCAGTAATTAAAACAACGAGTTTCGTTACATAACTCCATTAATTCGATCATGATACAAAGTTGAGCTTGTGGTAACACTTGAGCTCTGCTAAGATGTTGTGTTTCAAAGATTTTTTTGTCTAAAACTTTTTGAACATCAGAAAATCTTTTTATATTTAAAATCATTATTAAACTCCTGACAATAATTTATCTCTGTAAAAGTTGTTATAATTATACTTAACAATATTAAATATTGTATTTAGAGAAAGAGGTTATAAAAATGTTAATTAACGGTGAAATTAAACAAAATTATGTTTTAAAAGCTGTTTCTAAAAACCACAATATTGCTGAATTTGAAGACGAAACTTCAGCTTACAGCATTTTCAACCATGAAATGAAATCTTACAACATTGTTATGGAAGAAAAATTAAACGGTGATGAATTCTTCAGAGCTGTTTCAGAATTTATTGCTAAACAATCTAAACATGCATTCGCAATTGATCTTGATTCATTTACAAGCGTTGTTGCTAAAGAAGACTGAAACTCATTAGTAAGTATCTTAGTATCAGCTGTTGAATATGGATCAGTAACTCCATGAAGTGCTGACACAAATTGTAAAGCTAAACCTCAACACAATGTATTAATTAAAGACGAAAAATTAGCTAAATTAGCTGAAGAAGCCTTAGTTGTTGCTGAAGATAGAACTTTCGCAAGAAAATTACAAGATATGCCATCTAACTTAATGGTGCCTGGTAAATTTGTTGAAGAAATGAAAGAACACTTTGCTGGTATTAAAAATGTAACTATCAAAGTTCTTGAAAGAAAAGAATTAGAAGAAAAAGGCTTAAACTTATTAGTTGGTGTTGGCCAAGCTGCTAACGTTGAAGCTGATCAACCAAGATTAATGATCGTTGAATACCACGGTAATCCAGAAGACCAAAGTCAAAACTTAGGTTTTGTTGGTAAGGGTGTTTGCTTCGATACTGGTGGATCAAACGTAAAACCTGGTCCTCACATGAGATGAATGAAATACGATATGTCAGGTGCTGCTATCGTTGGTTCAACAATCCACGCTTTAGCTAAAAACGAAGTTAAAGTTAACGCTGTTGCTGTAATGCCATTAGTATTAAACTTAATGGACAGCAATGCACAACGTCCTGACGACGTAGTTGTAAGCTACAACGGTATCTCTGTTGAAATTGACAACACTGATGCTGAAGGTAGATTAATCTTAGCTGACGCAATTACTTACGCTATTAGAGACTTAAAAGTTAGCCAAGTAGTTGACGTTGCAACATTAACAGGGGCAATGATTTACTGTTTAGGTGAAACTTATACAGGGGTATGAGCTTCAACTGAAGAATTATGAAGTGAATCAGCTACAGCTGCTCAAGAAGCTGGTGAATTAATCTGAAGATTACCATTCCACCACGACTTCAAAGACTTATTAAAATCTAAATACGCTAATATCGCAAACTCAGTTTCAGATATTAGAGGTGGTTCTTCAAGAGCTGCAATGTTCTTAAAAGAATTTACAGAAGACATGCCATACGGTCACTTTGACATTGCTGGTACTGGTGACAAAGGCCATACAGGTACTGGTGTTATGGTGTCAACATTCTACAACATGGCTAAAAACAAATAATTAGTCTAAAACTATCATTAATTATTAATTAACAATAATCACATCAACAAGATGAATCTGTTCACAAATTTAGAAGTGAACCTTCATCTTGTTTTTTTGTCTCGAACATAGTGAAATTATTTAAGAAAATACACGCAAAAAAATCTAAATTTATTCCTGCAACACGATGATTATTTTTTGATTTCTATTAGTATAATGTTTAGAGTTAAATAATGAAAAAGGAAAAAAATATGAAGTTCCAATTAAATAAATTTTTAAAGATTAGTTTAGGACTAGTCGGTGGGGCAGCATTAGCTGCTGGTATTAGTGTGGCTGCTGTTTCATGTAGTTCACTATCTCAAACAACTAACCAATCAGAAGCAAACAGTACAGCTAATTTCTTATCTAACCACGGTACAATGTCATTAGCTCAATTCAACGGTGAAGGCCAAGACATCGCTAACGTAAACGCTTTAATTAATGCAGACGCATCTACAGCATTCTTTACAACTGGTAAAGAACCAACAGTAACTCAAAAATCTAACCAAGCTAACTTAGTAAAAGCTGTTCAAACATTCTTAAAAAACAATGCATCTTGAGAAGAACAAGCTGCAACTAAATCAATTAACTGAATTACTGGTGGTAAATTAGGTTTAGACTTTGCTAACGCAACTTACAGTGCTTCATCAATTACTATTAAAGTAACTTGAGGATCAGGTAGCAACATGGCTACATCTAAAAAAGCTATCCAAATCAACGGTTTCAATAAAACTACTAACGCAGTTTCAGCTGCAGCAACTACAACTTTAAAAACTAAAGAAAAAGCTGCTAAAGCTTTAAACGATACAACTGCAAGAACAATTGAATCAAGTATTAAATCAATTATGTTAAGCGATTCAAAAGCAGTAGCGTCATTTAAAGATATCTCTGCAGATACTGCATCAGCAGTAGTAAAAAACGACTACAGTAAATTAAATGCTGACTTTGTTGCTTACTTAAAAGCCAACGAAGGTGCATGAACTAAAGCAATTACTAAAGTAGATTCTAAGATTACAAAAGCTACTTTTGGTTTATACCAACCAACATTAACTTGAAACGAAAAAACTGGAACAATCTTTGCTAATGTCTCTGTAGGTTCAGGCGACACTATGGGATTATCAACATTCCAATTAGCAATCACTGGCTTTGCAACAAAATAATTAAAAATCTTTTGATAAAGTATTTAACAAATAATTAAATTATTTGTTAATATAAATTAAATGTAAAAGCATCTCTTAAAGGGGTGCTTTTTGTTTGTAAAAATAATATTTATATAGGTGAAAAAAAGATGAGTGTGAAATTAGAACTTCAAAATTATAGAAATATTTCTGTTGGTACTAAAAAATCAGCAAATTTAATATTAGATAGAAGTTTAGATTCCGAAAGAAAAATGGGCGATTTAGTGATTTTAATCGGCTCAAATAATTCAGGTAAATCAAATATTTTAGATGCCTTACTTAAAATGGGAACAAATACTCCAGAAAAATGTATACGCAAATCTGATGAACCTTATTGTCTAAATAATTTTTCTGAAAATGATTTAGTTCAGTTGTCATTAAGAAGTGATGATTTATATTACATAGAAATGACTCGTAAATGTAACGATTTAGATTCAGAATGATTAAGTATTCAAAACAACATAAAAAGACTTATTAGTAATGAATTTATAGATAAAGAAAAAATATCTAAAAATAGATTTTATTTTAAAAATTTTAAATACTTATTTGAAGAAAAAAACACTGCAAGTGATCTTTATTTGGAACAATTGTTTATACTTATGAATACATTAATTTCTGGAGAATTAAGTAATGTATCAATATCAACAATTGGCACTATTTTCGATTCTATTGCTTGGTTAGATTCAAAGAAAACAAGATTTGTTACTGTAAGAGACGAAAAATTAAAAGAAGCTGAAAAACACATAAAAATAAACGACTTAGTTATTGATAATGATGGTAATGAAATTAAATTTTCTTCTTTATTTAAAAATAACTTATCAAAATATAAAGAAATTATTTTAGATATAGAAAAAACATTAATTCGCTGTATTGAATATTTTCCAAAACATTGTTCTTTCAAATCTCCAGAACTAGTGCCATATGTTTATAAGTATTACAATGTAAATTTTATAGATCAACATTTTACTTATAAATTAGGTAATGAAAATAATATTTTGTTTAATTCAATTTTTAATTTTTTAGAAAGAAAGAATCCTAAATTAACGTCTAAATATATTTTAAGTTCTTCAAATAAAATGTATTTAATGAGTGAATTAAAGAGACCAATTAAAGAGTTATCTGACTCGTTTAATTCGTTATTTAAAGAAAAAGATTATTATTATAAATTTGATATTTGCCATGCAAATGATAGTATAAGCTTTGAAATTAATAAAGAAAAAGTTAATGATAAAGAAGAACAACAAGATATTATCCCTTGTCCTTATACTTGACAATCGGATGGTTTTAAGTGATTTTTTAATTTATATTTCATTTTTTTAATTAACATACCTAAAATGACTCAACCTGGAGATATTATATTAATCGACGAACCTGCGACAAATATATGTATGTCTGGTGCAATAGAATTAAGAGAAATGTTGAAAAAAATTGCGTTGCAATATAATGTTACTATTTTAATTACAACGCACAATGCTTACTTAGTTGATCCTGATTTTTTAGAAGAGCTAAGAATAGTGGATAAACAAGGTGACATTTCAAAAATTTATAATAATTTCAATTATGGGGAAATTAATTGTCACGGAAGCAACACACTGAAGGGAACGTTAAATTCTTTAAAATGTTTACCTAATGCACTAACTAAGTGCAATTGTAGCCCTAAGTATGTTTTTGTCGAAGGTGTTACTGATTATTTATATTTAACAGGAATTAAAAGATATTTTTTACAACAAAATAGTGATAAATCTAAAAAAGAATTAAAAAAATATGAAAGATTAATTTTTATTCCTATTAATGGCGCTGGTAAAGATGAAAATGTTTCTAAAGACATTTATGAAAAAATTTGTGAAGAATACGAATATAATGATTGCTTATTTTTAGTTGATGGAGATGACCCTGGAAGAACACTAAAAAAGCAAGAGGAAAAAGATAAAATTAAAGTTTTCACTATAACTGATTTATTAGATAATAAAAATATTATCGAAATAGAGGATTTAATTGACGAATCGGATATTGATAAATTTAATTTATTAACAAAGGATTCTAACGGCAAAAACATTAAAAAAATGGATATAGTTTATCCATTTAAACGTCAGCTAATTCTTAATAATGAAAACGAAGATTATAAAATTTCTAACGAAACTATAAAAAACTTAACTGAGTTATTCATTAAGTTAGCTTAATAGATTTGTTCTTGAAACCACGATTTTAACTTTAATAGTTAGAATTGTGGTTTTTTGTTGGGAATTGATTGAACTTTTCATAAAATTAACATATTATTTTTGAGGAAATTAAAACATAAATAGACGAGAAAGGATAACTATGGGAGTAAAATTTGAAGTAAAAAATTTCCGGAATATTGCAATTGAGCCAGATGATAAACCAGCGTCGTTAATTTTAGATAGAAATTTAGAGTTTGCACAAACCTCTGGTGATTTAGTCATTTTAATTGGACCAAATAACTGTGGCAAAAGCAACTTATTAGACGCTTTATGCATTTTAGGTACAGATAATAACTTATATGTTGAACCGACTGATGAACCATACTATTTAGAAAAATTTGGCGAGGAAAATAACGACGAAATTAAACTTAGTTTAATTAACGATGCGGAAAAATTAAAAAGTACCAAAAGATATTATTACAAAGACAAATACACAGATGACTTTGAAAGATTAGAAGAATATTTCACAATCATTTTAGACCAGTTATTTTTAAAAACTAAAGAATTGGAACAAGATAAATTATTCTTGAGCAACTTTAAATGATTAAGTGGAACAGAAACTTTTGCAACATATTCTTTAAAAAACTATTTTGACAAAATTAGAAGTTTAGTTGCACATAAAATGACTGTCAAAAACGTGGTAGAACTTTATGAAGTCTTTAATTCAGTGGTGTGAGCTGAAAGAGACACGGATAGAGTCTTGAGAAGTACACGTTATGAAAAATTAAACATTAACGACGTCCCAGAATATTTAGTAGAACATAAAGATGATGTCAACTTCCGTGTAAGCTTTAAAGATTTATTTGATAATCAAAACTTACAGTATGCCTCTAAGATTTACAAGATCATTGAAATCTTAGATAAGGTATATAAGAGCAATAAAGCGCACTTTATGTGACAAAGAAGTTATCCTATTAATATTTTTAAATATGAAGACAAAGATATTTCTAAAAAACATTTTATTTATAAATATGGTGATAAAGATAACTGGTTGTTTAGAAATATTTTAGAATTCTGTGGCGTAAAACCTGACAAACTAAACAAAGAGAAATTTTTAGAAGCGAAAAAATTCTGAAAAGATAAATTAAACGCAAACTTAAAACAAATTTCAGATGAATTTAACCGTTTGTTTACCGAAAAAGATTATTTATATACTTTTGAAGTAGACATCGATATGAGTGGGTTAACGTTAGAAATCTTCAAAGAAAGAGCGGATGAAGATGCTGAATCACAAAAAATTATTCCGCTTCCTTACGACCAACAATCCACTGGTTTCAAGTGATTCTTTAATTTATATTTCCAATTATTAATTAACAAAGGTCATTTAGAACCTGACAGCATTATTTTGATGGATGAACCAGCGAATAACTTATGCCCTTCCGCCATTGCTAAATTAAGAGATATGGTAAAAGAATTTGCTATTAAAAATCAAGTAGTAATCTTGGTTACTACCCATAACCCTTACTGAGTAGATTGCGACCATTTAGAAGAACTAAGAATTTTAGATAAAAAAAGAGACAATGTGAAAGTGTACAACAACTTTAATTACGATGAAATTAATCATCATGGTAGTAACACTTTACATGGAGCAATTTCGGCTTTAGAATGCTTCCCTGCCTCTTTACTAAAGACGAATGTGCCACACTACGTGTTTGTAGAAGGTTTAAGTGATTATTTATATTTAACAGCCGTTAAAACGCTTGCCTTAAATGATCCGAATAAAACTTCAACAGAATTAAAAAAATACAACCAGTTAATTTTCTTACCAATTAACGGGGTGGGCTTGAATAAAACGGAAGCTAAACAAATTTATCAAGAAATTTGTAACGAATACGAAGAAAAGCGTTGTTTATTCTTAGTAGATGCTGATAATCCTGGTTTACGGTTTGAATCAGTAGAAGCGCCTGGACAAATCGAAATTAAAACTTTAGCAGAAATCATGGAAGATGATCAAGTAATTACGATCGAAAGTTTAATTGCTAAAGAAGATGCAGATAAGTTTGAACTTATCGTACAAGATGAAAAAGGCAAAACGAAGTGAAACAAAGATGTTAGTCATGTATATACGTTCAAAAGAATCTTGACTCACGAAGAGGTAAATAAGAATCTATCTATAAGCGATTCAACAAAAATAAAATTATTTAAATTATTAGATAAACTAGCAAACTATAAATTTAAAGAATTAGTTTTTAATGATTAGTAGACAAGAAAAATCTAAACCCGAAGGTTTAGATTTTTTTATCAATAAATGAGAATTTAGTCAGTGATAAACTAATTTTTTGGTAAACATATAAACTACTGACAATACCACAAGTCATTAAGAAGATGAAGTATCATCATTTTCTTTTGACGTTCAATTCACTCATCATTAAATAAAAAGTGATATTGATAGCTACGCTACAAGTTCAAGGTAAAATGGCATAAAACAAGAAGTTTAATAACCAAACATAATTGCCTCTAGTGAATCTTCTAGCAAAGTAGTATTCGCCGCATAAAGCCAGAATAACCATTAAGACGGCTACAACTAGCAAGCCCACGTTTCAAACGGTTAAACGTTCGTTAGCTTTCTTTAAAAAAACTTTATTTTTTAAAGTGGTTAAATCTGAATTTTTCTTGTACAAGAAGATTAAGATTAAACAAACAATTCAGTTAGCGATAAAACACAAAGGAATTCATGAGATAATCTTTAAAATTCAGTACAGGTGGTGTACTCTCACGGGAGTAATAACGGCGATTAAACCGCTGATTCAGTACAAGAAAATAATAGTTAAGCAACACCCAACGGTGGCTTGGTAGGGACTAGAAGTTCAAAAACTAGTTCTTAGGTTTACAAAAAAATTATTATTTAAACTAATTAGGGTCGTGACAGCAACAGCAAAACCAAATGCCAAAAAAGATACAAGACTAATACCAACGATATAAATTCTTTGTTCACGTCAAAGGTTGTCGTTGCGAGTTTTTACTTTTGAATAGTTCATAACTGGTTCCAAAGGGTAGGTAAGAAATAAAAAAATCGTCTGGTTGCTCAGACGATTTAATTGGATAAATTAAATTTTCTTTCAATTTTCGTCTGCAAATTGTGGGTTAAACACGTTAATTCTATCGTAGTACAACTTACCAGATAAATGATCGATTTCGTGTTGTAACACAATTGCAGCATAACCTTCGGCTTCAATTTTAATTGGACGGTTATTTAATAAATCATATGCTTCAACTTTAATTCTTGAAGCTCTTGGAACAATGCCTTCATGATCTTCAGGAACAGATAAACAACCTTCACCACCGTGTAAGTATTGTTTGTCGTATGAAGTTTCAACGATTGTTGGGTTAGCTAAAAATCAGTGTCTTTCCACGTTGTGTTCATCATCAAAGTGTAAGTATGTCACTCTCTTTAAGTAACCGATTTGGATTGCAGCGATAGCTACGCCAGCTCTGATGTGGTATTTTTCATCTTTGCCGTAGTAGCAGTTGTCGATGTAGCTTACCATTTTTTCCATTTCCACTCTGTCTTCTTTAGTGATTGGAAACTCTAAGTCTGCACATTGAGTTCTAATACGTGCATCGTCATCAGTTACGATTCAGTCCATAGTTGGACTTAGACTATTGTTAGTATAGGGATTATATTTTTTAATAAGAAAAACCTCTTTCTTTTATCTTTCCAGATTATTAATTAAGACAACCATTAATAATCGCTATTATTTATTATAATAATAAAAACATTTTGCGATGAATGAGGAAAAAATGAAAAACGGGAAAATAGTCATTATTAGTGGTCCGTCTGGTGTTGGTAAGAAAACCATCCTCGACCAAGTAATGGCAGATAAATCTTTAAATTTGTCTTATTCAATTTCAATGACAACAAGAAATATGAGACCTGGTGAAGTGAATGGGGTTGACTATTACTTTGTGAATGAACAAGAATTTGACCAAGCCATTCAAAATAATGAACTAATTGAATGAGCGGTTTTTTGCAATAACAAATACGGTACGCCAAAAAAAGTATTACAAGAACAAATTAGCCAAGGAAAAAACGTGGTTTTAGAGATTGAAGTTGTTGGGGCTTTAAACATTTTGAAAATGTTTAAACCAGAAGAACTTCTATCAATTTTTATTGTTCCACCTTCAATTGAAGAGTTGAAACAAAGATTATTAAAACGTGGTAGTGAAACAGAAGACGTAATTAACACAAGAGTTAAACGTGCTTGTGAAGAACTTGAAGTACAAAAACACTACCAAAACATTGTGGTGAACGATGAAGTTGACAGAGTAGTTGCTGAAATTAAGGAAATTATTCGGAACAACACCCACAGTTTATAAAGTAAAAAATATTAATGAGGGATGAATAACATGAATCAAACAAACAAGAAAAATATCTTAGGATACACACTCGAAGATTTAAAACAAATTGCAGTAGAAAACAATTTAAAACCATATTTAGCAAAACAATTGTTTGACTGAATTTATAAGAAAAGAGTAAACTCATTCGACGAAATGAGCAACATTTCTAAAACTAACTTAGCCTTTTTAAAGGAAAATTTCTACTTTGGTACTTTGAAAGAAGTGATCAAACAAGTGGACCCTATTGATGAAACAACAAAATTCTTATTTGAATTATCTGACGGTTACAAGATTGAAACTGTGTTAATGAAATTTGATTATGGTTATTCAGTATGTGTTACAACTCAAGTGGGTTGCAACATGGGATGTAAATTCTGTGCGTCTGGTTTATTGAAGAAAAAAAGAGACTTACACGCATCAGAAATTGTACAAGAAATTTACACTGTACAAAAATATCTAGACGAACACAAACCTGGTGAAAGAGTAGGTAACATCGTTGTAATGGGGATTGGTGAACCTTTAGACAACTTTGATAACGTAGTACAATTCATTCGGATTGTGAACGATGATAACGGTTTACAAATTGGGGCTAGAAAAATTACCGTTTCCACTTGTGGAATTGTTAACAAGTTTGATAGATGAATTGAAGAAATGCCACAAGTGGGTTTAGCTATTTCTTTACACGCTTCTAATAATGAAGTTAGAAACCAAATTATGCCAATCAACAAAGCATTTAACTTTGATAAAGTATTAGAAGCTGCACAAAAATATGTAGACAAAACTAAGAGAAGAATTACTTTTGAATACATTATGTTAAGAGGAATTAATGATTCTAAAGAACACGCCTTAGAATTAGCAGAAAGATTAAAAGGTATGTTATGTTACGTTAACTTAATTCCGTATAACCCTGTAAGAGAAAATGACTTCCAAAGAAGTACAAGAGTCAAAGAGTTTGCCGATACTCTAACAAAACACGGTATTACTGTTACGACACGTCAAGAAAAAGGTTCAAACATTGACGCTGCTTGCGGTCAATTAAGGGCGAAAAATGAAGGAATTCTCTAAAAACAATTACGCAATTTTATCTAAAGCGGGACCAAAACACGAAGTCAACCAAGACAGTGTGGTCGCATATTTTGATGAACACAAACCTTTAGGTTTCATAATTGTTTGTGATGGCGTGGGTGGTTATCCTGGAGGAGAAATCGCTTCTCAAATCACCACTGCTCATTTTTATAAAGCTTTTTTAAACAAAGATGTTTCTTTAAATTGAGAAACTTGATTTTTAGATACACTCAAAACAGTAAAAGTAGAATTACAAGCTTACGTGGTTAAAAGACCAGATCTAAAAGAAATGGCGACCACCTTATGTTTGACTGTGGTAGATGGTGAAGAACTGCACGTGTTTAATCTTGGCGATTCAATGGCTTATGTGTACAATAAAGCTAGTCGAGAAACGTTAACCGTGCCCCAAAACCTGTACAATTATTTAAAACGTACAGGTAAAAGTATGAGTAACTTAAATGTGGACGCTCGTCAAATGGCATCTTTAGTGAATTATGTGTCTGCTGATAGTCCCAAAAAAATTTGATTCGACTACAAAGTACATCCATTAAAACCCGAAGAAATTGTAGTGGTTTGTTCTGATGGAGTGTATAAGTTTATCGATTTAAGTTATTACGATTTATTTAAATTAAATCCTGTAGAAATGTGTGAAAAAATCATTAGTCTAGCTGTTTTAAACGAGACCAATGATGATGCTTCAGTAGGAGTTTGATACCGTGGCTAAATTGAATTATGCAGAAAAAGCCAGCGTAATTAACAAAATTCTTTTAAATAAATACAAAATTACAAATTGATGAAGAGACGGAGGTCTCTCATCAATTTTTGAGGTTTTACCAGTTCTGGATAATAACGGTCATTCGTTAGATGAATCACCTTCAGTATCTAAAATTGTCAAAATTATTAAATTAGAGAATCAGGAATCGAAAAAACTAGATGACCAAAAAGCGTTTGATGAATTGCGCTTATTTCAAAACCACGCTTACAACGATCGTCATATCGTAAGCATTTATGATTATTATATTGATGACAATTTCTTATATTTGGTTTTAGAAAAAGTTTCTGGCGAATCGTTAGATGAACAAATTCGGAATGGCAAAATTTTTACAGTAGAAGAAACTGTTTTACTAATGGGCCAGTTGGTCACAGCTTTAAAACTAATGCATACTTCTTATGGTCAACATCAAATGATTCACCGGGACATTAAACCTCAAAATATTATTGTCGACGATAAATTAAAATTAACTTTAATTGATTTTGGAATTTCGACAATGTACGATGATATTCAACCACTGACAGAAGAAGGAGAAATTTTCTGTTCTCCTCAATACACTTCTTCAGATTTGTTAAAATTGAATTCCAAAATTAGACAGGGTGTGGCAGTCGGAAACTCGGAAATGCTAAAAAAATTCCATCAGATTGTTACGATTCAACTAGATTTACATCCTGTAGGAGTAATTATGTACCAAATGTTAACGGGTAAACTACCTTTTGAACAGCTGGCAAACCCTAAAATAACGGACGCAAACAAGATAAAATTATGACAACAGTTTGACGTGCCGTTAGTGTCTAATTTAAGAAAAGATGTCCCAGTCACGATTGACAATATTATTTATCGTTGCACTGCATCAAGAAGTGATAATTTAAAATATAGATATACAACTGATGAAGAGCTAGAACAAGAATTAAAAAAATGTCTTAATGTAGAAGTTATTAAAAAAACGCAACTAATTGCACCATTAAGAGAACGTCGTTTAGAGTCGGCAACGATGATTGAAGAATTATCTACATTAAAACCCGATAAATTCTTTAATAAAAAAACTATGATTGGTTTTTCTATTATTAGCGTTTTATTAGTAATCTTATTAATTGTAATGGCGGTAATATATGCAACAAGATAAATTAACAGGTAGAATTTTTAGCTATATCGGTGGTTTAGCTAACATTTATGTAGCTAGTCAAGATAGCTTTATTAAAGCTAAAGCGAAAGGAATTTTTCGGCACGATAAAATGGAATACAAACCCATGGTAGGCGACTATGTAAAATTAACAGCAGTTAATGATACGGAGTTTGTTATTTCAGAAATTTTAGAACGGGACAATTCATTAATTCGTCCAAAAGTGGCTAATGTAGACGAAGTAATTCTGATTCAGTCGGTCAAAGAACCTGATCTTAATTTATTTTTACTTAACAAATATTTAGCCTTCTTTGAATCTAGAATCGGCACAGTAAAAATTGCTTTAAGTAAAATTGATTTATTAAGTGAAACAGAAAAACAGCAAGTAAGAGATATTATTGCGATGTATCGTCACGATGGTTATACTATTTACGATTTGTCGCAAGAGTCAGACTTCTTGGATTTAAAAACTGACTTAAGTTCTAAAACTGTATGTTTAGCCGGTAACTCTGGGGTAGGCAAGTCTACACTTTTAAACCGGATTGATGCTAATTTAGCTTTAAGAACACAAGAAATTTCTAAAGCGCTAAACCGTGGTAAACATACAACCACTAACGTTGGTATTGTGCAATACCAAAACGGTTATTTAATTGACACACCGGGTTTTTCTAGTCTAGAAGTGAACTTAACTAAAGAACAATTGGCGTATTCGTTCCATGATTTTAGAGAAATTAGCTGTCAATGTAAGTTTTCTAACTGTTTACATCTAAATGAACCACAATGTGCTATTAAACAAGCGGTTATAGATACTAAAATTTCACAGTTACGCTACGACGACTATTTAAGGTTGATGAAAGAGATTAAATAGTGAAAAATATTAGTTTTAAGCAACTAATAGTAATAAACAAATGGCAATGTGCCATTTCGTTTTTTACTATTATGAGTTCTATCGTTATGATAGTATTGCTAGCAATCCATCAACACCACACTAAACCTTATACTGTTATTGGGTTTATCTTTTTAGGCATTAGTTTACTATTTTTAATAGTAAATTTTGCGTTAATGACAATAATGTCAATCAAAATTAGTTTTATCGAAAAAGAATTTGAGTTGAAATTTAAGGGTTGAGTACATTTAATTTTAGGTGCTTTCATCTTTTGATTGAGTCTAATAAATTTGAAAAAATTGAAAATTTTAGCAAATGAAATGATAAAAAGCAATAAAAATAACGATTTTATATAATTTGTTGGTTTTATGTGTTGATAAAGTAGTATATTTAAAATGTATTAATAAGACTTGCTTGTTTCATGAGGAAATAAACATATTAATACAATTCTGAGTTGTAAAAGTTTTTACTTTTAATTGGGACGCTTAGACTTTTAATAATGACAAAGAAATTATTAAAATTTCAAGTCGTTAATTATAGAACTTTATATACAAAAACTCTAAGAGGTTATTTTATGAGTATTGCAATGTCAATTTTCTCATTGCTAGGTACGTTTATTATCGGTTTCTCAATGTTACCGCAAACTATCATGACAATGAGATTAAAAGATACAGCGAAACTTTCATTACCTTTATACTTCGTAATGGGTGTCGCTACATTCTTAATCTTCATCTACGGTATTGGACTATGTGTTGTTCCTAACCCACAATGAAACACTGAAGCTGTAGGAACTACAGGTAAATCATTTGCCGACATGATCGGACCAGGTTCATTCCACTGAGACCACGCTAAAGGCGCTAACGCAAACAACTCTTCATGAGTATTTGCTTGCTACCAAAACTGAGTATCTGGATTTGTTGTTCCAGGTGCTGCCGTAATCTTCGGTGAATTATTATGTGCTATTACATCATTCATGATTGCTGCTGTTAAAATTCAAAACATGATTTCAGCTAAAAAAGCTGGAGTTTCAGAAGCTGAATACGTTGAACAACACTTCGGTGAAATGATTAAAGCTCACGCTGAAAAAATGAACCACAAAACTTCATTAAAAGAAAAATTACACCACGAAGCAAGAGGAGCTTAATTATGGATTTCATTACATTAGCTGCCAAAGTTGCAAACATCGCTGGTAACCCACACGGAACTAATGGTTCTATTAATGAACCATGATCTCCAGTTGGTACATGAGCATTCGGTATTGTAATCGTTGGTGCGATTTTATTATTCTTCTCATTCTTACCAGGATGAATTAACACAGTTAGAACTAAAGACACAGCATCTATGTCATTAGGTATGTGAATTATTTCAGTAGTTGGTTTAGCATTCTTAGTAATCTTCTATGCATTAGGTATGGCAAACAGACCAGTTATGGCTGGTGGTAAATTAGGTCCTGTATCTGCACAATTTACTGTTGTATTCGTTTGTGAAGCATTATCATTGTTATTATCTATTTACATCTTAATCTACAAACTATTCAACATGGGTATGGCCCACAAATTAGGAATTACTGAAAAAGAATACTGTGAAAAATTAGCTGCTAAATCTGGTAAAGGTATTGGCCAATTATTCGGTCACAGACACCACGAACCAGTTGAAAACAAATAATTCTAACTAACACTTACACATATATAAAAAAACTAGGCTCGTCCTAGTTTTTTATTTTGTCTTTGTGGTTCTTATTGATTAAAATATATATAACTTATGTCCGTTATATCAGTGATTAAGGAGATAAATGAAATATATGAAAAGAAATATTATTCAAGAAGTAATGCTAAATAACCAATTAGCAATTACTGATTTTGAAAATTACACTTCAGAAATTGCTAAAGTAACCCAAATTGAACCGACTGGGAAAAAAGCAAAATTAGTGTTAGTAACTTCAATGAACCCAACTCCAGTGGGTGAAGGTAAAACTACTACTTCAATTGGTATTGTAGATTCTTTAAACAGTTTAGGTGTTAAAACCGTCGGTTGTTTAAGAGAACCATCAATGGGTCCGGTTTTCGGAATGAAAGGTACAGGTAGTGGTTCTAATAATGCTAAATTATTACCATTTGATAAAATTAATTTACATTTTACAGGTGACTTACACGCAATCACCTCAGCAAACAATTTAATTAGTGCAGTCATTGAAAATGAAATTTACCAAAATTCTGATCTAGATATTGATCCAAACAGAATTTTATGACAAAGATGTGAAGACATGAACGACAGAAGCTTAAGAGATACATCTGTTAACTTATTCAATAAAAATAAAGACCGTGTTAACACTTGCTTCAATATTACAGCGGCTAGTGATTTAATGGCTTTATTCTGTTTAGCTAAATCTAAAGAAGACTTTAGACAACGGATTAACGATGCGATTGTAGCTTACTCTCGTAGTGGTCAACCAATTAGAGTGAGTGATTTAGAAATCACTGAAGCCATTATGACTATTATTAGTGATGCTTTAGATCCGAACTTAGTTAGAACTATGGAAGACAGACCAGTGTTTGTTCATGGGGGACCTTTTGCTAATATTGCTCATGGTTGTAGTAGTGTAATTGCTACGAACTACGGCTTAGATTTAGCAGATGTTGTTATTACTGAAGCTGGATTCGGTAGTGAATTAGGAATGGAAAAATTCATGGATATTACTTGTCAACAAGCTGGTTGAACACCTAACTTGATTGTTTTAGTAGTTTCATTGAAATCAATTTTACATCATGCAAAAGATACTGGCTTAACTGGATTCGATGCAGTTAAATATGGTTTTGATAATGTAAAACACCACATTAATCACTGTAAACAATATGGTTTAAATTTAGTGATCGCAATTAACCACAGATCAGAAGATGATTTAGACCAATTAAAATATTTATATAAATTATTAGATGATGAACACGTCGCTTACGCATTAGCTGACACTTGAGCTTATGGTTCAAAAGGTGGTCAAGAATTAGCAAAAGTTATTTTACAAGAAATTAACAAACCGGTAAACTTCACACCGCTATATGCGAAAGAAGATAATCTATTTGATAAAATCAACAAAATTTGTCAAAAAGCTTATGGTTCTTTAGGGCCTAAATATTCAGCATTAGCTCAAAGCAAACTAGAAGAATACCAAAATTTAGATGGTTACTACGTATGTATCGCTAAAAATCCATACTCATTAACTTGTGATCAAAAAATATTAGGTCGTCCAACTAACTTCTATACAACAATTGAAGATGTAGAAATTAACCACGCGGCTAAATTAATTATTCCAATCACAACTGTTGTCTTTAGAATGCCTGGTTTACCAAAAGTACCAGCTGCGAAAAATTTTGTGATGAAGTAATAAAAATAATTTAAAATAATGGTACGAAAACCATTATTTTATTATGGGGATGTCACGGTTTCGACGGGATTCATAATTTTATAAGTGCAGTGGGGTCTGCCCCTTACAGCTCGAGGCATTCAATAAATGCAAACGAAAACAAACAAAACAATGTTGAAGTAAGTGCTTTCGAAGCTAACTTATTCAACCAAAACCAAAGATTAGCTGCTTTAGCTTTCTAATCTTTACTACAAACTAGAACTCAATAGAAGTTTATTTCTTTGTAGTCTTTAAATAGGCTAAAAAGGGCGCTGGTAGTGTGCCTAAAACATTACCAAACTCTTGACTTGACTGGCTTTGTGTTTTTATTAAAGGTTAAAGGCAGAGGATAAAGATTTTAAATAAAAACTAAACTGTAGACCTTATTCTTGAGTGGATTGCGGAAAGGGGTTCGACTCCCCTCATCTCCACCATGTGGATGACAAGCAGATTGTAAAAGTGCAATTCTTTTACCATCCTAAAAGAAAATATAAAAACCTGAACTCTTTTCAAAAGACGTTCAGGTTTTATTTTATTCTTGGTTAGATTTATGAGAATGTTGTACATTACGTTTGTGTGAATGTTGAGTCTTGGGTTTATGGTGAGTGTTATGTCTAGTTTTAATTCTGTCTGAAAGTTTATGTTCTTTTAACAACTGGGTTTCAATTAAAGAAACTAAGTTATTAAATAGTTCATAAACAGTAATAGGTCCAACTCCTTTAGGTACTGGAGTAATTTGACAGAAATGTTTTAGCTCCTCAAAGTTAGTGTCTCCCACAATCTTCTCGTTAAGTTTATTGATGCCAACATCAATAACAATAGAATTAGATTGGATGTCATTAATATCTAAAAAGTGAGGAATTCCCACAGCAGAAACAGTAATATCGGCAATCCGTGAATATTGGTATACGTTTTCTGTTTTACTATGACACATGGTCACGGTACAATTTTCAAAGTTTAATAAGTGCAATAAAGGTTTACCTACGAGTTCACTCCGGTTAATTAAACAAACCTTTTTACCGGTTAATTGGTTTTTAGTGACTCATTTTAATAACTCTCATACACCTTTAGCTGTAGCAGGCATAATATCAAACGGGTGATAATGTTTCGCTAAATAGAAGTGAGCCTTGTTTATGTTAGTTAAACAGTCAGGATCTTTGTTAGGATTAATGCTGTTTAATACTGTTTCTTCGGATAAATCTTCACGAAGTGGTAGTTGTACCATAATACCGTGAACACTTGGATCTTCATTCAAACTGTGAATTAGTTTTAAGAGTTTATATTGAGATTCTGTAAACTGAATCACTGTAGTTTGGATACCTAGCTCTTTAGAAAGATTCACTTTATTCTTAATATAAGAAGCGCTTGCTGGATTATCTACAGTATTAATAATGACGATATGGGGAACGATTTGAAAGGTTTTATTTAAAACATTAACTTTTTCTTTCAACATTGTTTTTTTATGTTCAACAAATTGTAGGCAATTAATAATCATAATTTCATGTCTCCTAAATAATATTATAGATAACTGAAAAAATTCTTTTGCGAAATATTTCAAAAAACAGCTTTGCTATATTATCATTTATATATAAATCATTTAGGAAAAAGACAAACTGCTATCTCTGGGGCAGCTTTTTTCAGTAATAAATGGTTTTATAAAAATTGAAAGGGTCAGGCTCTTTTTGAAGAAAATTCAAGTAGTGGAATTTTTTTCAAAAAAAGACTTGCTTTTTTTGATTTTTATTGTATACTTTTATAGGTTTTACTATTACTAAGATTGCTGATACACCAAAGCCAGTTGTCAACGTATCAGGTAACTTACTAATAGCAATTCTATGATTCGTAACATACATCGTTACAAGGAGGCAACTATTAATGAGTCATGAATTAGATAAAGAATTGAGAATTAAACTTTACTCATATGACCACAAGTTATTAGACCAATCAATGAAAAAAATCATTGAAGTAGCTAAAACTACAGGTGCAGATGTTAAAGGTCCAATTCCTTTACCAACAAAAACAGAAATCTTCACAATTTTACGTTCACCTCACGTTAACAAATCAAGTCGTGAACAATTTGAAAGAAGAACACACAAACGTTTGATTATTTTAACAAACACTAAACCAGAAACAATGGATAAGTTAAAACACATTTCTATGCCAACAGGCGTTGAAATTAAAATCAAATTATAGGTCGCAAAGAAAGGAAAATTAGTCAATGAAAGCTATTTTAGGAACAAAAGTTGGAATGACACAAGTCTTCACAACAGAAGGTAAAAAAGTTCCCGTTACAGTTGTTTACGTTGAACCTAACCAAGTATTAGCGACAAGAACAAAAGAAAAAGACGGTTACACAGCTACTCAAGTTGGTTACTATACTGTAAAAGAACATAACTTAAACAAACCTGAATTAGGTCAATTTAAAAAAGTAAACTCTGAAGCTAAGAGATTTATCAGAGAATTACGTGGAGTTGAAGGCTACGAAGTTGGTAGTGCAATCGATTGCTCTATCTTCGAAGCTGGAGAATTAGTTGACATTCAAGGTACAACTAAAGGTCACGGTTTCACTGGATCAATTAAACGTCATAACTTCAGTATGGGTCCTATGGGTCACGGTGCTGGTTACCCTCACCGTTACGTTGGTTCTATCGCGTTTGGTCGTGGGGGTTCTCAAGGTCAACGTGTTATTAAAGGTACAAAATTACCTGGACATTACGGACACGAAACAGTAACTACTAAAAACTTAACAGTAGTTGATGTAATTGCTGACAAGAATCTTATCCTTATCAAGGGTGCTATTCCTGGTCCAAAAAACGGATTATTAACAATTAAAACATCAGTTAACAAACCAAACCACAAAGTTGAAGTTCAATTAGTAAACTACAACCAAGCAGCTGCTGAAACAATCTCAACTGATGAAGAAAACAATTAATTAAGGAGCAATCAATAAATGAATACTAGCATTAAGTTATTAAGCATTGATGGTGTTGCAAAATCAACTATCGATGTAACAGCAAATCTTTTTGTTGAAAAACCTAATAAGCAAGCAATGTTTGATTGTGTTATTAGTGAAAACGCAGCTGAAAGACAAGGAACTCACTCAACATTAACTAAGGGTGAAGTTCGTGGTGGTGGTAAAAAACCATGACGTCAAAAACATACAGGCCGTGCAAGAACTGGTTCTATTCGTAACCCACAATGAACTGGTGGTGGTATTGTTTTTGGTCCTAAACCAAACAGAAACTACTTAAAGAAAGTTAACGCTAAAGTTAGAATCTTAGCATTCAAATCAGCTTTAACAATCAAATTAAACAACGAATCTTTATTCGCATTAGAACAATCTGCTAAATTAGAAAAACCATCAACAAAAGCAATGGTTGCATTCTTAAAAGCAGCTAACTTCGAAAACCAAAAAGTATTAATTATTACAAACAGCAAAGAAACTAACATCGAAAAATCAGCAAGCAACTTACAAAGAGTTAACGCTAAATTATGAAACACAGTTTCAGTTAGAGATGTTATGCACGCAAACATCGTTGTAGCTCAAGAAGATACATTCAATATGTACGCTGCAAACTTCGAAAAGAAATTCGCTAGATAGGAAACAATACAATGGAATTAACTCAAATCATCGTTAAACCTTACTTAACAGAAAAAACTTACACTGTTAGAACATTAAACGAAAAAGAAGTAATCGCATTCGTTGTTAACCCAAAAGCAAGTAAACACGAAATTAAATTTGCATTCGAAGCTATTTACGGAATCAAAGCTGAAAAAATTAATACTATTACAAAACTTCCTGTTGCAACTAGAACTGGAACACAAAAACCTGGTATGACTAAGTTAACTAAAATTGCTTACGTTACTTTACCAGCTGGTGTTAAATTAGCTGTAACTAAAGAAGAAATCGAAGAAGTTAAAGAAGAAATGAAAGAAGAAGCAAAATAATTATTTCTCTTTCTAAAAAAAACACAAACCAAAATAAATCATAATTTCAATAGTCGAAAAGCTTATATAGGAGGCACGTATGGCTGTTAAGCGTATTAAAGCTAGAAGTAGCGGTAAACGCCAAACTGTTATGATTGATTACAAATCTGTATTAACAACTAACAAACCTGAAAAATCATTATTAGTTGATTTAGTTGAAAAAGCAGGCCGTAACAATCAAGGTAAAATTACAATCCGTCACCACGGTGGTGGACAAAAAAGAAAATACCGTTTAATCGATTTTAAACGTAACAAAGACAACATCGTAGCAACTGTTAAATCAATTGAATACGATCCAAACAGAACATCTTTCATTTCATTAGTAGCATACGCTGATGGTGAAAAGAGATACATCATTGCACCAAAAGGAATTAAAGTTGGTGATAAATTAGTTTCAGGTACTGAAAACATCGACATCATTCCTGGTAACACAACTATCTTAGCTAACATTCCTGAAGGTACATTAGTTCACAACGTTGAATTAATTCCTGGTCACGGTGGTCAATTAGCTAGATCTGCTGGGGCATTCATCCAAATCTTAGGTTCAGATGATACTGGTAGATTCGTAGTATGTAAATTAATGAGTGGTGAAGTTAGAAAAATTCGTAAAGAATGTAGAGCTACAATCGGTGTAGTTTCTAACGAAGACCACAACCTAGTTAACTTAGGTAAAGCAGGACGTAGCCGTAACATGGGTATCCGTCCAACTGTTCGTGGTTCTGCAATGAACCCTAACGATCACCCACATGGTGGTGGTGAAGGTAGACAACCAATCGGTAAAGACGCACCAAGATCACCATGAGGTAAAAGATTGATGGGTGTTAAAACTCGTGATAGTAAAAAAGCTTCTTCAAGCTTAATCATTCGTCGTCGTAAATAATTTAACTTAAATTAACTTAGAAAAGGAAAGGACAAATATGTCAAGAAGTGCTAAAAAAGGTGCATTCATTGAAGCTAGCTTATTAAAAAAAGTAGAAGAAATGAACGCAGCTGACAAGAAAAAACCTATTAAAACTTGATCACGTAAATCAACTATTTTCCCTGAATTTATTGGTAACACTTTCGAAGTTCACAACGGTAAACAATTCATTAAAGTTTTCGTAACAGAAGACATGGTTGGACACAAATTAGGAGAATTCGCTCCTACTAGAACATTTAAATCACATACAGAAGCAAAACGTTAATAAGGGTAAGAGGAATTAATTAATATGAAAACTCGTGCAATTATTCGTAATGTACATGTGTCACACCGTAAAGTTAAATTAGTTATCGACTTAATTCGTGGAAAAAAAGTTAATGAAGCTATCACAATCTTAGAAAACACAAACAAAAAATCAGCTCCAATCGTTAACAAATTATTACATAGTGCAATCGCTAATGCTATGAACAATCATGGTATGAACGGTAATGAACTATTCGTATACGAAATCTTTGCTAACGAAGGCCCAACAATGAAGAGAATGATGCCAAGAGCTAAAGGTTCTGCAGACACAATCTTCAAACGTACAACTCATATCGAAATCGTATTGAGTGATGATGTTGCTCAACGTCAAAAAGATATCAAAGTTATTAAAGATAGAATTGCTAAACGTGCAGCTAACAACAGAAAATCAACAGAAAGTCAACAAGGAGAATAACGATGGGCGCAAAAGTAAATCCTAATGGTTTAAGATTCGGTATTAACAAAGAATGACAATCTCGTTGAGTTGCTAGAGACAACAAACAAGTTGCAGAATGATTAGTACAAGAAGATAAGATTAGATCATCTTTAATTAACAACTACAAATACGCTAGAATCGACCACATCGAAATCGAACGTACACAAAACAAAATTACATTATTTGTTTACTGTGCTCAACCTGGTGTTATCTTAGGTAACGAAAACAGTGAATTAGCAAAAGCCATTTTAATGGTTAACAAAATTGTTGGAAGAAGCATTAAAGTTAAAATCAACGTTATCGCTTTAGAAAACAGTAACGTTTGCGCAAGATTAATCGCTAGAGAAATCGCTGATGCAATCGAAAACCGTGTTTCATTCAGAAACGCACAAAAACAAGCTATTAGAAAAGTATTACGTTCAGGTGCTAAAGGGGTTAAAACTCACGTATCTGGTCGTTTAGGCGGAGTAGAAATGGCTCGTGAAGAAGGTTACTCTGAAGGTGTTGTTACATTATCAACATTACGTGCTGATATTGACTACGCATTAGAAGAAGCAAACACAACATACGGTATTATCGGTGTTAAAGTTTGAATTAACCGTGGCGAAATCTTCAAAAAAGATTTAAGTCAAAAACGTCCTTCAAGAAACGGTAGAAACGGTAAACCTGGCTTCAACCGTGGTGAAGGTAGAGAAAACAGAAGATTTTCAAATAACAGAGCATCAGGTGAAAGAAGAAATTCTTCATCAACAAGAACATCAAGACCAGCAAAAGCACAAGAAGCTAAATAGGAGAGAGATAATATGTTACAACCAAAAAGAACAAAATATCGTAAACCTCACAAAGTAAGTTACGAAGGAAAAGCTAAAGGTAACTCTTACGTTGCTTTTGGTGAATACGGCTTAATGGCTACTGAAGGTACTTGATTAGACGCTCGTCAATTAGAAGCTGCTCGTATTGCAATTTCTAAGAGACTTGGTAAAACTGGTAAGATGTGAGTTAGAATTTTCCCTCATATGTCATTAACTAAAAAACCATTAGAAGTACGTATGGGTTCAGGTAAAGGTGCTCCTGAAAAATGAGTTGCTGTTGTTAAAGAAGGCACAGTAATGTTTGAAATGGCAGGTATTCCAGAAGAAATCGCAAGAGAAGGTTTACGTGCTGCAGGTAATAAATTACCTATTAGATGAAAAATTGTAAAGAAGGAGGTTGTTGATCATGAGTAGTAGTATCAGTAAAGACTTACGTAAAAAAACTAATGATGAATTAGCCGATATTGTAACTAGATTAAAATCTCAATTATTAGAAATTAGATTTAGTGTAGCTAGTGGTGAAACTGATAAAGTTAATAACGCTGCAGAAATTAGAAAAACAATCGCCAGAGCTTTAACAATTTTAAACGAACGTGAATTCCAACAAGAACAAGTTAATAAGGAGACTAAATAATGGAAAGAAGTAATCGTAAAGTTTTAGTTGGTGTTGTTACAAGTGACAGTATGCAAAAAACTGTAACTGTAAAAGTTGAAACTAAATTTAAACACCCATTATATAGAAAACTTGTTATTCAAAATAAGAAATACCACGCTCATGACGAACACGAAGAAGCTAAAGTAGGCGACATTGTACAAATCACTGAAACAAGACCAATCTCAAAAACAGTTAACTGAAGAATTTCAAAAATTATAGAAAGAGCAAAATAGTATGTTACAACCTATGTCTAGACTTGTAGTTGCTGATAATACAGGCGCTAAAGAAGTCGGAGTAATTAAAGTATTAGGCGGATCTAAACGTAGATACGCAAATGTTGGTGACATCGTTGTCGTTTCAGTTAAAAAAGCACAACCTAACGGTATGCTTTCAAAAGGTCAAGTTTGCAAAGCTGTAATCGTTAGAAGTAAAAAAGGTGTTAAACGTGAATCAGGAAACACTATTACATTTAACGAAAACGCTTGCGTAATCATCAAAGATGATAAATCTCCACGTGGTAGCCGTATTTTCGGTCCCGTATGTCGTGAATTAAGAGATAGAGGATACACTAAGATCGTTTCTCTAGCTCCTGAAGTACTTTAGAAAGGAAAATTTGTATGAACCGTATTAGAAAAGGTGATACAGTTATTGTTTTGTCTGGTAAAGAAAAAAACAAAGATGGCACTGTTCTTCAAGTATTCCCTAAAGAAGGTACAGCTATTGTTGAAGGTGTAAACAAAATTAAGAGACACCAAAAACAAGATTCTACACATGAACAAGCAGGAATCATTGAAAAAGAAGCTCCTATTAGATTGTGTAAATTAGCCTTAATGGAAGTTAAGGGTAAAGAAAAAGGAACAAAAACAAGAGTTAAATACGTTATTAACAATAATGGCGTAAAAGTACGTGTTTCTAAACGTACAGGAAATGAAATCATTAAGAAATAAGGAGTTAATTTAGAATATGGCATTTTTACAAGATAAATACATTAAAGAAATTGCTCCTGAATTAAAAACAAAATACAATCTTTCTTCAGTGATGCAACTTCCTAAATTAGAAAAAGTCGTTATCAACATGGGTATTGGTGACGCTGTTCAAGACGCTAAGAACTTAGAATTAGCAATGAACGAATTAGAATTAATTAGTGGTCAAAAACCAGTAATTACAAGAGCTAAAAACTCAATCGCTACTTTCAAAGTACGTGCTGGTCAAGGAATTGGCTGTAAAGTAACTTTACGTGGCGACAGAATGTGAGCTTTCGTTGAAACTTTATTCAACATCGCTTTACCAAGAGTACGTGACTTTAGAGGTATCTCAAACAAGTCATTCGATGGTCGTGGTAACTACACATTGGGAATTAAAGAACAAATTATTTTCCCACAAATCGTATATGATAACGTTAAAAAAGTCCGTGGTTTCGATATTACATTCGTAATTAGCGGCGACAGTGATGAAATGTCACGTGATTTATTAAAACAATTAGGGGCACCTTTCCAAAGATCTAAGGAGGAAAAATAATGGCAAAGAAATCATTAATTGCTAAGCAACAACGTCAACCTAAATACGCAACTAGAGCTTACACACGTTGCGCTAAATGTGGTAGAGTACACGCAGTTAACCGTAAATTTGGTATCTGTCGTTTATGCTTCAGAGATTTAGCTTACAAGGGAGTTATCCCAGGCGTTAAGAAAGCTTCTTGATAAGAAAGAATATTAAAGGAGAAAGAAATACATTATGCATTTAGATCCAATCGCAGAATTATTAACTAAAATTCGTAACGCTAAAAATGCTCACAAACCTCATGTAACTGTTGCTACTACAAACATGAAATCAGCTATTTTGTCCCTATTAGAACGTGAAGGTTACATTCGTGACTTCGAAGTTAAACAATTAGAAAACAATAAATCAGAAACTGTTATCAGATTAAAATACAACAAAACAACTAAAGAATGCTCAATCCACGGTTTACGTCAAATTTCTAAACCAGGTTTAAGAGTTTACGCACACGCTGACGAATTACCAAAAGTAATTAACGGTTTAGGTGTTGCAATTATCTCAACATCAAAAGGTATCTTAACAGACAAACAAGCCCGTGAATTAAACGTGGGTGGCGAAGTAATCGCATTTGTTTGATAGTTTAAAATAAGGAGATCAATTTATGTCAAGAATCGGAAATCGTATTTTAACTATTCCTAATGGTGTTAGCGTTGAAATTGCTTCAAACGAAGTAATTTTAAAAGCTGGAGCAAACAGTTTAGTTGTAAAATACCCAAGCAACTTATTAAAAGTTGAACAAAAAGACGCAACTCTAGTAGTTGTTAGATTAGATGAAAAATCAAGCGAAGCAAACATGTTCCAAGGAACAGTTAACGCTAACTTAGCAAACGCTTTAATTGGTTTATCAAAAGGTTTCACAATCGACCTTGAATTAAAAGGTGTTGGTTACCGTGCTAAAGTTGAAGGAAGCAAATTAACTTTATCTTTAGGATTCAGTCACCCAGTTGTGTTTGATATTCCTAAAACATTAAAGATCGAAATCCCTTCACAAACTGAAATTAAAATTACTGGTGCTGATAAAGCCGAAGTTGGTCAATTTGCTGCTGATATTAGAAAATACAGAAAACCTGAACCATACAAAGGTAAAGGTGTTCTATTCAAAGGCGAACAAGTTGTTCGTAAAGCCGGAAAAACAGCAGACAAGAAAAAATAATAGGAGCTTAATTATATGAAACGTATTAATTTTGATAAAAAACACCAACGTTTATTACGTCACAAAAGAACTTTGAACAAATTCAAAGCAATTGACAATGGTAAACCAAGATTAGTTATCACAAAGACTAACGCTCACATTAACGCTCAATTGATCGATGACGTACAAGGCAAAACATTAGCATCAAGCTCTTCAATTCAATTAAATCTTGCTAACGGTAACAAAGAAAACGCTGCTAAAGTTGGTAAAGATATCGCTGAAAAAATTCTAGCTTTAAACATCACTGAAATTGCTTTCGACCGTGGTGGTTCTAAATACCATGGACGTGTAGCAGCTTTAGCTGACGCTGCTAGAGAAGCTGGATTAAAATTCTAATTTTGATTAAAGGAACAGAAAAAATGGAACAAGAAAAAGTTGAAACTTCTCAAACTGAAACATCAGTAGAATTAAACCCAGTTAAAGCTAGCTCTTCAAAAGAAAAATCTGACAGAGCTATGAGAAAACAAGCAAATTCAGCTGAAAAAGAAAACGGTTTTGAAGAAAAAGTTGTTGAAATTAAAAGAATCTCAAAGACAACTAAAGGTGGACGTGTAATGCGTTTCAGTGCTTTAGTTATCGTTGGGGATAAAAAAGGTACAATTGGATTCGGAATGGGTAAATCAAACGAAGTTCCAGATGCAATTAAAAAAGCGGTTAAAAACGCAAACAATAATTTAGTACAAGTGAAAATGAACAAACGTGGAACAGTTTACCACGAAGTAATCGGTAAACACGGTGCATCTAGATTATTATTAAAACCAGCTCCTACAGGTAAAGGAATTGTTGCCGGTGGTGCTGCTAGAGCTGTTGTTGAATTAGCAGGTTTCCAAGACGTATATGCTAAATCATTAGGTTCTAACACAAAAATTAACGTTATTAGAGCAACTATTGACGGTTTAACAAAACAATTCAGTCCAAGTGACATCGCAAAAGCACGTGATAAAGACATTAAAGATTTATAGTAGGAGAGAAAATTAAATTATGGAATTACATAACTTAGAATTTACTAACGGTTCTCGTGGTCAAAAAGCTAAACGTGTTGGCCGTGGACATGGTTCAGGTATGGGTAAAACTTCTACTCGTGGATCTAACGGTCAAAAATCACGTAAATCAGGACACACACGTTTAGGATTTGAAGGTGGTCAAACTCCTTTATACAGACGTGTACCAAAAGTTGGTTTCAACAACGTTAACTTCGCAAATAACTACAACGTTATTTCATTAGCTATGTTAAACGACAAGAAATTAACTGGTGAAATCGATATGGCTAAATTAGACCAAGCTGGTTTAATTGAAGACGTAAAATTACCAATCAAAGTTATTGGTAACGCAAAAGTTGATAGCTCATTAGTTATCAAAGCTCACAAATTCTCTGCTGGAGCTATCAAAGCTATCGAAGCTTCAGGTGCAAAATACGAATTAGTTAAATAATCATTTATAATTAATTTAATTTCGTATTTAGGCAAGGAATTTTTACATGGTAAATAATAGAAAAAGGAAAAATTATTCACCAGGCCTACACGAATTAGCAATGATTTTTAAAAATAAAAAAGTGATCATTGCAATTCTGGTTACATTAGGGATTTTAATATTATTCAGAGTGGGTTCTGTAATCCCCATGCCATTTATGAGATTAGAAGTGCACAACGAGTCCAATAATTCGTTCATGCAAATGATGAACCTTTTAGGTGGTGGTGGGTTAACCCAAGTGTCTATCTTTGCGATCGGAATATCACCGTATATTACCGCGCAAATTATTGTTCAGTTACTTTCATCTGACCTGATTCCTCCGTTAGCAAGAATGGCTAAGTCGGGCGAACGGGGCCGAAAGAAAATGGAAGTAGTCACTCGGTTACTTACTCTTCCCTTTGCAGGTATTCAAGCGTATGCCATCTTAACAATGGCGACGAGCGCCCAAAGAGGCTTTGTCCACTTTGCGTCTAACCTACCGTTTGCGGTGGGTTCACCTGCTTACTACTTCTTCTACATCGCTTTGATGATTGCTGGTACTTATATCGCAATTTTCTTAGGTGACCTTATCACAAAGCGGGGTGTGGGTAATGGGATTACCCTAATTATTCTGTCTGGTATTATCGCATCCTTGTTCAGTTCTTTCCAAACAGTCTTTATTGTTTTAAAAGCAATTACTGGACAAAGTGCCCAACTAGTATCTATCATTTCCTTTATTGTTTATGTGTGCTTCTATATCATCGTCTTACTGTCTGTTGTCTTTATCAACGGATCAGTTAGAAAAATCCCTATTCAACAAGTGGGCCAAGCATTAAGCAAAAATGAAGATGAATTATCTTATCTCCCAATTAAGATTAATTCAGCTGGGGTTATTCCAGTTATCTTCGCCTCATCCTTAATGACCATCCCTTCAACTGTAGCACAGTTCTTACCGGAAGGTAGTGCTGGGGCGTTGTGAATCAGACAGTATATGGTTTTAAACTCAATTAGTGGGTTAATCATTTACTTCTTCTTGATTATTCTCTTCACCTTCTTCTACAGTTACATCCAAATTAACCCTAACAAAATTTCTGAAGACTTTAAGAAGTCTGGTAGATTTATTCCTGGGGTGAAAATGGGTCGGGATACAGAACAACACATTTCCAGAACGCTCTTTAGAGTCAACTGAATTGGCGGACCGTTCTTAGCGTTAATTGCTGCATTGCCATATATTGTGTCAATCGTATCCAACCACGCTAGTGGTGGAGTAATTAACATTCCAAGTTACGCAGCCTTAGGTGGTACTGGTATCGTTATTATGGTGTCAGCCACAATTGAATTGTGAAGTTCAATTAAATCTACTGCGACAACTACTTCTTATACATACCAAAGAAAAGAAATTGAAGCATCATTATCTGCCACTATTTCTAACGAAACAGTTAACGATAACGATGACTCTCAATTATGATAGGTGAAACATGAAAATCATTTTATTAGGTGCTCCTGGATCAGGTAAAGGGTCATTAGCTAAAAAATTATTAACTAGTTACAATTTAGCACACATCTCTACGGGAGATTTATTCAGAGCAGCCATCAATAAAGACGATGATTTTGCAAAAGAAATTAAGTCTATCATCGCTTCAGGACAATACGTTCCTGATTCAATTACAAATAAAATTGCTGCTGATGCAATTTTAGAAGCTTCAAACCACTATGACGGTTTTATTCTTGATGGTTATCCAAGAACTATCGATCAAGCTAACTATCTAAAAGAAGTGTCAGGCATTGACTCAGTGTTATACCTTGACATCGATAATAGTGAATTGATTAAAAGAATTACAGGTAGAAGATTATGTTCACAATGTGGAGCAATCTACAACGTAAATACTTCACCAAAACCAGCAAATGCAAGTGTTTGCGACCAATGTGGTGGTGCTTTAATTCAAAGAAAAGATGACAACGAAGAAGTTGCTCACAAGAGAATTCAAGTGTACATGGATCAAACAAAACCATTGATTGATTTCTATGAAGCTGAAGGCTTATTACACACTGTGAACGCAGCTCAAGACTTAGATTCATTGTTTAATGATGTAGAAAAAATTATTAGTTCAAAAAACTAATAATTTTTTTTCTCATATTGGAATTAATTGCGTATAATATGAGAATACGTTGCTTTTTTAAGAAAGTGGGTTTTATACTGTGAAAGTAATTATTAAAACAAAAGATGATATTAGCAAAATCAAAGAAGCTGTCAGAATTTGAAAAATTGTAAGACAGGAAATCCGCCAACAAATTCATGCTGGCATGACAACACTAGACTTAGATAATTTAGCTAAGGAAGTGATTGAAAGTAACGGAGGGATTCCGACATTTTTAGGTATGTATGGTTTCCCAAATAATATTTGTATTTCAGTGAATGACTGTGTCATTCATGGAGTCCCAAATGATATTCCGTTAAAAGATGGTGATATGGTTACTTTTGACATGGGAGTAACTTATGAAGGTCACGTATGTGACGCCGCTTTTACTGTGATTATCGGTGAAAACCCTGAAGCAGAAAAAATTTCTGCAGTTTGTCGGGGTGCTTTAATCAACGTGAAAGATTATTTGAAGCCGGGCGTTTCTAACTTACAAATTGCCCAAATTATGCAAGAATACATTGAATCTCGTGGATACGAAGTTCTACGTGACTTTACTGGACATGGCTGTGGTAACAGTTTACATGAAGACCCAGCCTTCCCAAATTACGTAGACTATAGATTCCCTATTTACAAGTTAAGAGAAGGGATGGTAATTTGTTTAGAACCAATGATTCTAACAGATTCTCGTCAGTATGAAATTGATCAAGAAAACGAATGATCAGTTTATGCAAAAAACCATAAATTAACTTGCCACTGAGAAGATATGTTCTTAATTACAAGAGATGGCTGCGAATTATTAACTAGCGAAGATTAATGGCCAATGGCACATGATGCTAGCCACGCATTAACACAACCTTACAGGCCGTTTGACTTAGATACATATCAGATAAAATCTTTTGTGTTTGTCTGATATCCAGTTACAAAACGAAATTTTATCAGTTGATACTATGGATGCTAGCATTGCATAGTTGAGTCGAAGAAGCGATCCTTGTTTGACATGTATTAAACCGCCTGTAAGTAACACAAGAAAAGAAATTAAGGAGCATACAAATGAAAGTAAGAGCATCAGTTAAACCGATTTGTAAAGATTGCAAAATCGTAAAACGTAATGGTGTTGTTAGAGTTATTTGTAAAATCAAAAAACATAAACAACGTCAAGGATAATTTGAAAGGATTAATTTAGTATGGCACGTATTTTAGGTGTTGATATTCCTAATGATAAAAGAGTTGTTGTTTCATTAACATACGTATACGGTATCGGTAGTACAACAGCTACACAAATCCTTAAAGAAGCACAAGTTGATGAAAACAAAAGAGTTAAGGATTTAACTGAAGAAGAATTAGCAGCAATCAGAAAAGTTGCTAGTCAATACACAATCGAAGGTGACTTACGTAGAGAAGTTGCAATGGACATTAAGAGATTAATGGAAATTGGTTCATACCGTGGTATTCGTCACCGTCGTAGTCTTCCTGTTCGTGGACAACGTACAAAGACAAATGCAAGAACTCGTAAGGGTCCAAGAAAAACAGTTGCAAATAAGAAGATTGAATCTAAATAATAGGTGTTAGAAAGGAAACATAGAAAATGGCAAAAAAGAAAAAATTAACCTTTACTAACGGTTGCGCACACATCCATGCAACACGTAACAACACAATCGTTACAATTGCTGATGAAAACGGAAATGTAATTTCATGAGCATCTTCTGGATCAAGCGGATACAAAGGTTCAAAGAAAAAAACTCCATATTCTGCAGGGGTTGCTGCTGAATCAGCTGCAAAAGAAGCTTTAGATATGGGTCTTAAAACTGTTTCAGTTAACGTTAACGGAACAGGTTCAGGTCGTGATACAGCGATTAGAAGTTTACAAGCTGTTGGATTAATCGTTACAAGAATTAACGATGTTACTCCAATTCCACATAACGGTTGCCGTCCACCTAAAAAACCTCGTTAGTTTTTAAAGGACTAGTTCAAGTCTCTTCATAAGACTAACATTACTGAAAAAAGGAGCACCAAATGGAAAAATTCTTAAGATTTAAAACTAATCCGATCGAAGTTTCGGAAAGTGAAAACAAAGCTAAAATCGTTTTAGAACCATTAGAAAAAGGTTTCGGAACAACTTTAGGAAACGCTTTAAGAAGAATTTGCTTATCTAACATCCCAGGTGTAAGCATCTTTGCGATTAAAATTCCTGATGTAACTCACGAATTCCAAGCGATTGAAGGCGTTTATGAAGATGTGATCAGCATCATCTTAAACTTAAAACGTTTAGTAATTAAGGGAGACTTAAATGTTCTTTCTGAAGAAGAACTAAACGGCAAAACTATTGAAGAATGACCAACATTAAAAATTAACTTTAAAGGTCCAGGTAACATTACTGCTAGAGACATTGAAGTACCAGCTGGTTTCACAATTGTAAACCCTGACTTACATATTGCAAGCATTACTAAAGCTAGAGATTTCCAAATGGAAATTTACGCAAAATGAGGTAGAGGTTTCAAAACTAGTGAAGAAAATAAAGAATCAATCACTACTTTATCAATCATCCCAACTGACTCAAACTTCTCACCAGTACTAGCTTTCAACTACAAAGTTAATGATGTGAAAACTTCAAAGATTTCAACTAGCGACTCATTAGAATTAGATGTTGCTACTAATGGTGCAATTTCAGCAAGCGACGCAATTGTTTATGCTGCGAAAATCTTATCAGATCATTTAGAACCAATCATGAAGTTAAATGACGCTGTCATGAACTTACAAGTTTTAAATGACGAATTTGAAGAACAAAGAAAAACAAGTTTATTTATTCCAATCGAAGATTTAGACTTAACTGTAAGAGCTTACAACGCTTTAAGATCTTCTGGAATTTTAACAACACACGAATTAATTGAAAAATCTAAACAAGAAATCGAAAAGATTAAAAACTTGGGTAGAAAATCAGTTAACGAAATCATTCAAAAAATTCACGAACGTGGTTTAAAACTACGTGATGAATAATTCACTAAATCTCGATTAGAAAGGACATATCTGTAAATGAGCTTCATTAATAAACCAGGTAAAACTCGTGCATGACGTAAAATGATGACTCGTCAACAAGTAACTGACGTTATTGCTTACGGTCAAATCATTACAACTCATACAAAAGCTAAAGAAACTCAACGTCACGTTGACCGTATCATCACATTAGCTAAGAAAAATACATTAGCTAGTAGACGTGCAGCTGCCGCTATCTTATTAGACAACCAAAAGTTTAGTAAAGACGAATTATTAAAAAGATTATTCGAAGTAATCGGCCCTAAATACCAAGAACGTAATGGTGGTTACACAAGAGTTCTTAAATTAGGACAACGTCGTGGAGACAACGCTGAAGAAGCAATTATTCAATTAGTTTAATTTTTTAAACTAAATTAAAACATAAATCAAAAATATAGGTGTTACAACCTATATTTTTTTTATAAAATAAAAGAATAAAACGGTTTGGCAAACCTAGATACTTTTTATGAAAGTACCTAGGTTTTTCAAATACGAGACTACTTCTTACGATGTAAAGGAAATGAACGTGGATCATAAAAACACCTTAGCTGTCGAGTTTGAAAACGTTTATTTTAGCTATATTGAAGGCATTCCTGTATTGCAAAACGTAAACTTTGAAATTCATCAAGGAGAATACGTGTGCATTATCGGCCATAACGGCTCTGGAAAGTCAACAATTTCTAAAGTGTTAGGTGGCTTGCTGAAACCGCAAGCAGGTAAAATTAAACTGTTTCACGAGGAAATCAACTCACTCAATTTAAAAAAATTAAGAAACAACATCGGAATTATCTTCCAAAACCCAGACAACCAGTTTGTGGGATTAACAGTTGAAGATGATTTGGCCTTTGGTTTGGAAAATAGAAAAGTCCCACGGTCTGAAATGCAAAAGATTGTGAAGATGGCTGCTGACGCTTTAGAAATTAGTGATTTAATGACTAAAGAACCTGCTCAATTATCTGGGGGACAAAAACAACGGGTAGCCATTGCGGGCATTTTAGCCATTAATCCTGAAATCATCTTGTTTGATGAATCAACTTCCATGTTAGACCCCAAGGGTAAAAAAGAACTGAAAGAATTAATTTACGATTTAAGACATAAATTGAATAAAACCATTATTAGTATTACTCACGATATGGAAGAAGTGGTATACGCTGATAGAGTAATTGTGATGGAAAAGGGCCAAGTCGTGGCCACTGGCAGTCCAGACGAAATTTTTGTCAACGAAAGCAATTTAAGAAAACTGAAATTAGATTATCCGTTTACTTTAAAACTAGCTACATTATTAAATGAGGCTGGTGTTAGTTTAAATAAGACGTTAAAATACCAGGAGTTAATTGAAGAGATATGTCAAAAATAAAGAATGAAGTAACGACTCCTTGTTTAAGTGCAGATACTGCTATTAAAATTAACCATTTATTTGGTGTGTATAACGAAGGTAAAGAAAGTCAGTTTGTCAGTTTATGTGACATTAATTACGAATTCAAAAAAGAAAAAATTTATTTTATTATCGGTAATTCTGGCTCAGGAAAATCCACTTTAGTGACCCACTTTAACGGTTTATTAAAATCGCGTTACGGCAAAATTGAAATTGAAAATAATTATCCTATTGGCAAAGATTTTAATATACACGATTATTTTATTGGTGTGATCAATTTAGAAGAATTTAATAATCATCCTTTATTGATTAAACAAATTAATCACTTCCAAAAACAATGAGCTAATAAACCGGTATATGTTGCAGCCTTTAAAGCTGCTTTACCAAAAAATTTAGTTCAGATTTTGTTTGAAGCTTATTTCAAAGTAAAGACGCATAAAATCAAAACTTTATTTAGTCACGAAATTAATTGTTACTTATATTTACTTACTGCTTCTTCGGAAGAAATTGAAATTCATATCAACCGTTACTGAACGTTAAAAGAGATTACGGCTTTAGGTTGCACAAAACCCCAAAAGTTAATCAATACTTATTTGGACCGAGCTAAATTTTTAATGCAATGAAAATTAGCTAACCAAAAGATTAAAAAAATTAAACGGGTAAGAAAAACAGTAGGGATGGTCTTCCAATTCCCAGAATATCAGCTGTTTAAAGACACAATTATTAAAGATGTGATGTTTGGCCCTACCGCTTTAGGAACGTCTAAATCAGTGGCCTTAGAACGCGCTAAATACTACTTAAATGAATTGGGTATCCCTGAATCATACTTAGAAAGAAGTCCGTTTGGTCTTTCTGGTGGACAAAAACGAAGAGTTGCCATTGCTGGTATCTTAGCAATTGAACCAGATGTACTGATTTTTGACGAGCCTACTGCAGGTTTAGATCCGGTAGGGGAAGAAGAAATGTTGAATATCATTAAGAATGCACAACAAAAACATAAAACGGTAATTGTCATTACCCACACAATGGACCATGTGTTAAAAGTAGCTGACGAAGTTCTGGTAATGAACGATGGGGAAATTATTAAAAGCGGTACTCCTTATGAAATTTTTACCGATAAAGAATTATTAACTAACACGTCAATCGATTGTCCTAAAGTAATTGAAGTTATTAATGACTTAACGTCAAAAAACGAAAAGTTTGCCGCATTATATAAGTACCAACCTAAAACCACTGAAGAATTAGCTATCGCCATTAAAGAGGTATTAACTCAGAAAGGAGACAGCTAATTATGAATGGCCAAGGATTTATTAAAAGAGAATCGGTAATTCACCGATTAAACCCCGCTTTAAAATTTATTGCGTTTATTGTTATCATTGCGATGATTTTTATTCCACTAGGTTTTTTTGCCCAATTATTAATTGGTATCGCAGTGTTAACAGTGTATTGAATTGCAAAGTTGCCAGCTAAAATGTTATGAAACATTTTAAAGTCAGTAATGTTTTTGTTCGCATTATTACTGCTAGTAAACTGGTGTATTTATAAAGACCCAATTGCGGTTTTTGTACCGCCTGGACACTTTGGGTTGGTGACTGGTGATTTAGGTATGAATAAAAATATGATTCAACTAGAAGCGGATCACACTTATATTTCTAAATTATGAGGCGGTCAAGTAGTAAACTTCATAACACCTACTGGGAATATTTCGGTAGATGGTCATACTTTTACTTACCAAGAAATTATTAACCAAAACGTAAAAAATGTGAAAACTTTAGACCGCATGTTTAGAGATTTATCACCAGAGTCTCAGACTCAATTATTAAAATTGTGTCATAATGACCAAACTTTAGCAAAAAATTATCTATGAATAATTAATAATAGTTATACTTTAACTATTGATGGTGCAAAATATCGGATTACCACAACAGTGTTAAACAATACCAACAGTGGTTTAATCAACGATCACAGTGTAGTTTATTCAATTACTCACTGATATACCTTAAGTCCTAAAGCGATTGAATTAGCTTTATATGTGTCAATTAAGGTATTCTTAATGATTGTTATTGCAACAATTTTGACATCAACAACTACTTCTATTGAATTAACTTACGCTTTAGAAGATATTTTCAGTCCATTGAAAATCTTTAGATTCCCAGTGGCTGAAGTAAGTATGATGATTGCCATCGCTTTAAGATTCATTCCTTCTTTATTAGCAGAATCACAAAGAGTCTTAAATGCCCAATCATCAAGAGGGGTTGACTTTAAGAACGGCAAGTTTTTCGACAAATGTAAAGCTATCGTTTCTTTAGTGGTCCCATTATTTAGTATTGCATTCCAAAAAGCGGGAGAACTGGCAAACGCAATGGATGCTCGTTCTTACAACCCAAGATATGCAAGAACTAGATACAGAATTTTTCAAGTGAAATGAGCTGACTGATTAGCCTTTGCGCTTCTATGTGTGCTGTTTGGTTTCTTAATCGGAATGGCCGCTGTGAAATTAGACTTTGCTCCGTTTGGAATATTTGAATTAGGAATATTATTAGGATAAAAAATTTATGAATTACAAATGTACTATTAGCTACAAAGGTACTAATTACTATGGTTGAGCAAGACAAAACCAATTACCAACAATTGAAAGAATTTTATTAGATACTTTTGAAGAATTGTTTGGTTATGAAGTTGCTTTATTCGGTTCAGGTAGAACTGACCGTTATGTTCACGCGTTAGCTCAAGTGTTTTCAGTAAAACACGACGAATTAACTATTGAACCTGAACAATTAATGCATGCTTTAAACTCAAAATTACCAAAAGATATTAGAATCACTAGCTGTGAAACAGCTCCAGATAACTTCCACGCTCGTTTCCATGCTACTGCTAAAACTTATATTTACAAATTATCAACTCACCCTAACTACAACTTATTCACTGATGAATTAGTGTACCAATACAATCATGAGTTAGATTATGCTAAATTTGAAGATTTTAAAGCGTTAATTATTGGTAAACATAATTTCTTATCATTCTCAACATCAGAAATTCAAGACACAGTTAGAGAAGTAACTCGTTTTGAAATTCAAAAACAATCTGGTGACATCACTAACTTTGTGATTACAGGAACTGGTTTCTTAAGAAACATGGTAAGAATGATTGTTGGTACGTTCTTAAACTACAATGAAGGTAGAATTACATTAGAAGACGTACAAAAATATTTAGATGAACCTAAAAAAGGTCAAGCTATTAGAAAAGTAAACGGTTGTGGCCTTTACTTATACAACGTGGAATACTAATTATTATTTAGATAAATTACACAAAGAAAAAACCATTGGGATTAAAAACAATCCTAATGGTTTTTGTTTGTTTTTAAGCTATTTTTATCAACCTACACGACCTTCATGTGGGATTTCAGATCTAATGCGGTTAATGATTAAGTTAACTTCGCTAATACCCATAATAATCATGTTAATTCTGTTAGGTCTTGAGACACAATTACCAGCAGCATAGAACCTTTTAATGTTAGTTTCAAAGTGTTCATCTACTACAAATTTATTGGCTAACTTATTAAAACTTGCTCATGAGTGGATGTTAGAACCTAAGTTCTTTAAGCCATATTGTACTAGTAATAAGTCGTATTCAATTTGTGTTTCTGAACCGTCTGGGAAACTAAACTGACATGAATTCGTTGTTCAACCGGTTAAAGTGGCCGGCATTAATACCTTAACCCCGGCTTGTTGTAAATCTTCAACCGTTAGCCCATCGGCACGTAGTTTATCTCTTCTGTGTGCTAAAGTCACTGATAACGAATTAGTTTTTTCTTGAATATGCTTAGCATAATCGACAGCGGCATCCCCACCGCCTAAAATCAAGATTTTTTTATTGTCATAAGTGTGGTCTGGTTCTAAACAGTATTTTACTTTTTCACATGTTAAACTGTCGGCGAATTGTTCTAGTTTCATTGGTTCAAATGCCCCAATACCAACAGTTAAAATAACGTTTTTAGTGAAGTAGTGGTTTAGCTTATCATCGATTAAAATAATAGTCCCTTCTTCATCGATTTCGTAGCTAACAATTTTAATTCCTGTTTGAATACTTGTGTATTGTGAGTATTGACGTGCTTGTTTTTCTAAAATTTGGGTTAGTTCTGAACCCGTAATTTTTTCATATCCCGGGAAGTCATAAATAAATTTACTTGGGTAAACTTTATTAGGTTGACCACCCAAAATTTCGTCTGCTTCAATACATAAGCAGTTTAATTTTAAATAACCGGCAATAAATGTAGCATAAAGTCCTACTGGTCCACCGCCGATTACGATTACATCATAAATTTTTACATTTTCCATATACAGTAATGTTATTAAAAAAAATGTAAAAGTTTGTTTTATTTACTAATAGCAGATTATTTAAAGTAAAATACTATATATATCGCGCAAGCGTTTATTTTTTTACGAAATCTTGTTAAATACAGACAAAATAGGAGAATTCCATGCCAAACAGAGATATTGATGCGAAAATTGCAGTCATTAGTAACGACGATGCAAAGAAATTAGGCATTAAAAAAGAAAAAGAAAATTTAGTCACAATTGATGGGCAAATTGTTGATCTTGAATGAATTGATGAATTCGCTGAAGACTGACACTTACCTTCAATCGTTTTAAAGGCTCAAGCTTATTTAAAGACTTTAAAGAGTCCTGAAAATAAGAAATATGTAAACTTAAACAGCAATAAATACGAAAACTTCAATAGATTAGTTGAATTCGATGTTATCGAAGGCACTAGTTTAGATAAGGTTCGTCAATTTTTAGTATTAAACGAATACGGACCTGAATCAGCTATTGATGAATTCAACTATGGTGTTACAGCTGTTGAATCAAGTAGTGATGCTGAAAAGATTATTAACAAAATTGCTAATAACATTAAAGTTTACAACGAACAAACTCTAGAAAATCAAGCCTTATTAAACGAAGCGGAAGAACAGTTCGAAAATTTTGAAATTTCAGACGAAGAATATATCGACAAGAAATCTGATGCAATTGCTAGTCTTAAAATCATGGTTTTATCTATCTACAGAGATATGGTGTTATTAAACTCAATCTCAGATGCTCCAGTTAATTTTGAATTAGCTGATTCTTGCACTAGTCCTGAAGAATTAGCAAAACAATTAGCTGAAGTTAGTGAAAAAACAAAAGATTTAAAAGAATCAGCTGAAGAAGATATTGCAAAAGTTGAAACCCAAAAATCTGTTGATGCTCCTGTATCTGAATCTTGTAGTAATAATGATTTGGAAGAAAATTCTGACAATCAAAAAGAAGAAGTTCCTGAAGAAACTAACCTACCTGAAGAACACGACTCTTTAGATTCAGTGATAAATGAATCAGAACCATACGGTTTTACAGTTGATTCAACAAGCGATGCACCTGAATTACAAAAAGAATGAACTCCAGAAGAATTTAGTTCAGAAGGTGAATCTCACGGTTTTACAGTGGATTCAACAGACGCTCTTGCTGAAACTCAAAAAGAATGAGTTCCAGAAGAATTTGCTGAAACACACGAAGTAACTCCAACAAAGGAAGAAGAACCAGTAGTTGTTGAACCAGTTGAAACTCTTGCTATTCCTCCGTTTGATATTGATTCATGAGCAACGCTATTCTATTACCACAACGAATGAATTCCTAGTGAATTTAATGATGCAGGCAATAAACCGAAAACAAAAGGATTATTTAGAAAGAAAGATGCTGATGAAGAATTAGACCACATCGAAACTTTCTATTTAGTAAATAATGCGAGATATGAATTAGATGAAGCTAAATTACAAAAAGAATGAGTTCCAGAAGAATTTGAACACATGTCAACTTCATCTGCAGATTCTGAACCAGTTAGTGTAGAAGAAATTAAACCAGTAGAAATGGTGAATGAAGAAGCTCCAGCTGAAGAAGTGGTTGTTGCCTCTCATTGTGAAGAATGTGATGAACTAACTGTTACAGAACCTGTTAATTCTGAAAAATCAGTTCAACCATACGATTTTAGTATTGATTCAACTGATTACATGCCAGGACTTTACCGTGAATGAACTCCTGCAGAATTTGCAGAATACCAATCTGTTCCAGTAGACCCAGAAGATTTAGATTTACAAAATAAATCTTCAGAAGAAACGACAAATGCACCAGCTGCAGAATTTACAGTAGACTCAACTGATGCAGATGCTGAAACTCAAAAAGAATGAGTTCCAGAAGAATTTGAACATGAATCAGCTGCTGAAGAAATTCCAGCTGAAGAAGTTAAAACTCCAGCTGAAGAAAATTCAGAATCAGTAGAAGAAGAATCTGAAGAACCAGCTGCAGAAGAAGAAGTTGAAACTCCAGCCGAAGAAATTTCAGTTGAAGAAGAATCTGAAGAACCAGTTGCAGAAGAAATTCCAGTGATTGAAGAACCTGTTGTTAAAGCAGAATCACCAATTCAAACTGTTTACCACGAACCATTTGATTTTGAAATTGATTCAACAGACTTTGCACCAGCAGCTCACCGTGAATGAGTTCCATCAGAATTTGCTAAATACGAATCTATTCCAGTAGATCCAGAAGATTTAGACCTTCAAACTAAACCATTAGATGAAGTTCCAGTGACTGAAGAACCTGTCTCAGAACCTGTTGAACTAACTCCGGTAGAAAAAGAATCTGAAGAACCAGCTGTAGAAGAAACTCCAGTGACTGAAGAACCTGTTAAAACAGAAACGCCAGCTGCTGAAGAAGAATCAACTCCAGTTGTAGAAGAACCGATTGTTGAAGAACCAAAACCAGTTCAAGAACCAAAACCATTTGAATTTGAAATTGGTAACGATGATACAATCGCAAATAATCAAAATGAATGAGTTCCAGAAGAATTCGTTCAAAATAAAAAAGACCCAGTAGTTTTAGATGATGAAATTAAAGCGGTAGAAAACCAAATTAACTCTTTAAACAAAACCACTGAAGTTAAACCAGTTGTTAACGAAACTAATGAAGCCAACCCAGAATCAATTGATGATCTTGATGATGAAATTAAAAGTCTTCAAGACCAAATCGATGCAATTGAAGCGCAATTGCATTCATTAAAGAATAATTAGGACAGTACATCATATATTAAGAGGTAACCCATTATGGAAAACAAAGAAAAAAACATCAATAGAGTTGATTTAGTATTTGATGGAAACGGTGCGCCAACATTAGCTAACAGAGAAGAAGTACTTAACAACCTAAACGATGAAAACAAAGAATCTCACAAAATTCATAATCACGTTAACGTTAAAGAACTTAACGAAAACGAATTCGGTAACCAATGATTAAGAACTATCGACTTATTAGCAGTTATCGAAGATCAAGATGACGAATTACTAGTAGATTTTGTAAAAAAATTAGAAGCTAAATCTGAACAACTATACCATGATTTAAATAAAGTTATTATCGACAGATATAAACTAGATGAAGATAGTGAATTAGTTGCTAAAATTGTTGCATTAAACAAGAAAAACAATCCAAAAATTAGCGAATACTTAGATAGAGTAGATGATGTTGTTTACAACATTGAAGCTGATTGAAACGATGATGTAGCTCTTGAAAATAAATTAAATTTATACGAAATGACTACAGTAACTTTAGGTGAACACCAAGCGTTACATGCTGAAGAAACTCCTGAAGTCAAAGAAGTTGAAGCTTTAACAGAAGAACATGAAGAAGCTGAACAAACAGAAAATAACGAATTCGCTTTAAATCATGACCTTCAACAAATTGTGGCAGATAATGCTAACAACAAAGTGGATCCAAGTGTTTTAAGCGCTGAATTAAAAGAAAAGGGTGCAGACGAACTTTACGACTACATTAACACAATTAGTTCACAAATTCGTTTTGTACAAAACCAAATTACTAACCAAGTAAGTTTATACCAATTCTTATCAACTAAAAAAGCGCCTAAAGATTCTCAAAAATTAAATAAAATCTTTACTGATTTAAAAGGTAACTCTGAAGTTATCAACAAAATTTTAGATACTGTAGATGCATCTGATGATTTTGATATTAAAGAAATCTTTAACAGCGATTTTGAAGCTATTGATAAAAACAGTAACTTATTAAAGAAATTATTAAAATTCATTAAAGCCGATGACCACTTAAATGAATTAAATAACGAAGTAACTGAATTACACAAAGCTCTTGATACTTTAACAACTAAGTTATCAATTGCTTATATGGTGGCTTTCGAAAACGGTAGCAAATTTAGTAAGAGATTATTAAGACGCAACCGTCAATTAGAAAAGAAAGCACAATTAGCTTTAGAAAACGATGCTAACTTAGATATTCATAGCGCAGAAGCTGATGATACTGAAGGTGCTGAAGAATTCGAATATTCAGATGAATACAAAGAATTATTAAGCAAATACAGAGATGATTCACAAGTTTTATACGACGAACGTTTCAACTTATTTGCTACAAAAAATAAAGCTAGCGCTTTCAGAAAGTTACTAGATAAAAAATTAAGAAACTTAATGAAGTTAGAAAACAATAAGTTTACTACTTTAGATGCAAAAGAATATGCAATGAATGAATACTTCTTATTCTTGAACTCTGAATTAGGAATTGTTGGTGATTTAACTGAATTAGTTGGCTTAGTTGAATTACAAAGAATCAAATTAATGACAGAAATCGCTGAAAACTGAGTTTACAACTACAGAGATGCTGATGCTAAATCATTAATCGAATTCAGCTTAAGAGATAACTTTGAAACTGTCAAAATTTTAGCTGCTGAAATTTTAATTTTAAAAGCCATCTTATTACACAAAGATGTAATTAAAGTAATCAAAGCTCAAGCTAAAAAACAATGTACAGATATGATGACAATTATCGCTTGAGATAAACGTCTAAACTGATGAACAGACACAACAAGAGATGTTGTGGCAGAAGCTTACTTCGATCCTGTTTATGGTAAAGACCAAGGTGTTCAATACCTATTCCATGAATTAGTGGAACTATACGATGAAGAAGACCAAATGTCTGAAGAAGACGGTATGTATGAAGAATGTGATGATGCTGTATGCACACACAACCACCACATTCACAATGCATACTACAATGATGCACATGATGGTTCAACAAATGTAAGAAGAGAACCACTAGTGATGAAGTTTGAAGCAGAAAAAGAAACTATCAAACGTATCCCATTAGTGATGAAATTCGAACGTGATAGCGAACACATCAAACGTATTCCATTAGTGATGAAATTCGAACACGAAACAGCCGTGGAAAAACGTGTTCCGTTAATCATGAAATTCCAAACTGAAAAGAATAACGTTAAACGTATTCCATTAGTGATGAAATTCGAACACGAAACAACTGTGGAAAAACGTGTACCATTAGTAATGAAATTCCAAAACGAAATTACTAAGACAAAACGTGTACCATTAGTAATGAAATTCCAAAACGAAAAAGTTGTGGAAAAACGTACTCCATTAGTAATGAAATTTGAACACGAAACAACTGTTGAAAAACGTGTACCATTAGTAATGAAATTCCAAAACGAAAAAGTTGTGGAAAAACGTACTCCATTAGTAATGAAATTCGAACACGAAACAACTGTTGAAAAACGTGTACCATTAGTAATGAAATTCCAAAACGAAAAAGTTGTGGAAAAACGTATTCCATTAGTAATGAGATTCCAAGAACAAAAAGTTGTTGAAAAGATTGTAGAAGTTGAAAAACGTGTTCCGTTTGTAATGAAATTCCAAAACACTGAAACAATCATTAAAGAAGTTCCAGTAAGAGTGGTTGATTTCTATGCGACAAACGAACGTCATGATAGTTCATCATTAGACAGATTAGTACAAGAAGTTCAACAAATTAAAGAAAAAATGCCTGAACTTACAGTGGCTGAAGAAGTAAAGGTTATTGATCCAATTAAAGAAGTGGCAGTAACTAAATACGAACCAGTCGAAGTTGAAAGAAAACCAGCTGCACTTGAACTTGCAATGGGTAACGGCGACATTAGAACAATTAGATACATTGATTACATTCCAGTTGATCACGAAGTGATTAAAGAAGTAGAAGTGATTAAAGAAGTAGAAAAAGAAGTTCCTGTTGAAGTTATCAAAGAAGTTGAAGTAATTAAAGAGGTTCCAGTAGAAACTGTAGTAAGACCGGCTGCACTTGAACTTGCAATGGGTAACGGCGACATTAGAACGATTAGATACGTAGATTACGTTCCGGTTGATCATGAAGTTGTTAAAGAAGTTCCAGTTGAAGTAATTAAAGAAGTAGAAACCATTAAAGAAGTTCCTGTTGAAGTAATTAAAGAAGTGGAAGTTGTTAAAGAAGTTCCTGTTGAAGTTGTAAGAGAAGTTCCAGTTGAAACAATCGTTAAACCTTCAGCTATGGACTTAGCAATGGGAAACAGCGACATCAGAACAATTAGATACGTAGATTACGTTCCGGTTGATCACGAAGTTGTTAAAAATGTTGAAATTCCTGTTGAAAAAGAAATCATCAAAGAAGTTCCTGTTGAAATAATCAAAGAAATTCCAGTTGAAGTAATTAAAGAAGTGGAAGTCATCAAAGAAGTTCCTGTAATTACTGAAGTGGCAAAACACACTTACGTACCATTCTCACACGAAGTGGTAAGAACTATTGAAGTTCCTGTTGAAAAAGAAATCATCAAAGAAGTTCCAGTTGAAGTAATTAAAGAAGTAGAAACTATCAAAGAAATTCCAGTGGAAGTAATTAAAGAAGTGGAAGTCATCAAAGAAGTTCCTGTAATTACTGAAGTGGCAAAACACACTTACGTACCATTCTCACACGAAGTGGTAAGAACTGTTGAAGTTCCTGTTGAAAAAGAAGTAATTAAAGAAGTTGAAATCATCAAGGAAGTTGAAAAAGAAGTTCCTGTTGAAATCATCAAAGAAATTCCAGTGGAAGTTATCAAGGAAGTTGAAAAAGAAGTTCCAGTTGAAGTAATTAAAGAAGTGGAAGTTATCAAAGAAGTTCCTGTAATTACTGAAGTGGCAAAACACACTTACGTACCATTCTCACACGAAGTGGTAAGAACTGTTGAAGTCCCTGTTGAAAAAGAAGTAATTAAAGAAGTTGAAGTCATCAAGGAAGTTGAAAAAGAAATCCCTGTTGAAATCATCAAAGAAATTCCAGTGGAAGTTATCAAGGAAGTTGAAAAAGAAGTTCCAGTTGAAGTAATTAAAGAAGTGGAAGTCATCAAAGAAGTTCCGGTCGAAGTAATCAAGGAAATCCCAGTAGAAATCGTCAAGGAAGTTGAAAAAGAAGTTCCTGTAATTACTGAAGTTGCAAAACATACTTATGTTCCAGTTGATTGTGAAGTAATTAAAGAAGTTGAAACAATCAAAGAAGTTCCAGTCGAAGTAATTAAGGAAGTTCCAGTCGAAACAGTTAAAGAAGTCCCTGTCGAAGTAATTAAAGAACTGGAAGTCATCAAAGAAGTTCCAGTCGAAGTAATTAAAGAAGTCCCTGTGGAAATTATTAAAGAAGTTCCAGTGGAAACTATTAAAGAAGTTGAAATTCCTGCACCGGTTGAAGAAAAAGATACAGTAATTAAAGAAATTCACTATGCTGATGCTCCTTCATTTATTGAAGAAATTCCAGAAAACGAAACTGAAGAAGAAAAAGCGGAAAGATTAAGAAAATTACGTAATAAAGGTATGACTGCTGCTGGTAGAAGAATCAACGACTTAATCAACCAAACTAAGAGAGAATTAATCACAGCTGAAAAAGATCTTGAAAAAGAACAAGCTGAAAAAGAAAAACAAAAAGCTAAAGAAGAAGCTGCTGCTAAAGCTTTAAAAGAACAACACAAAAAAGAATTAGCAGAAAAACGTGCTAAACAATTAGCTGATTTAAAAGCAAAACGTGAAAAAGAAAGAGCTTTATTAAAACAAAAAGAAGCTCTTAAAAAACAACGTGAAAAAGAAAGAGCTGCTCTTAAAAAACAACGTGAAAAAGAAAGAGCTGCGTTAAAGAAACAAAGAGAATTAGAAAAAAAACAAGCTAAGGCTAATAAAAAAGCTGACGATGCTGAATAATCTATAAACTCTTGTTAAACATAAAAAAGTCATTTCACTTTTAACATATTTGTTAAAAGATGGGATGATTTTTTTGTTTTTTTAGAAAAAACTTGAATTTTTTAAAGCAAAAAAGTTAGAAGTTTCAGTAAGGTTCACACAATAGAAAAAAATACTCTTTCTTTTCTAGTGTTAAAATATATTAAGTTATGACAAAATTTAGCAAAAGAATATGATTTAAAACTGTAATAGGGCTTGCCTTTGCTGGAGTGAGTGCAGTAGGTTTATCGGTCGGATTAACCTCTTGCCACTCTAATGTCCAAAAGCAACCTCCTTAATTCCGTTTACGCCTAACAATACTGTTAGCGCCAAGACCACTTTAAAAGATGTTGAAAGTACATTAGCAGCTTTTGGTCACATTAGATCAAATGCTCAAAAAGAAAGCGAAGTTACTGTTACAAGAATTTTAACTTTATTACAACTATCATCTGCTGATGCTGAAGTGAAATTAGTTCCTTCATTAACTTTAGTATCTTTCAGTGTAACGTTGACTAATAAAGACCTAGTGTTTGATGAATCTATTGCAAACGCAATTGCTAACCACCAAATTACTGGCTTAACTTACCGTCTTAACACTTTAGATTTCCACATTCCGATGAGTAATACGACAGGTACTGATAACATTAATTTTTCTACTCAAAGTTTACAAACCTTGTTGAGTGCTATTAATGGTATCCAAAACCAACAAAGCTATAACGCTTTATTAACTAACCAAAATAATGGTAATTACTACCAAATGTTAGATTTAGAACCCACAAATGCAGACCTTGTATTCTCTGCGGGTCAACCTGAGAATCAAACCCAAACAGTGAATGTGCAAATTAGCTTATTAAACGGTTTAACATTTAATGTTGATGCTATTGCCAACAAATTTAACAACCTTCCTTCACCATACAATAATATTCAATATCAATTTAATAACACTTCTAACGTGTTAACCATTCAAAATGTCTTAACAGTTTGTAGTCAACAATAATCAGAATATTGTTGACTATTTTTAACTCTAACAAAGTTATATTTATATTTTTCTTTCAGCCAATAGCTAGTGAGAAACCAGTTGTTGGTTTGAGTGTAATGTAAAATGCAAATAAGGAATTATAACGACAATGAAAAAAAATACAAAAAAGATTGTTTTTAGCGGATTAGCTTTAACAACTTTAATCCCCATTATTGCTGTAGCTGCTACTAGCTGTTCTGATCCGGCCAATAAAACAAATAAACTAACGCCATTTAAATCTACTGTAGCCCAAGAACTAACTTTCAACCAACAATCTTTACAAGATTATTTAAACAGTCACCCATTGACTAATAGTGTTACTATGGGTAACGCTGTGCAATACTGAACTTTAGCAAGTACTAAATTAGAATTGCAAAATTTAGTAGGACAATTCTTAATAAGTAATGGTGAAAGTCACCCTGGTGCTATTGAAGCCATTAGTGCAACAGCGGGTAGTGAACCAAGTACAATTGATATCAATTTAACTTTAACTAAAGATAGTTTCTTCAAGGGTACTTACAAAACCAACTTACAGATTTCTAATTTATTAGTAAGTAAATTAGTAACTTTTGACAACAACGAATTAAGCCAACAATTAGCAGGTTTTAGTTCTTCTCAATTAAACCATACCCAAGTATTAAATTGCTTAATGGGCGCTGGGGTGCCAGAAGCTGCTATTAATGATCAAACTACTAAAGTAAATATTAATTATGCTCAAGATACAGCTGATGTCACTTTAGGTTTAAACCCTGGTTACGTTTTACAAGCTAAAAACAATACCTATGTTTCACAAAAAGACTTAGGTAGTTTTAAACTAAAATTGAATAAAGATGTTCCGTTTGATTTCGGAGAATTCAAATCAGACATCGAACAATTAGATTTAAATAACGCTCAAAAAGAATCAGTTATTAGAAAATACTTATTAAGCTCTGGTTTTACTAACTCTCAAATTAGTTCTGTTCAAATCACAACCAACACTCAAGTAACTGTAAATACACCTGAAACAATTAGCGTGAAAGTTAACTTAAAACCTGGGGTTAAAGTTAAATATGATAACGGCACCAACACTCAAGTAGTGTCTCAAGTTTTAGAGTTAAATAATTTACCAACAGCTACTTTAAAAACTCAAACTGTAACTTTACAACAAGACGCATTTATCAAGACTGTAAATTCATCTAACTTTGATGCCGTCAATACAGATGGTAAAGTCCAAACTTTATTAGAAAATTACGGTTTATCAAGTGAAGAGATTAAACATGTCAAAGTCACAACACACCAAGTTTTAGGCCAACAAGATGCAATTGACGTAACTATTACCTTAAATAAAGGGTATTTATTTAACAGTAACGGTGCAGATACTTTAAGCATGACAGACTTAAAGACTCAAACAATTGATACTCAACCAGTCAACTTCCAAAAACAAAACTTTGAAAACATTGTTGCTCAATTACAAATTGGTCAAGTAACAAATGACACTATTAAAGGTTTATTAGAACAAAAACAAAGTGGTTTATTAGCGAGTCAAATTGCTTCAGTAAACGTTACACCTGATGCTAAAGTTTTAGGTAAACCAGAAACCGTAACCATTACAGTAAAGTTAACTGCTGGTTATTTATACAACAACTCTAACACAATCATTATGCCTAATGTAGCAACTGCTACAGTTTATTCTCAACCTATCCAAATTGATGAAGCAAGCTTTAAAACTGCTATTGCTAAACTTTCGCCTGCAGAAATCCAAGCAAATAATAACCAAGCTGTATTATCTGCTTTAGAAAAGAGTAGTAATTTAACGGCTCAAGAAATTAATGTTGGTACTTTAAAAGTTTTAGAAAACAAACAAACTGTTGGTCAAAAAATTAGTTTTACGGTTACATTTGATTTAAATAACGGTTATTTATACCAAGGTTCTAATAAAGTTGAAATTCCAGATGTTCTTTCTAACCAAATTGCTACTAGTGGTGTAGCAGTTCAAGGTTCATTCAATACTGCTGTAAATAAGATGCGTTTTGCTGATGCTACTAACAAAGACACAATTAAAACCTTATTAGAAAATAATGGTTTACCACCAAAGGCAATTAAAAACGTAATAATTACTCCTGTAAAAAATATTCCTGTAGGTGCAAAGAAAAAGGTTAATGTTACTATTCTTTTAAACCCTGGCTATTATGACCAAGGTTCTAAAACTCAAAGCGACACAATTACAATTGATAACATTTCTACTGACACAATGCAAACGCAAACAGTTACTTGAAAGCAAACTGAATTTGTTCATGCAGTAGCTCAAAGTCAATTTAATAAAGTAGACACTAAAGCGGAAGTACAAACTTTATTAGAAAACTATGGTTTAACAGCTAACGAAATTAGTAAAGTCAATGTTTCAACTAATACTGTTAAATTAGGTCAACACGAAACAATTACTGTAACTATCGATTTAAAACCAGGTTATGAATTTGATACAACAAAACCGACTGGTCAATTAACGTTATCTAACTTACCGACTGCCACATTAAACACTCAATCAGTCAACTTCCAAGAACAAAACTTTGAAAACGCTGTTGGCAATTTAGACGCTAGTCAAGTAGCATCTGACGCAACAATCAAAGGTTTATTAGAACAAAACGGTTTAACAAAAGATGAAGTTGCTAGTGTAGATGTATCTCAACCAACTAAAGTTTTAGGTCAAAACGAAACTGTTAATATTACAGTTCATTTACAAGCTGGTTACTTATACAACAACCAATCTACTATCTCAATGACTGGTGTTCAAACAAGCACTATTTATCAAGAAGTAGTTTCATTTGATAAAACTCAATTTAAAACTGCTATTGCTAAATTAGACGTTAGTGCAATTAATACACAAGCCATTGTAAAAGCATTAGAAGCTGCTGGCTTAAAAGCTGATCAAATTAACACTCAAGCTATTAAATTTACAACTAACCAAGTAAAAGTAGGTAACAACATTACAGCTAACTTCACAATTGGTTTAGCTACTGGTTATGTTTTTAATAAAAACTCAAACATTACTGTAAACGACGTTGCTACTGCAAGTCTTCAACAACAAACAGTTGCGTTAGATAATGCTGCATTCGATACAAGTATCGCTCAAACAGAAATTAGTAACATTACTCAACAATCATTAACTGATTTATTAAATAAAGACGGTTTAAACGGTGCAATCCAAGATGTAACATTTACTAAAAACACTGATGTGCCTGTAGGACAACAAGAAACTATTACTGTAACTATTAACTTAAAGAAGGGTTATGTAACAGCTAATAATGAAAGTAAAATTGTGCTTTCTGCTTTACCAACTAAAACAGTTAAAACTCAAGTGGTTTCATTCAAAGAAATTGATTTTGAAAACTTCATTAAAAAATCACAATTTAATGATGTAAATACAAAACAATTATTAGAACCATTGTTGAGTAAGTTCGGTATTGGCTCAGACGCTTTAGAAAATGTTGTTTTACAAACTAATACAACTAAATTAGGTCAACCTGAAACAATTTCTGTAACGATTAATTTAAAACCAGGTTATGAATTTGACACAACTCAAGCCTCTAGCCAATTAGTTTTATCTGATTTACCAACTGCAACTATAAGTACTCAACCAGTGAATTTCCAAGAACAAAACTTTGAAAATGCTGTTGGTAATTTAGATGCTAGTAAAGTAGCATCTGACGCAACAATCAAAGGTTTATTAGAACAAAATGGTTTAAAAGCAGGTGAAATTGCTAGTGTAGATGTATCTCAACCAACTAAAGTCTTAGGTCAAAATGAAACAGTAAATATTACAGTTCATTTACAAGCTGGTTACTTATACAACAACCAATCTACTATCTCAATGACTGGTGTTCAAACAAGCACTATTTATCAAGAAGCAGTTTCATTTGATGAAACTCAATTTAAAACTGCTATTGCTAAATTAGACGTTAGTGCAATTAATACACAAGCCATTGTAAAAGCATTAGAAGCTGCTGGCTTAAAAGCTGATCAAATTAACACTCAAGCTATTAAATTTACAACGAATAAAGTTAACGTAGGAGACAACATTACTGCTAACTTTACAATCGGTTTAGCTACTGGTTATGTTTTTAATAAAAACTCAAACATTACTGTAAACGACGTTGCTACTGCAAGTGTTCAAGAACAAACAGTTGCGTTAAACAATACTGAATTTAATGCAACTATCGCTCAAACTGAAATTGACAACATTACTGAACAATCATTAACTGATTTATTAAATAAAGATGGTTTAAATGGTGCAATCCAAGATGTAACATTTACTAAAAATACTGATGTAGCAGTAGGCACACAAGAAACTATTACTGTAACTATTAACTTAAAGAAGGGTTACGTAACAGCTAATAATGAAAACCAAATGGTGCTTTCTGCTTTACCAACTAAAACAGTTAAAATTCAAAAAATTAGCTTTGATCAAACTAGCTTCACAAATACAATTAAATCTTCAAAATTTGTTGACGTTAATACTGATAAAAAAGTTCAAGCATTATTAGAAAATCATTTTGGCTTACAAGCAGATCAAATTGCTTCAGTTAAAATTAGTACACATACTACTTTAGGTCAATTTGATACAATTGACGTTACCGTAGTGTTAAAACATGGTTACGAATTTACAAGTAATGATACTAATACATTAACTTTATCTAACTTGCAAACTGCAACTAAAGATACTAACGGTGTTCAATTTAATGAACAAAACTTCTTAAACTATGTAAATGGTCAACGAGATACAACAGTAACCAAAGGTAATGTACAAACTTGATTAGAAAATAATGGTCTAAAAGTTAAAGAAATTGAAAATGTCACAATCGCTCCTGTTGCTAAAGTTTTAGGTCAACCAATTGCGTTTAATATTACAGTTCAATTAACTAAAGGTAACTTATACAACGGTGAAAATCAAATTGTAATGAATGATGTCGAAACTGCTACAGTTTATACTCAACAAGTTAAATTTGATAAAAAAACATTTACGGAAAAAATTGGTCAATTATCAGCACAAGATGTCAACCAAAAGAATGTTTTACAAGCTTTAGAAGCTGCTGGTTTAGCTGCAAGTCAAATTAATACTACAAACGGTACTGGTATTAAAATTGTAGAAAATACAGTAAACCCTGGTTCTGCTATTACCTTTAATTTTGTGATTACATTAGCTACTGGTTACGAATTAGGTGAACAAACTTCAATTACTGCAAATAATGTACCGTCAAAAACAACTAAAATTGTTAACGTTACATTAGACCAACAAAATGTAATACAAGCAATTGCTGCTGACCAAATTGATAGCATTAACACTAATAGTTTGCAAACATTAGTGGAAGCTAACGGTTTAACTGATGCTGTAGAAAGTATTTCAGCACTCCAAAAGAATACCGATGTTAAAGTTGGATCATTAGAAACTGTAACCTTCACAATTAACTTAAAATCAGGTTACGAATTTGCAAATAAGCAAACAACAATGACTTTAACTGCTACAACAGCAACGATGAAACAAGAAACAGTTCACTTTGATGCAACTGCCTTTACTCAAAAAATTAGTACTTTAAATATTAGTCAAGTAAACACTAACTCTCTAGTGAAAACTTTATTAGCTAATAATTACGGTTTACCAACAGGTGCAGTTAAATCAGTAAAAGTATCTTTACCAACTGTAGCTTTAGGTGATAAAGATCAAATTGTTGTAGAAATTACATTGAATAATGGTTATACATTTGCAACTAACCACAAAGACATTTTGACAACTAAAGCCTTAGATACTAAAACAGTTAATACAGAAACTGTTCAATTTAGACAACAAGACTTTATTAATGCTATTGGTCAAATTAGTAGTGATCAAGCTGAACAAGTGCCTGAAATTGAAAAATTATTAGCAGCTAATGGTTTACCAACTACTGATGTAAAAAATGTGGAATTAACTCCAATCACTCATAAGATCGGTCAATTAGATACACTAAACATTACCGTGGAACTAAAGAAAGGTATTTTAGTTAATAACAAAAATACGATTGTAATGAACGGTGTAGAAACTGATACCACTTACACACAACCAGTTAAATTCCAAGAATCAGACTTTAAAACGGCTTTTGCTAAGACTTTAGCAAAGAATGTAAATAACACTAACATTCAAGCTGCTTTAGTAGCTGCTGGCTTAACTGCTGATGAAATTGCTAATATTAGTTTCAGCTCTGTACAAGTTGCAGTGGGTTCTCACTTAGAATACAACATTACAGTAACTTTAAACAATGGTTATACATATGGTAAAACTAACCAAATTGTAATTAAGAATGCTGCTATTGCTTCAATTCAAACAGCTACAGTAAACTTTAACCAAGCTGGATTTACTGGTTCAGTAGCTAGTGAAAAAATGCCAGATATTACTAAGGATTCTATTATTAAATTATTAGAAGCTAATGGCGTACCAGCTGCTGCAATTAATCCAGCTAATGTTACATTAGTCAAAAATGTAAACAGTATTGCTCCTGGTCAGTTAGAAACAATTAACGTCACCGCTCAATTAAACCCAGGATATTACACAAGCGGTACTGACGGAGTGATTAGTTTAACTAACGTTGCTACAGCAACAATGAAAACTGATACTATTTCAAGTTTTAACAACGCTCAATTTGAAGCTGACGTCAATAAATCTGCTTTCAAAGATGTAAGCAATAAAGCAGCAGTTACAAAATTGTTAAACAAATACGGTTTATCATCTAATGTAATTAAAGATGTACAAGTATCAACTCAAACACCTTTAGGTGAAAAAGATTCTATTACCGTTGTTATTAATTTAAAATCAGGTTACTTATTTAGCCAAAACAATAAAAATACGTTAACTCTATCAGATATTAAAACTGCTACAACTAACTTACAACCAGTGAAGTTTGCTGAACAAAACTTCATTAACGATATTAATGCATTAGATGCACAAGCTGTAACTAAACAAAAAGTAGATGAGTTATTAAAAGAATGTAATTTAACAGCAAATCAAATTGCTAACGTTCAATTAAGCGCATTAACAAAAAAAGTTGGTCAAAACGAAACCGTTACAATTACAGTAACTTTAGCTAAGGGTTATACATTTAACGGTAGCAATGTAATTACTATGCCTAATGTGGCTACTAACACAGTTTATACAGAAACCGTTACATTTGACGAAGCTAAATTTAGACAAGCTTTACAAACTCAAACAGCGACTGCAATTAACGCGAAAACAGCTGTAATCAACGCTTTAGAAGCTAGTGGTTTAAAAGCTGATCAATTAAATATTGATAGTTTAACTATTACGCAAAATACAGTTGCTGTTGGTCAATTAATTTCATTCAACATCAGTATTCAATTAACCAACGGTTACTTATACGGTCAAGAAAAATCAATTAGATTAACTAATGTAATTTCTAATACTGAATATAAAGTTCCAGTTCAATTTAATGAAACAGCCTTCGAAAATGCTGTTCAAACAAAGCAAATTGATACTTTAAACAATACTACAGTTCAAAACTTATTAACTACTGTAAGTGGTTTAAGTGCAACAGAAATTGCTAATGTAACAGTTACACCAGTTGCTAACACTAAAATCGGTAACCAAGAAGCTGTGAATATTACAATTACCTTAAAACAAGGTTATGTATTTGCCAATAACCAAAACACAATGACATTAACTGGAGTTGCAACAGCAACTGAAGCAAAGACGACAGTTGAATTTAACGAGTCTGGATTTAAACAAGCAGTAAATGGTTCAAAAATTTCATCTGTTAATACTAAAAAATTAGTTCAAGCTTTATTAACTAAATATGGTTTAACTGACTCAGAAATTGCTAATGTAGAATTAAACGTTAACCAAACATTAGGTGAAAAAGAATCAATTAATGTAACAGTTACTTTAGCTAAGGGCTATTACTTTGATGCAAGTCAAACTCAAAATTCATTAGTTATGGATAACATTAGCACTCAAACAGTTTACGAAAAAGAAGTTCAATTCAACCAAAACCAATTTGAAACAGCAGTAAACGGTTTACAAAGTGCAGCAGTAAACGAATCTGAACTTAATAAATTATTAATTGCTAATGGTTTAACAGCAGATGATTTATCTTCAGTAACAGTTTCACAACCAACTGAAGTAGTCGGTCAAAAAGAAACAGTTACAATTACTGTAAACTTGAAAAAAGGTTATATTTTCGGTAATAAAACTAGTCAATTAGTGATGAGTGATGTAGCGACCGCAACAACATACACTGAAACTGTAGACTTTAATAAAAAACAATTTAAAACTGCGATTGCTAAATTAGATAACAATCAAGTAACAGTATCTAACGTTACAAACGCTTTAATTAGTGCTGGTTTAAATAATGATGAAATTGCAACTAACGGTATTACTATTACACCAAATTCAGTTAAAGTGGGTCAAACATACAACTTTAACATTACAGTAACTTTAAAAACAGGTTACCTATTTGATGGAAATGGTGTCATTAATTTAAGTGATATCTTAGCTAAGAATATTAAAACTGCTAATGTTACATTAGATACAGCTGCATTCACAAAAGCAATGAACCAAAAGAGTTTTACTGATGTGCAAAATACAACCATGGTAAAACAATTATTAGAAGCAGCCCATTTATCTGCTGATGCAATTGCTAATGTTTCAGTAACTGAAACACCAAATGTTGCTGTCGGTCAATTAGAAGAAGTCAATGTAACAGTTAACTTAAATCCAGGTTACTTATACAACAATAGCAATAACCCAATCGTAATTAACAATATTAGTACAACCACTGAAAAAACTGCCACTGTCAACTTTGAACAAAGTCAATTTGATGCTGCTGTTCAAGCCTTACCAATTTCAGCAGTTAATACCAGTGATTTAGTAAAAGCATTATTAACTAAATATGGCATCAATAAAGATGCAATTAATACGGTTAATGTAACTTTAAATCCTAAAACATTAGGAGATCCGGAATCAATTAATGTAGCGATTAATTTAAACAAGGGTTATAAATTTGCTTCAAACAATCAAGGTGAATTAAACTTAACTAACCTTGCTACTAAATCTGTTTACAACATCGAAGTATCATTTAACCAAGCTAACTTCATTGCCGCTGTCAACGGTTTACAAAGTGCAGCAGCTACTCAATCTGAAATCACTCAATTATTAATTGCTAACGGTTTAAAACAAAATGAAATTACTTCAGCAGTAGTTTCACAACCAACTCATGTAGTAGGCCAAAAAGAAAAGGTCAACATTACTGTTGAGTTAGCTAAAGGCTATATTTTTGACAACCAAACTGGTACATTAGCAATGAATGATGTATCAACTGCTACAACTTACACACAAGAAGTGAAGTTTGATGAAAGCAAGTTTAGAACGGTTGTTGAAGAATTATCTGATTCAGATGTAAATGAACACACTGTAGAAAAAGCTTTAATTAATGCTGGTTTAACTTCTAACGAAATTACAGTGAATAATATTGCAATTACCCCAAATACTGTTAAAGTTGGTGAACAAGATAGTTTTAATATCAAAGTAACATTAAACAATGGTTACCTATACAAGACTAACGATGTAATTAATTTACAAAATGTTGCGTCTGCTACAATGAAAACCGCTCAGGTAACTTTAGATAAGCAAGCCTTTATTGCAGCGATGAACAAAGAATCATTTACAGATGCTCAAAATGTGGAAACTGTAAAACAATTATTGAGCCAAAACAAATTATTAGCTGCAGCAATTGCTAATGTAACAATCACGCCAACCAACAACATTGCAATTGGTAGTTTAGAAGCAGTTAACGTCACAATTACTTTAAATAAAGGTTATTTATACAACAATAGTAACAACCCGATTGTGATTAACGATATTAAAACTACTACAACTAAAACTACTACAGTAGACTTCCAACAAAGTGGATTTACAACAGCAGTAAATAACGCACAAATTCAAGCAGTTAATACTAATGCAGCTGTGAAAACTTTATTAGAACAATACGGTTTAACAGATACTGAAATTGCTAATGTCACAGTTGATAGTAATAAAAACGTGGTTGGTCAAGCCGAAACAATTAACGTAACCATTACTTTAAAACACGGCTACTTATTTAAAACAAATAACAGTGACACCTTAAATTTAGATAATTTAAAAACCGCTACTTACTACACTGTGGGTATTAAATTCCAAGAACAAAACTTTATTCACGCAATTAACGCTTTACCAACTAAAGACATTACGCATGATAAAGTTCAAGAATTATTACTTGCTAACGGTATTACAAGTTCTGAATTAGGTAACTTTACAATTACTAAGAATCCACAAGTATTAGGTGAAAAAGATACAGTTAATATTGTTATTAATTTAACAAAAGGCAACCAATTTAACTTAAAGAATGTAATTACTTTAAATAAGGTTAAAACGGCAACAATTGATGCCACAGTAGTGAAATTTGATCAAACAACATTTGATAACCAAATTAAAGCGTTAGCAGCCAATAAAGTAAATGCTCAAACAATTCAAGCGGCTTTAATTGCTGCTGGTTTAAAAGCTAATGAAATTAACGCTGCTTCAATTAAATTTACACAAGATCCAGCAATATTAAATAAACCAATTACGTTTGCAATTAGTTTCTCATTAAATAAAGGTTTTATCTTCAGTGATGAAACAATTAGTATGAGTTTAAAACATGTTGCTTCTCAAACAATTAAGACAATCACTATTGCCTTTAACAACGATGCCTTTAGAGCAGCTATTCAAAAATTAGCATCTAGTGATGTAAATACTCAAACTGTTCTAAACGCTTTAGAACACGATGGAGGTATTACTGCTCAAGAAATTGATGCAAGTTCATTAAAAGTGACTGCTTTAACTCCAGTCATTGGAAAAGCTAAAGCGTTTGATGTAACCTTTACTTTAAACCCTGGTTACTTATACGAAAATAAATCACAAGTAGATTTAACTAACGTAGCTTCAAAAACAATTGCGATGAGTAACTTCTGAATTAGTTCAGATTTACAAGGTAATCCAAATGTTTATAAAAATTTAAATAGTGCTTCTTCACCGACTGTGATTATGACAAACAAGAACTTAACACAGTTCAATTTAAACCAATTAGGTCTAAAGGGTACTAACGCAGTTATTACCGCTGATTCAGTCGACCAATCACCAGTGATTAAAGAAGTGTTACAAGCGTTAGCCAAAATTCCACACGCAGATCAAGCAATTGCTAACGAAATTACTTATAACTTCAACGAAAAATTACAAGAATGATTAACAGCTGAACACTTAAGTATGAGTTCATTAAATGCTGATAACTTCTATGTAGTAAATACTTTAACTGTTACAACAAACAGTGATGGTTTATTAGAAGTGAACGGTAAGATTGGTTTTGAATACTACAACGAAACTAATACTCCATTAGAAGTACCAGCTAATAGCGTTTTATTAAACAATCCAACCGCTTTAAGCGTTTGCCATGGTGGGGTAGTTGGTATTTGTTACAGTTTCGATCACAGTGCTTTAAACCCAACGATTACTTACGATAATAGTCAAACAATCCGTGGTTCTAATAACGTCAAAGTGGGTACGCCAATGTTAAGTTACAACTTAACTAGTGCTAATATTACTCACATTACTGGTACTGTAAATAGATATGCACAAACAATTGCTCAAAGTGGGGTAAATAACGCTACAACTAAAGCACAAGATGTCAACCCATTTACAACCGATATCAAGACAATTAAAGTGACTTTACCTGGTGTGTTAAACGATGGTACTGCGACTTTCTTCAACAACAAACCAAACTTTGATAAATACTTAAGTGGTTTAACTAAAGAAACAATTCAAAGTCAAATGTTGAAACAAGACGATAAGATTTGAAACTTTGTTATCTTAATGTCTGAAAGTGTGCAAAGTATCTTCTCAGAAATTGGTAAGAACCCAACAATTACAGAATTCTTACATTCATTACAATTCCCAGTAGCTACTGTTGTAGGCCAATTAACACAAAATCAAGAATACGGTAACTTAGCTGGTAGCATTTTCGGCAATACACCAGTGTTAACGTGATTTAACCAAAATAAACCAGAATTAATGAGTATCTTTAATAGATTTAAAGTTATCGTAACGGATAACCCAGAATTAAATAAAGAATTCATGAACAAAATTAAATCATTACTTGGTGATAAGTTCAATACAGTTCAACAACATATGCAAGGTTTAACTGCTGCTGCAATGTATACTTTAGCAATGAAGCCACAAGCTGAATTAGATAAAGCTAACCTAGGTCAAGAGTTCATGGAAATCTTACAACAATTTGCTAAAACTCCAGGATTAAAAGTGGCTGAAGCCAGATTAATGAACGACATTAAAACTAAGTCATTAGTAGACATCTTTGGCACTGATTTGCAATGAGCTTTAGAGTTGATCTTATCTTCAACAAAATCTACAGAAAGCAATAACCCAGCTTACAAATTCTTAGTTAGCGTTGATAACATGATTAAGAGCATTGAAAAACTGCAAGGCGTAAGCAATGTTGGTGATGGTAGATTATTTGATATCATCGACAATAAAGATGAATTAGACATCGTAAAAAACTTCATTGAAAAAGATATTCCAAGTTTCTTAGGTTTAATTTCACCACAAGTAGAACAAGCCTTCAATACTTACACATTGCCTTACATTGATTTAGCGTTTGACGCATTCTTCGAATTACACTTAAACAATATTCCGTTAATTTTCCAAGCTTTATCCAGTCCAGTAGTTGACGGAAAAGTTGTAACAATTCCTTATGTGTTAAAGAATTGTGTGAAATTTACACCGACAGTGACTGTTCAATCATACGACCAACAAACTCATAAATTAACTTATAGTAATGTAATGAACTTTGAGTTCACTAAGAATGTAACAATTAACATTCAACCAATTTACAACACAATTAAAAATGACACCGTTGGTCAAATTATGGTGATTCTAAATAAAGTGTTAAAACTTGGTTTACAAGGAAATAACTTTGGTTCTGAAGCGTTTATTGATGCATTATTAAGACAAAAAGGGGTTGACCCATCTAGTGGTGCTATTAAACAAGTTTTAGATGCTTTACCAATCCACCCTGGTGATGGTTGAAACAGAGATTTATTATGAAACTTAACTCTAGGACAAATTTTACAAAACACTAAAGCAGAATTGGTTGCTGGTGAATCTATCTCAACTTCATTATTAGGTCAAAACATGACGGTTAATCCAATCGTGAAATTTGATAGAATGTCATGATGAGTTAACTCGAATATGCAATTGCACTTCAATATGATTCCAACAGCTATGGCATTCGTTCAACCAATTGCAAATAACTTAGGAAATTGATTAAATGACTACAAAAATGGACTATCAGGATGATCGCATTTTGAATCTAAAATCGTTATTCTTCCAGCTTTAATCACAAATATTTACAGTATTCCACCAACAATCGTAAACATGTTCTGTAAGAATACTTATAACTTTGTAGCGGGATGAGTTAACAGAATTAATACACCTGGTTATGAAACTCCAATCTACAACTACTACAAAGATGTAGAAAACATTAACTACAAAGTGTACGCTAACAAGATTGATTCAAATACATCTACTGGTAAACAAATTATTAATATCTTAAACGGTCTAAGCAGACAAACTTCAATCGAAGGTCAATACATTCCTGCTGATAATGTAACGTTAGATAATCAATTGTTGCCACTAATTATTAATGAATCACAAACACCATGAATCAGAAACGCCAGCGATTACTATAAACCTGAAATCGTGGTGCAATACAATAGAACAAATGAATTACCAATCGTATTAAAATTAGGTGCATTAGGAAATATTCCAGTCACTAAGATTAATATTCCTGGTGGTTACACAGTTCAAGTGAAATTCCCAATGAGCGTCCCAGTCACTTATGACGGCGGTCAAACTTGACAAATGCAAAACACTATTTCAATTAAGTTGGCTTTAAAAGCTTAATTTAATAAATAAGAGATAATAAAAATCATCCTTTTGGGGATGATTTTTTTGTGCCTTATGGTTATAAATTGTCTAAGAAATTATGGCTCTATGTATGAACTGATTAAAACCTTGTTAAAATATTAGAGACTTGAAAACTATTTTAAAAGAGGAGTGTAGAAATATGAACCAAGATGTAGTGATTAAGTACATCACTGATCAAGATGCAACCAGTGAAATTGCAGAGAGAGAGAGAGAGAGTTAAAACAATACAAAGCTAAACAAAAAGAACTCTTAAAAAATAGTGCTCGATCTGAACAAAAAAATGATGACCAATTATTGGTCATCAATAATATTATTGACCGCTGTGAATCGGTCAATGAAATCGATAAAGTGGTAGCGTTATTAGCGCACCGTATTAAATTGGGTTTTGTCTTTGATGAAGCTCCAATTGTGAGAAGTGAAGATACTATTAGTGTCTTAACCAAAGATGAACAATTATCTTTTAGTGGGAAAGCAGACTCACCACGCCACAAATTAATTATTGGCGATAATTATGACGCCTTAAATAATTTATTAATTACGCACCGTGGTCAAATTGACGTCATTTATATCGATCCACCATATAACACTGGTGGAGATAACTTAGGTTATGTGGATAAATTTTCAAAAAATGCTTGATTAAATATGATGAAAGAAAGATTAGTCTTAGCTCATAAATTATTGAGTGAAGATGGAGTAATCTTTATTTCATTAGATGATAATATGCAAGCGTATTTTAAAGTCTTGATGGATGAAATTTTTGGCGAAGAAAATTTTGTAACTTCTTTTCCTAGAGTTACTGTTAAGGGTGGGAAAACACAAACTAATTTATGCTCAAATAATTACGATTTAATAATTTGTTTTGCAAAAAACATTAATTGTTGTTCGTTTAATAAAATAGTTGTTGAAGATGAAGCGTTCAAATATAAAGATGAACACTTTAATAAAAGAGGATACTTTCACAATAAACAAACTTTAGATTCTAACTCTCTTGGATATGTTAAAAGTTTAGACTTTCCCATTACATTCAAAGGTAAGATTTACTATCCTGGTGGATATGATAATTTTATAAAAAGACAAAATAACGATATCTCTTCTGATAATGAATGACGTTGAACTTGAAGTGAAGAATTAGTAAATTTCGCCATAAAAAATGATTTTTTAATTTCAAAAAACGATAGATTATGACCTAAAAAATATTTGAACGCAAAAATCATTCAAGATAAAAATTCTGACGAAAAATATACTATATTATTTGAATCTAGATTTAAACCGTACTCTAATTTGCATTTCTTGCAAAATGAATTTTCCAATCCCAATGGTAAAAGAGATTTAGATGTTTTAAACATGGAAGGTAAGTTTAAAAATCCAAAACCAATTGACTTAATAAAAACATTAATAAATTTGAATACTAATAAATGTATAAAAATTTTGGATTTCTTTGCTGGTTCAGGAACCACAGGACAAGCGGTTCTAGAATTGAATAAAGAAGATGGTGGTTCAAGAGAATTTATCTTGTGCACTCGTGAATTTGATGGCAAATATAATGAAAATAATATCGCGATTGACGTTACTTATGAAAGACTTTACAGAATTAATAATGGCGAAGGAACTGATCGTTCAAATGATTTTGAATGATTGAAAAAGAACGAACCATTCCATAATTCTTTAGATGTTTATCGCGTTAAAGATGTTAACATTGGTGTTCATCAAAGTAAAACTTTAGAAGAACTGGTTGATATTAATGTTTATAAAGATATTAATCCTAATTTAGCGATTAATGATAATAACAAAGTTAACTTACTTTACCCTTTATTAAATCATTTAGGAGTGAAGTAAGATGAGTTATATTTTAAAACCTTGTCAACAAGAAGCGTGCGACGCCTTGTTTGACAAGATTAGTTATTATAGTAATGAACAAGAATATACCTTCCAAGCACCAACAGGCGCTGGTAAAACTTTAATCTTGTGTGATTTATGCGAAAGATTATTAAAAGATTTTAATCATAAAACCTTAATTTTATTTTCATCAATTTCTACTGGTGAAATCTATAAACAAAATTATGAAAAAGCTCAAAAGTATAAGTATGTCAATGGTTATAACTATGAAACTCATTTAATTGAATCACCAAGTAATGATAAGAAGTCTAAAAATAATGATTTCATGTACGATATCCCTTTAATGGAAAACTGTATTTACTTTATCGGCACCCAAAGTTATACTAGCAGTTCGATTTTGTATAACAATGGGTTTTTGGAACAATTTTTAAAAGATGCAAAAAACCAAGGTTACCGGATTATTTTCATTCGGGATGAAGCTCATATTGGCGGAACGATTTCACGTAACGATAAAACTGGTTCACAAAATTTATTAAACTTGCATAATTATTTCACGAAACAATTATTGGTATCAGCTACTTTATCAAATAAGAAAGTGATCGATGTGCAAATTAGCCCACAAGCTGCCGAAGCTGATGGACTAATTAAAGCTAGATTAATTAAAGGTCAAGGCTTAAATGAAGTTGATGAAGAAGGTTTAACTTCAGAACAATTGTTAGAAATTGCTTTACAGCAATTTGAAACAATTAAACAAAAATATCCCCAAACAATTCGTCCTGCTTTATTGATTCAAGTTGGTAATAAACAAACTAATAATATTGACTACGAAGACACCATTGCGTTAGTTTTACAAAAAATTAAAGCGCATAACTTGAACTATGTTTGGTATTCTTCAGAAACAGGATTAGATACTAATCTCGACAAGTTATTAAAAGATAGCGATGGTTTATATGGCAGTAATAAAGATTTAATTGTCAATAATGACTCCATAATTGATGTCATTATGTTTAAAGTGTCAGTAGCGACAGGTTATGATATTCCTCGATCTTGTATGCTGGTACAGTTAAGAGAAATTTACAGTGAAAACTTAAACATCCAAACCATTGGTCGGATTAGAAGAAATCCTAACCCTGATTTAAAGTTTCATGGTGAGAATGACATCACTAATAATTATTATGTTTACAGTAACTACCGTGGTAACGGAAAAACCAAAATTAGAGAGCCATTAAAATTATTTCCAGATTTTCAAAATGCCCAATATAACGTCTTACGTTACAAAACAGAATTTATTGATAACTATAACAGTCAAACCCAAATTAATTTAGAATTTGCTAAGCAAATTCAAAACCAGTTATTGTTATTTAAAGAGAGCTTTTTAGAATACTGCGCTCACTTTAAAACTGAGAAGGGTTATAAAATTGCTGTTAACGAAATTGAAACCAATAATAGTACTAAGACCGTTTATAAAGAAGTAATCAATTTGTTTGATGTACAAAGAAGGTTCCAACAATATTTACAAAATAAAACTAATTTTTATAAAGACAATTTAAAGAACCAGATGAAATTATTCTGTCAAAAATATCACTTAAATTTATATGTTTTACAACTATATTTGATTAGCAATTTAGATAGTGCTAATCAATTAAGACAAAGTTTAGAAAAAAGTTATGATGAGAAAGTGACAGAAGAAACACAGTACTTATTTGAAACCGTGATGTTAGCCAAAGAAGTGAACCAATTTCACAATGATCATTTAGTCTTTGAAGGCAATGAACCTATACGCGAATTATTATTAGACCCCAAAGACATCGATAAAAAGACTTACAAATATAAACCGAAAGGATGAGACACGTTAGTAAGCAAAACTAACTATAAAGCAAAATATTTCTTTGATTCTAATCCTGAAATTTGCTTTGCAAACTCTGTCTTAAAAATGTTTAATAGTGATAACGCAAAAATCTTTTTCGGTCCATATCGTCCGTTACCAAAATTTAGTGTCACTAAAAACTATGATGATAGTTCGTTAGTTAAGTTCGAATATTTTAAACATGTGAGCGGCATCGCTACTAAAGCACACTCTTATCCTGATTTTATTGTAGATATTGATGACAAAACTTTCTTTATTGAAGTCAAGTCGTTAAAAAATGACTATGATTCTAATAAAACTCATGATTTAGATGTGGGTTATCAAAATATTTCCTTGAAATATAAAACAGCCTTACAAGAAGATTCATGGAAACCATGAACGCAAAATGTGAACAGTGTGTTAGAACATACGCACTATTATTTCGGTATTGCGTGAGTGGATAACACCTTTAAAGATGATCCTAAATTTACTTGAACAATTTATCATGATGGTGAAATTTTTAGTTCAGGCGAAAATGTAAGTAAGAGTAACATTTTTAAAATGTTTATTCTAAAGTAATTCTGGTAAAGAAAAAAAGGTTTTTAAACATAATATTAGTTTAAAAACCTACTCATTATTTTTTATTTTTTATACAATGTAATTGTAGTGGAGAGGGTGTTATTTATAACGGTCTCTCTGGTCTTAATTAGTTAAATGACTAGATTAAAGGCGATTAAAATTATCACATTTCTGTGATAATTTTTTTTATTGCACTAAATTAATAGAACACTATTTTTATGATGAGTCATTATTCCAAATCCTTTGGAGTTAACTCTTTTCATCATTCGTCATCATCATCTTCGTCTTCTAACAATTCTTCAATGTATCAAGTAGAATCATCACAAACATAATAGTCACCACGATTTATTTCGTTTAAACGATTAACAATTAATTTGATTAAGCTTAATAATTTGGGTTGTATTTTCTTTAAACCATCATTATCAATATGAATTGATTGTCCGTCTTCAAACACTAATTCATTTTGAGAAGGAAAAATATAAACGGAATCAAATAAATCGCTGATTTCGTTATTTCATTCGTTTAATAATTGATCATTGTTGATGTAATCCACTCCAACGTCTATTTGATTTCCTCTTTCATAAATATGTTCACGTTTATTAATTAATTTTCCTTTACATAATGATAAAGGAGGATGATTATAATCAATATTTAGTTCAATATTTATTAGATTAGATGATTTTGCTTCTTTGTATGTACATTTTTTACCATTGGGCAAATAATATTTTTCTTTCATAAAATAACCTTCTCTTTCGCGCTCACTTATTTTTCTTCGTTTTTTCAATAATCTTTGAGAAATTGAACAGAATATAACTATTTTCACGATACAAAATTTAATTATTCAACTTATACCGCATAAAAAACAAGAAGAATACACAATTAATTTATCGATTTTATCAGACCTCATTTAAAAATGACTACTGCTAAAGATGTGTCATCTCTATTAGGGTTTCAATCACAAAACTCTAAGGTAAAAGATAACTTGAGTAATTTTTTAGCTTTATATCAATTAAAGTACTTTTAATCTTTTTCAGCGCTACAGTTGAATCCATTTTTTAGATTCAACTTTTATTTTGTTTGTATGCTGATTATAAAGTTATTTTGAGTGTTCAATTATGTTAGATGACATCTTGGGGAGTACAGTTAAACTAACTTTAATGTAATAATTTTTTAACAAAAATAATTAATTTATATTTTAAAAAAAGATCGTTTTTTGCAATAAATTTGACGTCTCCAAAACTTAAGAATTGGTGTTTAAATGCTTAATTATATGCGAATTTTAATTGATTTATTTTAGAAAATATGAATGCATTCCCTAAGTAATTATTTAAAATAATTACTTCTTAATTAGAAAAAAATTTTTCATTTTTTTGCGTTTTACTCTTGACATTTTGACGAAAAAAAATTCTTGCTAAAAAACCATAAATTCTTTTTTGACTATGTCTGTTTTTATGTAGAATATAAACGCTACGTAGAACAAATAACGCGTCTTGTATGTACAAGATAATTCTTTGAATATATAAATTAATTTTTTAGGAAAATATGATTAAAAAATGAATGTGAGTAACCCCACTAATGGTGGCTGCAGTCGGTGGATTAACTGCAGGAGTAGTGGGTGGTTATTTTGCAAACGTTCGTGGGAATCCGTATCGCGATTATGCGAGCGCTCCAGCGGGTCATAGTAACATTGATTTAATGCAAATGTATTTTGCTTCAGCAGTTAACGATACTAAGCTTATGGTTTTACCTGGCTATTTACACACTAAGCCTTTAACTCAAGCTTTAGCAGTGACTGCACAACAAAATGCTCCTATGCATAAATACTTAACAAAAAGTGGATTTATTTTATTAGACGATACTTATGGAATGCCTATTTGAAATAAAACACAATTAGACCGTAATACAGCTCAACCACTTTGAAGTACTCAAGTGGCAGCAATGAAATTTCGAACAGATTTAGGTTCTTTTATTACTGGAATCGCTGCTGGCGAATTTTTAAATGAATACCAATATTACTTTGCACCTCGACCACAAGATGAACTAACGTTTGCAACTTACGGTGGTGGACCCTTTTCTTCAGTAACTGGTTATATGGGCGGTTTGCAAAGAGGAATCAGATATTTCAACGAATACATTGTTCCCTTTGCAAAAACTCTTTCTGGTCAACCCTATAAAAAAATTAAAGAATTATTTGTAGGTAAAACAGAAGTGGCTAATTTTTCTAACGGTTTCGGACCAACGCAAGGTGATGCCTTAATTAATTACTTCTTATCTAAAAACGTTTCTTTATTAATGCCGGTTGCAGCCGGACAAACGCAAAGAGCGGTTCGGTTAATTAAACAAAACCATAAGAGAACAATTGTTTTAGGTGTTGATAGCGCTAATGAGGATGATACTAATTCCAATTTAACCTTGTCTACTCCCGGATATCAAGCAATTAACGGAACTACTAAAATTGGTGGTACTGATCGCATTATTCAATTTTCAAGTATGAAAAAATTGGATGTTGCTACCGCTTTATTAGCTAAGAATATTTATGATGGTGTAGTAGCACCTAAATTAAATTCCACAATTGGTGGTTTTGGTTGTAATTCTTTAGGAACCCCTGAAAACGATTGTGTGGGTTTAAGCGTTGCTGGATACCAATACTTTGTACGAGCAATTCAACTTGCACTATTAGCTCACCAGAATAATTTAAATACATTACCCGCTGACACTAAACTCAATATGTCAGTTACTGGTCAAACCATCGCACAAGCAGAAATTAACAAGGTTTTTGCTGTGCCCAACAATAATCCAAAAACTAATCTTCCCTCTGATCCTGAATACAACACTTATTGACTTCCTTTATACCAAAAGTATTTAAAGGTAATTAATGCTACGCCAACATTTAAAACCTTAAATCAAGCTAACCAAAAAGTGTTTTATGCAATTGAAGATTGAGAACCAGGTCAAGCAACAAATAACGAATTCTCTTTCTCTTACGCTGATTTACCTAATGAACACCAAATGATGATGCCTCTAGATGCTTGAGGCACGATAACTAATCCTTTGGCTAAACCTGAATTTGCAACTTTAGAAGCATGGTTTCAAAAATATTCCACTAATTCTTCTGACGCAAACTTGAATCATGAACGTCTACAAAATTTAAAACAATGGTTCATCAAGAACCAAACAGAAATTAGATATAGAAACAGTTTTAACCTTATTCATGCTATGAATAAAAAAAGCTATCAAAATAATAAATCTGTATTCAAGGTATTATTATCTTCACCTTTAGATCCATTGTTAGATAAAGGTTTTTCACAATCAGCCTATATGGGATTATTAGAATATTGACAATTATTTGGTATCAATTTACCTAATCCTAATGTAAAAAAATAAAATCATTTCTCAAGTGTTTAAGTTAACAAGCTATTTAAACACAATCGCAAGTAATCCTCTACAGATTAACTTCTGATGTAGTTTAACTTTTAAACTACTTTAATACAGTGAATACGGTTATAGTTAAGCATAAATAACAATTCTTGAATTGTTTCATTTACCTTTCATGAACGAATCTCACCTGTTTTGTATGTAGAACGCAAACATCTGAAAAAGAAAGATAGAACAAACAATAAATATGATGAAAAAATGAATGTGAGCGACTCCTTTGGCTTTAACCGCAATTGCTGGTATCACCGGTGCTGTAGTGGGAGGATATTTTGCTAATGTACGGGGTAATCCGTACCGTGAATATGCTGCTTCTCCAGTAGGAAATAGCAATACTGATTTGATGCAAATGTATTTTGCAGCTGCTGTTAACGACACACGTTTAATGGTTTTACCTGGTTATTTACATATGGTGCCATTAACCCAGGCATTAGCAATCACAAAAACACAAAATGCGCCCATGTACAAATATTTAAGTAAAAGTGGCTTCATTTTATTAGATGACAGTTATGGTATACCCGTCTGAAACGGTAATCATTTAAATTTAAATGTGGCTCAGCCGTTATGAAGCAGTCAAGTTGCTGCCATTCAATTTAGAACGGATTTAGGAGCATTTGTTACTGGTATTGCTGCTGGTGAATTTTTAAATGAATACCAATATTACTTTGCACCTCAACCACAAGATGAATTAACCTTTGCTACTTATGGTGGTGGACCATTCTCTTCTGTTACAAGTTATATGGGCGGATTACAAAGAGGTATTAGATACTTTAATGAATACATCGCACCGTTTGCATCAACAAAAAACGGTAAACCGTATAAAAAGATTAAACAATTATTTGTGGGTCACACTGAAGTAACTAACTTTTCAAATGGTTTTGGACCAACCCAAGCAGATACTTTAGTAAACAATTTACTAGCTAAAAATGTTTCTTTACTATTACCAGTAGCTAGTTCGCAAACACAACAAGTGGTTAGATTAATTAAACAAAACCATAAGAGAACAGTTGTGTTAGGAGTGGATAGTGCGGCTGAAGAAGATACAAACTCTAACTTAGAACTATCAACACCGGGTTACGAGTTAGTTAATGGTACGAAAAAAATTGGTGGAACTAATAGAATTATCCAATTTTCTAGTATGAAAAAATTAAATGTAGCTACCGCTTTAATGGCAACTAACATCGAAAAAGGTGAAAGCAAACCAGAGATTAATTCGACAATTGGTGGTTTAGGCTGCGACTCTTTAGGAACTACTAACAACAACTGTGTGGGTTTAAGTACGGCCGGATATCAATACTTTGTTAGAGCGATGGAAATTGCTGAACAAGCTCACCATAATAATTTAAATAACTTACCTGCTGCTTTAAAATACAACATGACAGTTTCAGGAACAAAAGTTCCATCAGAAAAAATCCAACAAATTTTTACAATTCCTAATAATAATCCTGAAACTAATTTACCAGCTAGTGCAGAATATAGCGATTATTGATCACCACTATACCAAAAATATTTAAAAGCGATTGGACAAACACCGACCTTTAAATTATTAAATGACCCTGATCAAAAAATCTTTTATGCTTACAATGACTGAGAACCTGGTCAACCGGCTAATAACGAATCAGCATTTTCTTATGCAGATATTCCCAACAAATATAGAATGATGATGCCATTAAATGCTTGAGGTACCTTAAAACAGCCATTAGTTAAACCAGATTTTCAATCCTTAGACCAATGATTTCAAAAAGATGTAGCCTTAGCAAATAATATTGCTAACGCTAAAACAATAAATTCTGAACGTTTGCAATCACTAAAACACTGATTTATGACTAATAAATTAGAAATTAGACAAAGATATAGTTTTACTCTAAAAGGTGTTCTTAATAAAGAAGCTTATGAAAAAAATAAATCCATTATGAAAGTATTTTTAGCTTCACCTTTAGCTCCTTTATTAGATAAAGGTTTTTCTGAATCAGCTTATATGGGACTGGTAGATTACTGAAAACAATTCGGAATTAATTTACCTAATCCTGATAAATCTAGTAGATAAAACTCCATTCATCTAGTTCGCTAGATGAATGTTTTTTATATGAAATATTTGATGAAAAAATCTGATGGTAATATTTGTGTACGATGCATTCTAAATCGTTGAATTTTCTTAGTTTAATCATAGTTTGATAAACTAAATAATGATTAATTCTCTAGTAAAAAAATATATTATTTTTCTTATATATAGTAGAGAAATCTAGAAAAACTGAGTTTTTGGTAAATTTTCCGACTTTTTTCTATCATTCATAACGATGCTTATTGTTCAGATACTATAATAGTAATTTTTAATAATGATAAAATAAGATATATTATCGTTTTAAAATGCTTAGAGTTATTTGAAAATTAACCTAATTGAATCTCCATCCTTTTAATTCAAATAAACTATTTACAATTTAAGGAATCATAATGAAGAAGTTAAATAAAAAAGCGAAAATTATTTTGAGTACTAGTTTAGCGGTGGCTACTTTAGTTCCTTTAGTGTCTGTTGCTGCAACCAGTTGTTCAGCGACAGCAGAAACTAATAATGCGACTCCTGTCAATTTTAATCAAGCGAATGTAACCAGTTTAGTGGCTCAACACACTAACGATTACTGATTAGAACCAAGTAATAAGGCTGAGTTACAAAAAAATGTAGCAGAAAACTTATCTATTACAGATAAAAACTTAACTTTAGACCAAAAACTAGCTTTAATTCAAGATTTAAATATTACTAACAGTAATAATCAAGGTAATGGTATAAACATTACCATTTGATTAAACCCTGACTACAAGTTTAGTAACGGCACTGCTGAATTAGTTTTAAACAATACTCAAACATTACAATGAACTAATGTGACATTTAACCAAGATAAATTTATCGATACAACTAGTCCATTAGCTTATGATTTATTAAATACTCCGAATAAACTAGCTCATTATTTTGTAACAGCTGGCGGTTTAAGCGCGCAATCTTTTGATCCAGACCAAATTCAAATTACTCCTCAACCTGCTCAAACTGATGGCAATTTAACTATTAAGGTTACTGTTCCATTAAAAAATGGTTACCGTGTTTTACATGGTAACGGTCAATATAGCACACAAATTGTTGTTTATGTGACAACTAATACCATTAGTCAAACGGTTGATTTTGATCAAGTCAACTTCTGCAAAGCGGTTAATAAATTAAGTTTAGCTGATGTGGATACTCCGGCTGAAGTACAAGTCTTGTTAAACAAATACGGTTTAACTAATGAAATGGCGCCAGTTCAAAACATTAATGTAACTTCTGTGGCTCATGAAGTTGGTCAAAAACAATCTATTAATGTAACCGTTCAATTAGCTTTTGGTTATTTGTACAATAACAGTCAAGTTATTCGTTTAACTAATATTGCTACAACTACATTAACAACGGCTGAAGTTAGTTTTGAAAAAAGTAACTTTATTAGTTACGTACAAACGATTACTACAACACAAGCACAAAATCAACAAACTTTAGAAGCCGCTTTAAATAATTACGGTTTAGCTCAAGGTCAAATTCAAAAAATTTCTGTAACACCACACGAAGCAGCTAAATATGGTGAAGCTGATACTGTTGATGTGGTTATTAACTTAGCTCCAGGATACTTGTACAACAAGCAAACTACAATCACTTTAAATAATTTAGCTACAGCAACTGTCAAAAGTATTCCTAATTACTGAGTAAGTAGCTTGTTAAGTAATTCGACTAATGATTTATCTAACATGCAAGTAGCTACAGCACCTGTCGCTCTTATCACTAATAAAACTTTAACTAATGCTAATGTTAACGAATTGGGCTTAAAAGGAACTAAAGGCTTAGTAGATAAAAAAACAGCAGAACAATCACCAATGCTCGCTAACATTTTTAAACAATTCTTAGGTTCAATTTCAATTGATCATTCTATTAAAAACGAATTATCATACAATTTTTACCAAAAGTTTATTCAGCTAGTTTACGCAACAGGTATTAACTCAGCTAACTTAAATCCTAATAACACTTTCATGGTAAATAATTTAACATTTGCTAAAAATAGTGAAGGACAAACCACTGTTAGCGGAAAAATTGGTTTTGAATATTTTAATCAAGGTAATACCACTTTAACTATTACTCCGAACGCACCGTTATTAAATAACTCTGATTACATAAACGTAAATCCAGGTCAAGTATTCGGTGCGTGTTACGAATTTAATAACAGTGTGTTAGCACCGAAAATTTATTTTGATGATAGTCAAATTATTGGTGGGACTCAAACGAATACTAATCCTAACGGACAACCATTAGGTAACGCTATGTTAGGTTATGACTTAACTAATGTGAATGTGTATTCAATTTCTGGAACTCCAAATAATAAAGCAACAACTAACGCTGAAAATGATGTAACAAATACTGAAGTAGAAAAAGCTACAACAATATTACCGTTTGCAAAGAATACGAAACTAATCAAGGTGGAACTACCAGATGTTTTAAACCAAAACGCAAATGATTACTACACTGAGCAACCTGAATTTAACAAATATTTACAATCTTTATCTAAAGAAGTTATTACAAATCAATTAAATACACAAGACGACAAGATTTGAAACTTTGTGAATATTATGGCTAATAACGTTCAAATCATTTTTAATGATTTAGGTAACGATGTGACATTAGATCAATTCTTCCATGATTTGCAAATTCCGGTAGCAACTTCAGTAGCTCAATTTACACATAGTGAATTATTGGGTCAGTTAGCTGGTGGCATTTTCAGCAAAGAACCGGTGATGACTTACATTAAAAATAATGAACAAAATTTTATGACCGTGTTTAAACAGTTTAAAACAATGATCATAAATAACCCAGAATACTACGAACAATTAATGAACAAAATTAACAGTTTAATCGGTGATAAACTAAACCCAATTAAACAAAAATTAGGTTTAATGGGAGCTTCATTTGTTCAACTAGCAGTTACTCAAGCTAATAAACCAACGGCTCCTACTAAAGAAAATTTAGGTAACGAGTTTGTTAACATTATTAAATCATTCGCTAAAGGTCCAGAATTAAAAAAATTAGCCCAACAATTGTATAACGAAATTCAAACTGAATCATTGGGTGAAATTTTAGGTACTCAATTACAGCCTTTATTAGGTCAAATTTTACAAGCCGCTAAGTCTCAATATTCTAATACAACAGCTTACCAATTCTTAGATGCAGTAAATAATTTAATTGCTGGTCTAGAGAAAATGCAAGGCGTAACCGATTTAAAAGACTTTAGAGTTTTAGATATTTTCAAAAATCAAAATCAAGCTAATGCGGTTGTTAATTTCTTAAAAACTAGTGTTGTAGCTTTATTGGGAGCGATTTCTCCAGAAAAACAAAAAGCTTTTGAAACTAAAACTTTACCATTGATTGAAATTGCGGTAAATGCAATGTTTGAGCTACATATGAATGATTTACCATTATTGTTCAAAACTTTAGCTCACCCGATTATCGACGGACAACCAAGCACAATTGTAGAATTTTTTAAACAATGTGTGAAATTCACTAAGACCGTTAGTGTTACTGCTTATGACGCTCAAACTCACAAAGTGTCATTTACAAATAAAATGCAATTTGACATCATTAAAACGGCAACCTTTAATTTACAACCAATCTATGATTTGATTCAAAACGATACTTTAGGTCAAATTATGGTAATTGCTAACAAAGTTTTAAAACTAGGTTTAACTGGAGATAATTTTGGTACTAAAGCATTTATTCAAGCTGTGATGAAAAAATATAATTTACCATCAGCTATCTCTATGGCTTTAGGCTACTTACCAGTTTCTAGTCCTAATGATGAAGTGTGAACATTAACTTTAGGTAGAATTTTAAAAGGCGCTGAATTTGGTTTATACCAAGGCGAATCAGTTCAAGAAGAACAACTAGCTGAAAACGTTGTGGTTAACCCAACTGTTAAATTCAATAAGTTTACTTGATGAGTAAACGCTAATATGCAATTAAGATTGCAATTATTACAAACTGGTCAAAAATTCTTCTTACCAATGGCCAATAACTTAGCAAATTTCTTTGATGTTTGAAAAAACCAACAATATGCAAACGAATGATGACCTTACATTGGTTGAACTTTAAACAACAACATTGTTCAAATTTTACATACTACCCCAGAACAAATGTTGAATACATACGCTAATACAACATATAACTTTGCGACTGGTTGAGTAAACCAAATTAACACGCCAGGCCAAACAGAAAACGTTTATAATTATGTTCCTAAAGTTCAAAATGCGGACTACAAAGTAATTGCTTACAAAATTACAGATAATAAATCACCAAACTATAACGAAATTCAAACTATTCTTCGTGGATTCAACAAGTCTTCTGCCTTATATGGTCAGTATATTCCAACAGATAGTTCTGTTATTGATGAAAAATTACTACCATTGATTATCAACGAACAATCAACTCCTTGATTGCAAAACGCAATCGAAGCATACAAGCCAACATTATTAATTCAATACAACCCAACTAGAGAAGTAGATATTAATATTGATGTTTCAGGCTTGTTTAATAAAAGTATTCCGATCAGCATTCCTGGTGGATATGTAGTTCAAGTCAAATTCCCAATGGAAGTTCCGGTAAGTTATGATAATGGTCAAACTTACACGATGACTAATACAATTACAGTGAAATTAGCTGTATAAAAATAAGACACTTAGAGTTCGAACTCTAAGTGTTTTTTTATCACTCATTAATAAGGATTGCTAAAAGAAAAATTTTATATTACGATAAATAGTAATTTAAATAAGGAGTTTAATTTAATGAAAAAATGAGACTACATAGCGAGAATAAGCTAACTCAATCTTTTCAAAAAGAGTGAAAAGAGAATAAATTCGACTGAATTGTTATCTGATTATTAACCCTAACTACGACTATTTTAAGCTTATTTTCAATTAACCAAGGACGTTTTATTTGAGAAGAAAACGTTAACACGGTTCAAAAGGTTCTAGGGATTGCAGTAGCGGTATCTGCTATTACAGGATTCTTAGGTACATATTTATTTTTTAGGAGAAACCAGTGAGCGTTTCTGTTTGCAATTTTTAATGCCGTTTTATACGGTGCATACTGTTATAGTTTAAATTTATTTGCTGAATTTTTAATTTATGTAATTATTTACACACCCACTTACATTGTGTCTTGGTGAAAATTAAAAGTTGGCAAAAAAATTAAGACTTATCGGTTAAATTGAAAGATTAGTCTAATCTTTCTAACTTTATTTATCGTTTTAACGATTGTCTTTTATTTTAGTTTTCCACTAATGACATATCGTTGAAACTTAGCAGTGCACAACCCTCATCCTCAGTTTGACTATTTTTTTAAAGATAAGTTGGCTGGGACGATTTTGGCAATGATTATTGACGCTACTTTAATCGTAGCCTTTTTAATGATGATTTTGGGTTTTAAAGAAACTTGAATTGTGTGGCAAGTTAAAAACGTATTATCGATTATTTTATTTGCCGGGGTAGGCATGCTTAATTATTCGGTAATTGGAATTAATATTTGTTATTTAGTTATAGCTACCTATATTTGTATTAAGGAGTATAAGATGAAAGGAATTAGAATAGGTTTCACAGGGGTGGGATCATCAGGAAAATCTTATATGATCAATGATTTGAGAAGTTGATTCGAAGAACAAGATTTTTTAATTAAAGATGAAAGAGAATACGGCTTAGACCAAGATTCTCAAAGCCAAACAAACGACAATAAGTATATGAATTATTTAAAAGGAGATGCTACTGCTTTTGAGAGCCAAGAACAATTTTTCATAGGCCAAATGGCAGTTGCGGAAGCTGCAGAACAGCATTTAGGTAATGTGTTATTTAATCGAACATTACATGATTCGTTCTTGTATTCAGAAGTTCATGTAAGGAATGGTAACTTTAGTCCAGCAGAAATACTAAAATGGCAGAAATTAAAACAACAAGCTAAAAGATTTTTAGCTACAAAAACCAAATTAGATATTCTGTTTGTGTTTCTACCTAAATCTTGAGATGTGGTGCAACAATTTCGTGAAGAAGGTTTAAAAAATACTTCAGTCGTTGATCACGAAAGAAGAAAATTAGAGTTTAAGAAACTCTCAGAATATCAAGAGTTTTTCAAGGCGTATTTTGATGACTCTTATAATGAATGGTTAGAAATCGCTAGAAGTTCATGTAAAGAAATCATCTTTATTGACTCAAGCAAAGAAAATTACACAATGAATAAAAAAATTATTCAAGAGAAAATTCAAGCGTTAAAAAATAAAAAAGTTTTAAAAAATAATTAAAATAGTTGAAAAACTACCTCTGGATTTAGCTTAGTCCTAATAGAGGTAGTTTTGCTTTCGCTGGATAATTGGCCTTTAAAAATTACTATAAAATTTAAATAGAGTTTGAAATTTGAGGTTAAATTATGGAAAATGGTTTAGAAAAACAACTTGATAAATCTACTACTTTGGAAAACGGGTGAAATGTACCAGGAGATTCTCAATTTTTATATGATACCTTTGCTTGTGAAGCTAAAATTTTAGCATTATTAGACGACAATCACCAACCAGTGACTCATTTAAATGACGATGGTTATGTTGTTTTAGATAAAACACCATTCTATGCAACTGCTGGTGGTCAATTACATGATATCGGTGTTATTAATAAAGATATTATTGTAGATGATGTAATTAAAGCGAATAATGGCACTCATATACACCACGTAATTAATGCTCACTTAACAGTGAATGACTTTGTCAAAGCAGAATTAAATGAAAGTCAACGTCAAAAATTATCTAACCATCACTCTGCTGAACACTTATTAGGTGCGGCTTGTATGAACATCTTGGGTAAAACGTTTAAACAAGTGAGTGCTTTTAAATATCCAGAAAAGTTTACATTTGAATTTGAATATCCTGAAAAATTAACTGACGGGCAATTAAAAGATTTAACTGATTGAATTAATGAACAAATTCAAAAACGCATTCCGATTACAACTTTAGAAATGAGCTTAGCCGAAGCTAAAGCGATTGGTGCGGGGGCGGATTTCGAAAATGTGTACGAACAAATTGATGGTAATCTAAGAGTAATTAAAATAGGTGATATCTCTTTAGAATTATGTGGTGGCACTCACGCACATAATACTGCTGATTTAGAAACTTTTGTGATCACAGAATATTATGCCAAAAATTCTAAAATTTGAAGAATAGATGCTTTAACTGGGAATGAAAACTATCAAACTTATTTAATAAAAGAACAACAAAAATATGTAGATGAAATTATTAGTTTAAAAAATGAATTTAAAGCAGCACACTTAAATGAACACGCTATTGATGAATTATGTCAAGAATTCTGAAAAGCATGAGAAAATACTCCACTTTGAAATCACACAAAATTGTTTAATCAATTAAAGAAACAAGTGAGCGAAGTAAAAACTAACTTGCGTAAAGAACAAATTCAAAAAAATGTTGAATTCTTAAAGGCACAATTTACAGCAATCAATGCGGATAAGAAATTAATTATTTTACACGGTGATTTCATTGAAGATGGTGCTATTACTACAGCAATTTATGACTTAAGCCGCGAAACTGCAGGTGAACAATTTGCTGTTTTAGTTAATGATGTAAAATTGCGTTACTTTATTGGTACTAATCAAGATGTGGCTAAAGCTCGCAGTGTTAACTTAAACACTTTGGCCCAAAGTATTAACGCTGTTTGTTTTGGGCGCGGCGGAGGAAAACCATCTTGTGTTAGCGGTGGCTCAGCACAAACCGATAAACTGAACGACATTATCACTGTATTATCAGAAAATGGTTTCACACAACACTAAGAAATTAGTGACGTTTGAAATAAATAACGAAAAATCTAAAATTAGACAATAAAAAACTGGTTAACCACATCGTTAACCAGTTTTTCTTAAACCAATATCATTAATTAATTAATTTATGATAACCAAGATCATTTAATTATGCAGCTTTTGCTTCAGCGTTAGCTTTTTTAGCCATACGTGATTTTAAACGATTTGCTTTGTTTTTGTGGATGATACCTTTTCTTGCAACAGTGTCAACTGATTTGTATCCAGCGCTTAATTGTCCTTCAGCAGTTGGGTTGTTACGAGTTTTCTTCACCATAGTTCTCATGCTAGCTAATTGAGAGTGGTTGTTTGCATTACGTCTTGCGTCTTGACGAATACTTTTTTCGTTTGATTTAATGTTTGCCATTTAGTTCACCTCCCCTTAAACAAAATTTTATAACTTTTTAATTATACTAATTTATTTTATAATTATAAATTATATATACTCGATAGGAAGAAAATGACCTCAGAACGCGCAAAAAAACCACCAGTCGTGTGAACAAATGCTTTAGATAATCTGTTTGATAATTTCTGGTTGGATCTACATTTGCATTTTGTCAGACAAAATGATTTTTGACAAACCTGCGAAGATCTGTACCAATATTTACACAAGGAGTGAATTGACTTTTTAACACAAGCATTGCAACGTCTCGATGTAACTGATATTGAAGGTCATGTCGATGCCATCCTCTTACGGGTAATTGAATATTTTAAATTGTAAAAAACGCAAACAAACATTGCACAAGGAGAACAAATTTATGAAAAAGATGTCTTCAAACGAAATTAGACAATCATGAATTGAATTTTTTCAATCAAAACAACACAAGTGAGTCGCACCGGTATCTTTAATCCCTCACAACGACCCATCATTGTTATGAATTAATAGTGGGGTAGCCACTTTAAAAGATTACTTTAGTGGAAAAAAGAATCCACCTGCAAATAGATTAGTTAACTCACAAAAAGCTTTAAGAACTAACGACTTCTTTAACGTTGGGGTAACTTCACGTCACCATACATTATTTGAAATGTTAGGTAACTTCTCAATCGGTGATTACTTCAAACTTGAAGCGATCGAATTTGCGTTTGAATTATTAATGAAAAAGTGAGAAATCGAATTAGACAGATTATGATTCACTGTCTTTGAAGATGACACTGACACAATTAACAAATGATTAGAATTAGGTGTTCCTAACGAAAGAATTTTAAGATGTGGTAGAGACCGTAACTTCTGAGATGTAGGTAACGGACCTTGCGGACCATGTACAGAAATTCACTACGACCGTGGTGAAATTTACGATCCAGAACACTTAGGTGAAAAATTAATCTTAGAAGATATTGAAAACGACAGATACGTGGAAATTTGAAACATCGTATTCAGTCAATTCAACAATGATGGTAACAACAACTACCAAGAATTAGCTCGTAAAAACATCGATACTGGTGCTGGTTTAGAAAGAATTGCAAGTATTTCTCAAGAAGTACCAACTAACTTTGATACTGACTTATTCCAACCAATTATTAAAACGATTGAAAAATTTACTGACAGAAAATACAGTACTGAAGCTTACTTCACAAAAGACCCAGAATTTACAAAAAACAACTTTGCTTATAGAGTAATTTCTGACCACTTAAGAGCTTCAACTTTTGCTATTGCTGATGGTGCTATTCCATCAAACAAAGACCGTGGTTACGTTTTAAGAAGATTAATCAGAAGAGCCTTAGTCTTTGCTAACAACTTAGGTATTACAAACGATGCATGATTAGAAGAAGCTGTAAACAGCGTAATTCAAGTAATGCAACCATACTACTCATACTTATTAGAAGAACAAAACAAGATCATTACAGTTATTAAAAAAGAAGCTAACTTATTCAAAAAGACTTTAGACCAAGGTTTAAAACTATTTGAAGAATCAATTACTGATAACGCTGTGGATAACGAAATCGTCTTCCAATTAGTAACAACATACGGTTTTCCAATTGAATTAATTAAAGAAATCGCTAGCGAAAAGAACATTGCAGTTGACTTAGAAGCTTTCGAAAAGAAGTTCAAAGAACACCAATTAATTTCTAACGCTAACAAAGATAAAAAAGCAATGGAACAACAAAACACTGCTTTATTAGCTTTAGATGTTCCATCTGAATTCTTATACGATACATTCGAAATGAATGCCAAAGTGGTGAAATTATTTGACGAAGAATTTAACGAAGTAGACCACTTATTTGGTGATGGTTATGCTGTCTTTGACAAAACACCATTCTACGCAACTTCTGGTGGACAAATTCACGATACAGGTTTAATTAACGACAAATACTTTGTCTTTGACGTAATTAAAGCACCTAACTTCCAACACATCCATGCTGTGAAAGAAGCTGATTTAACTGTGGGTGAAACTGTAAAATTAGCAATTAATGCAGACGACAGAATTAGAGTAACACGTCACCACTCAGTAGAACACTTAGTACAATCATCATTAAAAAACAACATTGATAAGAACATTAAACAAGAAGGGGCATTTAAATCTCCTGATAAAGTTACTTTCGACTTCCAACACCACCAAAAATTAATTGAAGAACAATTACAAGCGGTAGAAGACTGAGTAAACGCAGTTATTCAAGCACAAATTCCAGTTGAAGTATTAAATATGACTTTAGATGAAGCTGAAAAATCAGGTGCTACAGCTTACTTTGGTGAAGTATACAAGAAAATTAAAGGTTTATTGAGAGTTATCAAAATGGGTGACAAATCAATGGAACTTTGTGGTGGTACTCACGTGAAGAATACTGGTGATATCCAAACTTTCAAAATTGTGAACTACTACGCTAAAGGTTCAGGTTCTTGAAGATTAGAAGGTATGGCAAGTTTAAGTAACGTAGAAAACTTTGTTGCCGAACAAACTAACCTAATTAAGAGCGAAATTGAAAAATTCATTAATGAATTTAAAGCAAATGGTTACTCAACTGTTGAATTAGAAGCATTAGCCCAAGAATTATTAGTAAAATTAGAATCAGCAAAGGTAAGACATTATGTAACATTATTCAACGAATTCAAAGACCAAGTGGCTGAATTAAAGAATAAGTTATTTGTAGAAAAAACTAAAGCTGAAGTCCAAGTGTTAAAAGCAAGATTCAATGCAATCGAAGCAACAAGAAAAATCTTAGTAATTAAAGAAGATGAAAACTTCGATAACAGTTCATTAACTAACGCTTTAGATGAATTGAAAAACGAACAACCAAACAATATTTACGGTTACTTGATTGTAAGTGGTTCAAAACTACAATACATGATGGCAATGAACGAAAAAACAGCTAAAGAACAAGGTATTAATTTAAATACTTTCGGTAAAGAATTAAACACATTAGTTGTTGGTAAAGGTGGTGGAAAACCAGCCTTCGTTCGTGGTGGCGGAAACGAAGTTCACCAATTACCGAATGTATTAGAATACTTAGAAACTCAAGGATTTAAACATGCGTAAACTAGGATTAGACTTAGGTACTAAAACTTGTGGAATTGCGATCAGTGATGAAATGTGCATCATTGCTACTGGTTTAGAAAACTTCCACTATGATGAAGGCAACTTCCCAGCCTTACTAGACAGAATTCAATATTGATTAGAAGAATACCAAAACAAGGTAGACACAATTGTTTTAGGTTATCCAACAAACGCTTACGACGGTTCAATGAACCCAAGAAGCTATTTAGTATTAGACTTTAAAGAATTATTAATTAAAAGGTTCCCTGAATTAAGCGTTCAATTATATGACGAAAGATTCACAACCAGAATTGCGACTAACTATTTAAAAGAATATAACGTCAAAAATTCACAAAGAAAAAAAGTGAAAGATAAAATGAGCGCTGTGGTAATCCTAACCGACTACATTACTGCCAATAAATACCAACATTTTAACTAATGTCAAAATTAGCTAAAAAATCATCTATTGTAGCAGCGCTATTCTCGAGAATTTTCTTAATTATCACTTATCTAATTTGTCTCGTTACTTTTATTTTGGGAGCCATTATTTTGCTCCTACCAAATTACGTGCAAACTGTTACTGATTTAACAGTAAATAGCATGACTGAGCACGGGTTAAAAACCGTAGAATTAGCAAAAGGGGTAGCGTTTGGTTATTGACAATTTGTGGATAACGAAGCCATCACTTCAAAACCAACTAGTTTATCTGCTGCCGGGATTGCAGTCGTAGTATTATGAGCTTTTTCGGTCGTAATGTCTTTAATCTTATCGATCTCAATCTCTAAAGCTAAATATACTATTGGTAAGAAAAACAAAGTAATTAGAGCCTTTATTCCAATTCATTTAGCTATTATTTTTGTAGTAGTGGTTGGTTTATTAGCGCAACCTAATTACTTAACTATGGAATATAAAGATAACGGAGCAGTCCAACACAGTTTTAGTTTAGTTTCGAAAAAAATGAACATTTTACTTGCTAACGGGGCAGATAAAAATGCTGAACAAGTAAAATCAACAATTCTAAACACTAACACTTTAGAAGCTAACTTCAAAAACTACACAACCGCTGGTTATGTCTTCTTTGGGGTAGTTATCTCAATTGGTTTAGGTATTGTTATTGATATGTTCATGTTCTTGTTAAGAGTTTTATTTAACAGAACTAGAGATAAAGAACCGGTTAACGCTTAGTTTAAAAATATCACCTTCACGGGTGATATTTTTTTTCTATATTTTTTGTGTAATTTTTTAAAAATGTGTAATAATTAAAGTAGAAGGAGGAAAGTAATGAACAGTCATTTATCACATAGTTGATAGACGTAATTACTTTCTAATTGTTTGTTACGAGAACAAGAATTACTAGTAATTATTACTCTATCAAACCAATCGTATTCTGTCGCAAGATAAGATTAGTTTTTACAAAATATATCTAATTAATCATCGTTTAGCAGCAAGTGAGTAATACCTTTCCTAAGTGCCTCACAATAATAATCATTAATACTTGTACTTATAAATAAACTAACTTATAACTACGCAGAATATCCTTAACGTACACTAGAATAAATATTATATTGGATTCGTTGGTAGTGTTTATTCGCAATAACAATGTAGTGTAGACCAAATATAAAGAAAATCTAAAGAGGTTTCATTGCTTCCTCTTTAGATTTTTTATTATTAAAAGAAGTAGAATTTTCTACTTCCAGACTGTTAAAATATTAGAGTTTGTATTATCATTAAAGAGGAATACTTTAATCAATTAAAAGGGCCCGATTTATGAAAAACGATATGATGGTACAATTCTTCTTTAATGATGAAGAATTAGTCAAAAAAGCTTACAGAACTTTAAACTCAAACAATTTCGTTAGTTCATTCTGTTTCGACAAAGAAACGCACCGTAAAGGTGTAACTGTAGATATTTTAACTTACTTAGACGCTTTAAATTGTTTAATGAAAAGTTCTTCATTTACTACAGAAGAAAAAGTTATTACTTTACGTTTAGAAAACGTAAGAAAAATTTAATTTATTAAAGAAAGGAGCGCATTTGGCTCTTTTCTTTTTTTGTTTGATCAAAAACTAATCAGTCTACAAAAATTACTCCTTTAAAACTGACATTATTTTTTAGTGAATCCAAGGATTTTCGAAATTACGATAAATAATTTTGTATATTATTAATAGAGATTGAAATTGTATTTACAATTTTCTTACGTCAATTTAAAGGTTAATTATGCTTGATAATACAGTCGATACTGAAGAAGAATTAGAATATGACTCTCCATCTGAGACTCAAGCCATGCTTGCATCAGAAGAAGGTGCAGAAATGAACAATCCTTATGAAATTATGGCACAAACCATTAAAGCCACTTTTGATAAGGATGAAATGGAAAAAAAGTACCAGATGTCTGAGTACAAACAAAGACAAAAACTGGCTAACGCCATTGAACAAACCCAACACGATAAACCAAATAAATTACCTGGTTTTTTCAAATCAGAATTAGTGATTTTACAAACTAAAATTGTTCTAACTACATTCTTGATTTTTGCGTGTATTGCTTTAGCAATCACTTTCTACATGATTCAAAGAGAACAAGCGGCCACTTGGTTCCATACCACATATTATGCGCCAATCGGTATTGTTGGCATTCCATGTGTCTTTTTGTGGTGTTTTTATATCGTACGGATCTCGATTTTTAGCCGAGAAGTTCACCGTGCTAAACAAACGTTTGACGCTAATAAAGTGTCGATTATTGTCCAAAAACTGTATAAAAGATTAATCTTGTCGTTTATTAATATCAATTGATTTGCGGCGTATATTTATCTAACAGGAGCCTTTGTGATTTTATTGGTCTTCTTAATTGATTACTTTGTGGGCATTTGATACTTAGGTGGTCATTTAGCTCCCCAATTTGGTACCTTAAACTGAGAAGAACTAGCCAAAAGTGCCCAAGTACCAGCGCGTTACGGTAATATGAATTTCTTGACAGTGGTGATTGTGTGCAGTATCGCTGGGGTAACTTTAGTTTACCAAGTGTTTGCTCAAATCTTTAACTACTTAAGAGTAAATAAAATTGAATTAAGTTACAATGTGCCCATTTTAGCAATGGAAGAAATCCGTTTACTAAAAAAAGACACCAACAAGAGAAATTTAATTATTTTCTGTGTGTTAGCTATTGTGTTTGCATTAGTCTTATTAGCAATTTACTTAATTTTAAGAAAAAAGAAATAATGAAATAAAAAAAAGAATCTCTGTAATCTATTTGTGATTACAGAGATTTTTCTTGCTCTCATTGGTTTTAATGAGATGAAAATTATTTATTTTCGTCCAGCATTGCTTGAATGGCTAATAAATATGAAGGATAAATGTTACCTAGTTCTTCAACACAACCAATTAAGAATTGGTTAATCCCGTAAGGTAAATGATTACCTTGGTATTGGTGCCCAGTCGATAATCTAATATCGCTATGGTGCGCATAAATAGTTTTCTTAGGATATTGGTTCAACAAGTTTTGTAAACTTTCGGTAGAAACGTTACCACTACGAATTAATTGTTCTAATTCTTGTCTCATAAAATTCATGCCAAAGGCTATCCCAATTTCTACGGCCTGACCGATATCATTATCATCTAAAGCACACATCATCAAGTTTGCATCCTTAATTTGGTTAAAATCACCTCATAAGATATCTTTAGCTGTAGGTAATTTAGATTTGTCATTAATGTCTGCAGTAATAGGGTTATAAACGGTTCAGTCAGGTGCTTGTTCTCTGACCGTTTTTTCTTCTAAAATTCTTTGGTTAATGTCTGCTTCTTTAAATAAACTTCCGGCCACATATAATTTATTTGATTTCATAAAAGTCTCCATTATTTTTGGAAAAAAAGTATGTTTTCAGATAATTATTTTATTGAAAATTATTAAAAAATTATTCAGGAAAATTTGTACGAAAGATAATTGTCACTTTATACCATGAAGTGCTAATGAGCAAGTTTTTGCGTTATAATATAAACAGAAGGAAAATGATTTTTAAATTCATTATTAGTGAGGTATTTTTCTATGGAAAACACAGCTAACATTAAAGTAGAATTCGCATGAACTATTGATAGATCAGTTGCATTAGAAAACGAAATGCACGAAAAAGTGGTTGCCACTTTATCAAAGTTTGAATTCGATTACATGAATGTAAAATTAGAAATTAAGAAAGACGGACAAACAACATTTGCTGTTAGAGCAATTCTTGAATTGCCAAGATATAAAACTATTGTCTTAAACGCTGAAGACAATGACGTTATGAACGCTTTTGACAAAGTAAAACACATGTTATTTGACGAAGCTAAAAAAGCAAAAACAATTAAACGTAGTTACTAATTGTTAATTCTGATTAACTCTCCTTCTTGTTAAAATAAAGAGTATGGACTTAAAAAACAGAACTTTATTTTTTAGAGATGGAATTGTGACGCCAGATAACCAACACTTTTATGACGAAATCGCCAAAGTGCTGAACTTATCGACGTTAGAAAACTGAACTTACAAAAAAACGTATAAGTGATTTCATCCTCGGTTCGAACGAGAATATCTCGCTTATCGTTTTTATGTTTTAAGACAGTGGATTAAAAAGAACGCTTTTTATAATAACCATTTCGTAAATACCTTACAAGAACTCCTATCCATCTTAGGGTTAGATGCTGAACTAACCACTCGTGAGCAACAATACATTGAACATTACAAAGCTGTTGTCTTTGCTAAAAACAGAAACATTAAAAACTTGATTGTTGATTTTCAAGTAAACGATAAAGAAGAAGTATGGTACCGGTACGATATCGAATTTTTGTACCAAAAAATTGAAACTAAGTATGTAAATTTGACTAAAAAGTCAGGGATTTATTTCACGAACCAACGTTTAATTATTGATAAAGGTAACGACTACATTTCAATTTATTACAAACAATTAGATGAAGTGAAACTCCATAACAATATGTTATTAATTCGAGCTAATAATTTAAATTTAGTCGTAATTAGTAGTGAGATGCACACAATGTACGTTTCTTTAGAAAGAATTGGAAAATTAATTAGGTTAAAACTGTAAATGAAAAACGCATATTTAAAAGAAAAAATGGCTTTAATCCCTAAAAAGCCAGGTTGTTATTTATGAAAAAACCAAGCTGGTAAAGTTATTTATGTGGGTAAGGCCAAAAATTTATTTAACAGAACCCACCAGTATTTTGATAAAAATGTAAATTACAAAACTTCTAAGTTGGTTAATGAAATTGCTGACTTAGACTACATTGTGGTCAACAATAACAACGAGTCGTTAGTATTAGAAAATAACTTAATTAAAAAGTACTGACCCAAATACAATATCTTATTAAAAGATTCTTCAGAATATCCTTATATTTTGATTACCGATGAAGAACATCCGCGGATTCTATATACAAGACATTACGGCACCATTAAAGGAAAATATTATGGTCCATTAGCTGACGCTTCTTTTAACCGCTACGAATTGTATAAAATGTTAAACGAAATCAGTCCTTTTAAAAAACAAGGTCCATTATACAACCAGTCTTCTTTGTATACAGAAGTTTATAAATTAAAAAATAATTTAGATGATGAGTCTGTAAATATACAAGCTTTATACAAAGAGTGAAAAAAATATATTGATGACTTATTTAACGGCAAATCAGACAGTTTAGTAGCTATTATGCGTGAACGGGAAGAAAAGTCCGTGCTGCGCTTAGATTTTGAAGAAGCGAACCGCTATAAAGAATTAGGCGAAGCGTTAACGAAATTGTCTAAGAGTCAAATTGTTCAGTTAGCTAGTAATAAACATACTGATTATGTAGCTTACTATAAAAATGAAGATTATTTAAGTATTAATATTTTCAGCTACATTGATGGTAAGCTATTAACTAAACACAACTCTATTCACCAAATTTATTCTGAGTTAGAAGAAGAAGTTTGTATTTTTTTAAACCAATATTACTCTAACAACGTGGTACCACCCAAAGTGGTAGTTTCTTTAGATAATGAAGACTTAATGAATCTATCAGAAATTTATAACACTAAATTTGAATCTCCTAACCAAACTAGCGATGCAGAAGTGTTAAAAATGGCTTTACTAAATGCTCAAGATTATTTAAAAAATCATTTCTTAATTACTAAGAAAAAAGAAGAACGAACAATTCTAGCGGCAGAAAAACTAGCTGAATTAGTCAACATTCCGTCAGCTCGGCACATTGAGTTGTTTGACAACTCCAATATTAATTTACAAGATCCGGTTAGTGGCATGGTAGTGTTTATTGATGGTCAAGCTAACAAACGATTATATCGAAAATACCGTTTAATATCTGATGATAACGATAGTGATTATCACTTTATGAAACAAGTAATTTACCGCAGATACAGTAATTTATTAAGAACCGGCGGAGAAATGCCAGATTTAATTATTGTAGACGGTGGTATTATGCAAATTCACGCAGCGTTAGAAAGTTTAACTAAATTAAATTTAGACACTACTTTAAATATTATTGGTTTAAAGAAAGATAACCAGCATAAAACGGACGCAATTGTTTTAAGAAATGGCGAAGAAATTAAATTAGATAAAAAATCACCGTTTTATTTCATGCTTTTAAACATGCAAGAAGAAGTGCATAATTACGCTATTTCTTTTTTTAGAAAAGAACATATTCGGAACGCATTTAAAACCTTTTTTGATGACATCCCCGGTTTAGGTCCAGTGAGACGCAAAAAGTTGTTAGAACATTATCCTACTATGAGTGATATCGAAAAAGCGGAATTGCACGAATTGGCACAAATCATCCCTTTAAAACTAGCAGAATTAATTAAACAAAAATTAAACTTTGAAAAGGACAACCATGCATAAAATTTTAGTACCTGAACAGTCAAAAGAAATTCAAGAAGCTTTAGAATTAGCTCAAACACACCAGATTCTAGCGACTAACAAAATAGAATTACCTGTCGGTTGATACGAAACTACTGTAAACAATTTTAGTGACACCCAAAAAGAATTGATTGCAAAAACGCAGTTAAATATCGATAAAGATAATTTAATCTTTCAAGCATTTGTTGCTTTAAATTTAGGTTTGTATTCAGGGCTTTTGATAGGTCATGAATATACTTCTAAAATGGTCTTTTTGTACACCATTCTCTTTTTTAGTCAAGAAAATTATCTTTCCTCTTGTTTTGTAACGTATCATAACGAACAGTTACAAATTTGAACCGATTGCGCTTTTAATATTCAGCCTAATGCTCAACAGTTAAATGCTATTGCTACTAACGCGGTGCACTTTTATCAAGGTTTGAGCAATAATGAACCTAGCGTAGCATTTTTAAGTTATGCAACTTTAAACTCTGCTGGTGGTGCACCAGTACAACTAGTGAAAGATGCCTTAACAGAATTTCAAAAAACTAACAACGCTATTGCTAGTTTTGGACCATTACAATTTGATGCAGTAATTAATACTCAGGTGTGAGCAAAAAAAGTTGGATCAACAAATACTTTGACTCCTAACGTGTTAGTATTTCCAGATTTAAACTCTGGTAACATTGCTTATAAAGTAGCAAACCAACTAGCGTATCAAGAATTTTACGGTCCGTTCGTATTGGGTCCTAGTCATTTAGTGTGTGATTTAAGCCGGTCAGCCACTAGTTCAGAAATTTTCGAAACCTTGTCTTTAATGCAGAAAATGTTATCGAAATAAGAAATTCATGGTTTTTATAACAAAAATACGTTATAATTATCGGAGTATAAAGAAAGTAGTTTTACACTCACCTGGACGCCCTTCAATGTGGTATCAGGTTATAGAGCTTTAATAATCGTATATATCCAAAGCCATCTGTAATTTACTACTTTTTTGCTATCTCAAAAGCAATTAGGTAGTAATTTTCTTTGTACACACAATAATCTATTAATTAGGAGAAATATGAATCCTCAAACAAATAATTCAAGACAATCTACAGCACCAACAAATAATCAAAATCAACCACGTAAAGATACAGTTTTAATTAACGATAAAATTAAATATCGTGAATTACTTGTGATTGACGAAAACGGTGAACAACTAGGAATTTTACCTCGTAAAGATGCATTACAAATTGCAAGAGATAAAGACCTAGATTTAGTAGTTATCGCTGCTCAAAAAGATAAAGTTATTGCTAAGATTTTAGACTACAGTAAATTTAAATTTGAGCAAAAGAAAAAACAAAAAGAAAACAGAAAAAATCAACAAGTTGTCAAAGTTAAAGAAGTTAAAGTGAAACCTTTAATTGGTGACCACGATTTAAACGTTAAAGCTGAAAACTCAAAGAAATGATTACAAGCTGGCGACAAGGTAAAATTTATCATTGAAGCTAGAGGTAGAATGTCAACTAAAGTTGAATTAGTTCAAGAAATATATGATAAATTTATTGCAATGTTAGACAACAATGGTAAAGTCCAACAAGCAAATAAAAAAGTTTCATATTCTAGATACGAAACAATTATTGAACCTAATAAATAAGAGCATATTATCTTAAAGGAGAAAACTCGTTTATGAAAATCAAACAAAAAACTAAACGTGCTGCTGCTAAAAGATTTAGTGAAACAAAAAGTGGTGAATTAAAGAGAAAACACGCATACCGTTCACACTTAGCACAAGGTCGTTCTACAAAAGCTAAACGTCATTTAAGAAAAGACTCTATCTTAACAGCATCTGATAGACAACGTTACAGCAACTGCTTATAGTTGTTATAAATTAAGTACACACAAATATATTTAAAGGAGATCAATCATGAGAGTTAAAGGTGGAAAAGTTACACGTAGACACCACAAAGCTGTCTTAAGACAAGCTGAAGGTTCATGAGGTACAAGACATACTTCATACAGAATTGCAAAACAAACAGTTATTCGTGCTGGTGAATATGCTTACCGTGACCGTAGAAACAAAAAACGTGACTTCAGAAGATTATGAATTGCACGTATTAACGCTGCTGTAAGAGCAAAAGGTTACACATACAGTGCATTTATGCACCAATTAGCAGTGAATAATATCGAAGTAAACCGTAAAATGTTAGCTGAATTAGCTATCAACAACATCGAATCATTCAATGCTTTAGTTGACCAAGTAATGGCTAAATAATTTATTCAATTTATAAAAAAGACTTGGACACACGTCTAAGTCTTTTATTATCGTTATTTAACTGATTATTTTGTAAAATAGAATAAACTAATGGCTCAAGCTATTACATATAGTAAAGCTTGAGTTGTTATTTTATTAGGTAAATAAATGTTGCAGATGTTATTTGCACATGCCAATTTCAAATTAAAGAATTAAATATGGAGTTAAATATCACGAAAACAAATTTTAAACAAAAAGTTAGTACGGCAGTGAACCATTCGTTCTTTGGCAATGATATGGCGTTCGCTTGAACTTATTTAGGGTTAGCGATTGCGTTTTGATTCTTATCAATTCCCTCATATTTATTACCACAACATGATCACTCAAAGTACATCATTTTAGGCGGATTAATTCCTTTATTAATCTTGAATATTATTATTCAAACAATTTTACTAATTAATGTTTTTAATGAATTTGGTAAAGAGTTCTATAAAACATGGAGATTTTATATTTTAGTTTGAATGTTATTGTGTTATTGGATCGGTTTACCAATCGCGTTCCACTATATTATTAAAGATTACACAGCGTATGCGCATCTCTTTGATGGTTTAAACGGAGCTGATAAAGCCGGTACCAATATCCCTGGGGTTGATACAGTTCATGACCCAAAAGTCACTGAAATTACTATTGGTATTTGATTTGACATTATCTTTACATTTATGAACTTAATTGCTTCTGTTGTAATGGTGGTGTTTATTTGAAAAGAAAGACACCAAATGAACAATCTTGCGATTGTTGACGAAAAAGAAGTAGAAAAATATGTCCTTGAACATAAAGATCAATTAGAAGCAGATACTACTAATAGATTGGATACTAGTTCAAAGGATAAAATCAAGAAAACGGAATAAACATATATGTCACATGTAGATTTTTTAAAAGACGTAAAATTTAGCTTTGATCCATTGCTAAAAGAATATTACTATACTACTGATTACTTTATTAAATCTAAGCAAGTGATTGACAAATATAGACCTAACCAAACCGTGACCATGCAATTCATTCATTTCAGTAACCAACCAATTATGGTGTGTGGGATTGAAGAAGTTAAACAATTATTAGAATTTGCATTAACGACTGAACAGTTAGAACGTTTAGAAGTTAAAGCGGTGGAAGATGGGACTATCCTAAACGATTCTACTTATCCTATTATGACGATTACAGGCGATTACAGAGATTTTTGCCACTTAGAAAATATTATTGACGGTATTTTAGCGAGAAGAAGTTCAGTAGCTACAAACTGTATGATGGCACTAGCCAAATTAGATGCTGAACAAAAAATTATTTATATGGCCGATAGAAGTAATGATTACATTACACAAGCCGGTGATGGCTATGCGGCGTACGTAGCTGGAATTACATTATTTGTGACTCCAGCACAAACTCACTACATTAAAGGACTACCTGGTGTTACAGTTGTAGGGACTATGCCACACTCCTTGATTCAACAATATAAGGGTGATTTAGAAGCGGTTATTAATGATTACTATGAAGTCTTCCAATCTAAACCAGCTGCTTTAATTGATTATCATAACGATGTTATTGGTGAATTACAAAACATCAGTCACGTCTTAGACAAAATTGGAGCTGTACGGATTGATACTTCTAAATATCTAATCGATAAAACTTTATTGCAAAATAAAGTGAAAGAACACGGAATTAATCCGTTCTTAGTAAAAATCGTTAGACAATGATTAGACACACACGGTTATCCAAATGTAGAAATTGTGGTCTCTTCAGGAGTTACACCTTCAAAGATTGAATATTTAAACCAACAAAATGCCAAAATTAATGTCTTTGGTATTGGAGCATATTTCTTAAATCCGTCTGTCTCAGTTACCGCTGATTTAGTACAACTAAACTTTGAAGATGAAGCTAAAGTCGGTCGTCATTTATTAGATGACAGAAAATTATTTACAAAAATTATCTAATTATCGTTCAATATAAAACAACTTGCTGAATTTAGCGAGTTGTTTTTGTTTTATGGTTTTATAATGAAAGATAGTTAATATGTTTACCTTCTGGTAGCTTAACTCAAGCAAGTGCTTATAAGTTGAGTCATATTGACAAGTTAAAAAATCTAAAAACCCTATAAACATGTGATATTTAATTAAAAAAAGCTTAACCAAACAGAACTCATTGAAATTGAGTTTAGTCTTCGTGATTCGTTTGGCTCAACTGATTTTAGACATTATCATTCCGTTATTATTAACGGTTTTAAATAATGTCGTTGTGGATATGTCGCAACATGTTGACAATATTCATGGTCCAGGTTCGATCCAAGGGATTCATTACAAGGACGTTTATACGGGCGGTATTCACTATCTATTAATAGCTGCGGCTATTATGATTGGAGCGTGTATTTTAGAAATGACGTGTGGACTAATTGCTCAATCGTTAGCTTCTAAAGTCGCTGTAAAAATGTCAACGGATCTTAGATTTCAACTTTATAACAAATTACAATACCTTTCAAAAGCAGACTTTGACTACTTCAGCACATCATCATTAATTGCAAGATTAACGACCGATGTTCAAATTATGCAAGATAGTTTTATCTACATTTGAAGAACTGGTTTAAGAGCAGTGATGTTATATATCGGTGGGTTAATTGGTACAATCGTTGTTGTTTGTACGAATAACTCAAAAGATGCTCACATTTGAACCATTCCGGTTGTAATGGCAATCGTAACAATTTCAATTATTGCTATTATTTGAATTTTCGTTAAGGCTAGTTTGAAATGATATAAACTTTCAAAATACGCAACTGACGAATTAAACGGCAATTTAAGAGAAAATATTTTAAATAGTAAAAGTATTAGATCTTTAAACTTAAAACAATACGAAATTAATAAATTCGATGGTTTAAATACAAAGACTACAAAATTTACTCAAAGAGCATACATTATCAGTATGTTAATTATCCCGTTCTTAAACATTGTTATTAGTACATTAGTAATTGTATTAGTTTGAGTCGGAACACCTTCAAAAGCAATTACTGTTGCTAACGTTGGTACTTTATTAACTTTAGCAAACTTTATTCTTTTAGGATTATCATTAATGATTAACGTAATCTTAGAAATCAGTATTGCGATTAGTTCAACGACAAGAATTAAAGAAATCTTTACTTATGAATCAATGATTAAGTTTGATGAAAACGGACAAGAAATTCAATCAGGAAACTGTGGTTTACAAAACGTAAACTTTAAATATTTCAAAAATAAAGAATACATCTTGAAAGATGTTTCAATTACTGTAAAAGATAAAGAAATGGTAGGTATTATTGGTACTACTGGTTCTGGAAAATCTACAATCTTGTCATTATTGGCAAGAATGTATGATGCGAACGACGGTACTGTAACAATTGACCATAGCAATATCAAAAACGTTAAGAAAAACTCTTTAAGACAAAATGTTTCTATCTGTTTACAAGACCCTAAATTATTCACAGGAACAATTATGGAAAACTTGAAGATGGAAAATAAAAACATTTCTGATACAGATGTAAAGAATGCTCTAAATTTCTGAGCAGGCGAAAAATTTATTGACAGTCTTCCTCAAGGTTTAGACACTCAAGTAACTTATAATACCAAAGAGTTGTCTGAATCACAAAAGCAAGTTCTTTGTTTAACTAGATCCATTCTTAAAGACTCACCAATTTTATTAATTGACTCTGCCACTTCAAATATGGATAATGAGGTTGAAAGCGATTTCTATAAGAAATTGAAAGATACCCACAAATTTACGACTGTAGTAACAAGTCAAAGAGTGTCAGCGGTAAGAAACTCTGACATTATCTACGTTCTTGATGAAGGAACTGTAGTAGACTATGGTACTCACGATGAATTAATTCAAACTTGTCAAGTTTATAAAGACATGTATACAAGTCAATATGAAGGAGAGGTCAGATAATGGTAACTAAGAACCAACCTTCACCAAATCAAAAATTGACTGATTATTATAACGAATTGATTAAAACGGACATCAACAAGTTTTTTGAACTTGTTGATAGTCACCAAATCGATTTTAATTGTTTAACAAAGAAACAACAAAAGATTATTAATGGTCGAAGAAAGAAACATTATTATAAAGATAATAAAAACACTTTCAAGACGTTATGAATGTTCTGTAGACAATACAAACAATTGTTAATTTGAGCGTTAGTGTTTGCGTTAATTAACGTAGTGTTAAATGCGGTGTCAACCTTTGGTATGCAACAACTGACAGAATTGATTTCTTATTCACAAGTGTCACATACGTCAGAACATGCAGCCACTTGATACACAATTAATTGAACTAACTTTAAAATCTTGTGTGCTTATGCTGGGGTGTTAACACTCTTCTGTGTGGTGATGTCCGGAGCTTTATGAATCCAAACGAAGTTATTGATTAAAGTATCTCAAGGAATTGGTTACAGAATTAGAAAAGCTTTATTCAAAAAGATTTCTAATTTACCAGCCAAATACTTTGATACTCATACTTCTGGTGATATTATTTCAAGTTTTACAAACGATGTAAATAATATTACAAACGGTTTATCACAAAACGCCGGAATTGTCTTGTCTGGGCTATTAACTTCATTCTCAATGTTAATTTCAATGTTCTTAATGAGTTCATACTTAGCTTTAATTACTTTAGGTTTATTACCTTTATTAATTATTCCTATCCTATACATGACAAAAAAATCACAGCCGTTATTCAAGAAAACACAGGAATCTTTAGGTAAAATGAACTCTTTCATTGAAGAAACTATCTTCAACCAAGATATCATTTCTACTTATAGTTTAGAAAACAAAACAATTAATGAATTTAAAGACATTAACAATAAATTAAGTCATTCAGCGCAACACTCACAAGCCATTTCTTCTTTAATGTTCCCTTACACAAACTTCTTTATTAACGTGTTAAACTGTATCATTACTGTGATCGGTTTATTATTTGTTATTAAAGGCATTCCGTTTGCTGGTATTGATATGCCATCAATTATTGGGGTTAAAGAAACTGTGGAACAAACAAGTCATATTAACCAAGCCTTATTTAACCAATATATGGGTGGTATTGCGGTTGTAGCTGCCTTCTCATTAATGGCTGGTGGTTTCATGGCACCGTTTGCACAAGTTGGTAATGTAATGAATATGTTACAAATGATTATAGCTGGTGCAACTCACTCATTTAAGCTGTTAAATACTGAAGATGATTTAAACCATATGGAACGTTTTGTTTTAAGTATGACAAGTACTTATAACAACAATAGTTCTTCAAGTTCTGCTGCTGTAAGTGGTTTAACTGAAGTATGGTCACACTCTCATGAAACTCATGAGGAAGAGAAAAAAGTTGATACAGAACAAGAAAAATCTTTTGAATCAGTGGTTACAAACACACAGATTGAATTTAAAGATGTTAGCTTAACTAACAAGGACGATGTTAAACTATTAGATAATTGTAATTTTACTATTGCACCAAATGAAACGGTTGTAATCTACGATAAATCTGGTTTTTCTAAGAGATCAATTGCTGATCTGTTAGTAAAAATTTATAACCTTGATAACGGAGAAATTTTGTTAGGTAATAACAAAATTCCGTTATTAGAGGTTGAGAGAGGCTCACTAAGAGAAAACATCATAATTGCGTACCAAGATGGTTTCTTAACTAACGGTACAATTAAAGAAAACTTAATGTTATTAAACAAGAGCATTAGTTTTGATGAAGTGATTGCTATCTCGAAAAAATTAAAACTACATGACTGAGTGATGACTTTAGAAAATGGTTATGATACAGTCATTGAAGATAACGGAGAACAATTCTCATTAGGTCAAAAACAACTTCTATCTATTTGTAGATGTTTATTGACTCACGCTAAGGTATTAATCTTTGATGAATCCTTAAGTCAGTTAGACCCACGTTCACAAATTCGTGTGAGACGGGTAATTAACGAAATTAACGAGAATAAAACCGTAATCTATTTAACTCATAAAATCCATGATACTTTGAATAGTCATTCAATCATGGTAATGAAAGACGGCAAAATTATCGAAACAGGTTCTTATAATGACTTAATCAGTCGTGACAGTTATTATAAAAAATGTCTCGAAGAATAAAAGAAAATTTTTGCGATTTCTTAATTTTAATTTATAATTAATTACATATTAAATTCTTTAAGATTGTGTGGTGAATGCGTTATGTCTAGAGGAGTAATCGTTGAAGAAAACGATTTAGAAAAAGCTTTAAAGAAATTCAAAAGAATTTCTAACGAAACTAAAAGAGATTCTAAACGTCACGAATATTATTTAAGACCTGGTCTTCGTAGAAAAGAAAAATCTAAAGAAGCTAGAAAACACAAAAATTACTAATAAATAATGCCATTAGCTAGAAATTCTAGCTAATGGTTTTTTTGTTATCTTTTTAGGGTTTATTACAAAAATAAGCAAATTGTTAGTCTTGCGCATTAATTTATTGTGGAGACATAAAGATGAAAATTACAGTACAAAACACTTTCAATGAATGTGGCATTTGTGTGGCACACATGCTCATTAATTATTATGGTAATACAAACATTACTAAAACTGAAGTGGCTCAACACACCAAACTAGCTCCATCAGGATTAAGCCTCAAAGATTTAGAAGATTTGTGCAGCCTTTATAATGTGGAATTAGATACTTATGAAGTAACATGGCAAGAATTAATCAGCCATCATAACAGAAAACCGTTTGTGATGGTGTTAAATTATGGCGCGTATCAGCATTACGTGATTGGGGAAATTAAACACCAAAAAATGCTGGTTTATAATCCAGATAACACCGTTTTAAAACAGCCACTGAACAAACCGCTAGCTAAATTTAGTGGCGTGGTTTGCTTTACCAATTTTAAAAAACAACCCGAGAAAATTCCGTGTTGAAACACCCAAAAATTATTTCACCAAATTTTTAATGGTTTTTCGTGCTTATTTATTTTGACAGGTATTTTAGAATTTGCATTAGAAATAATTGTGAGTTTTTATACGACTAAAATTATGAACGTGAATCCTCATAGTTTAACGACAGATAGTTTATGGAAATTAAGCTTAATTTTTTTATTACTTTTAAGCTTGCATTATAGTTTTAATTTCTTTAATTATTTAATTAAAACTTGGTATTTTAAACGGATTTATAAAAACGGCATGCGTCAGTTTTTAGATTTGCTTTTACAAAAGAATTTATATTTTTATAAAACATTTAACAAGTTTGAAATTTTACAAAATATTAGTAATATTCCTAAATTATTACATTTTAGCGCCTATTATTTGAGCGATTGTTTAAGTGAATTATTTATTAGTGCAGCTTCTAGTATAGTGCTGCTATTTTTAAACCGCTGGTACGGTATTATTATTGCAAGTAATACGCTTATCGTTTTGATCGTCAATTTCTTTTTGTACAAGAATAACAAACAGTTAATCGAGAAAACTTGAAAGCGTCAATTTTTGTTAGAACATGAGTTAAATAATTTTTTTGACTACAGCCAAACCAATCAACACCAAGAATTTCAACAACGTTGATTGGATAATTTACAGCAAGAATTATTTGAACAAAATAATTTACATATTAATTTTTCTTATCGTAATAAAGTGATTCATTTTTTTACAGAATTTGTTTTACATTTATTAAATTATCTTGTCTTATTAATTTCATGAAATTTATCCTTTAACCAACCAGGACAAATTTTCTTGGCTTTAACAATTTTTCATTTAAATAGTAGTAGCGTAAAGAAAGTAATTACTACGTTTTTTGAATACTTTAACATTAAACCTTTGTATAAAAAGATGCAAGATTTATTAGCTCAAAATAATCAAAATCAAAATAATGTTAAGAATGGTTACGCTTTAGACAAAATAGAAACATTAAAATTAAACGGCCATTTAGTCAGCAAAAATTTATCTTTAAATTATAAGAATTTAAGTGAATGGCCTTACTTTGATTATTTAATCAAACAAAAAAGTTATGAAGGATTATGTTTAATTAATGATGTCAAACTAGAATGTTATAACACCCAAAATTATTTAGAAAAAATTCTTATCATTGATGAACGTAGCATTGAGTACCAAACCGACTTAAAACAATTAATTTATTATCTGCCAGACCAATTCCAAGATCGGGTTCAACAATTATTTATCACTTATAATCTCAACCCACAAATAACTAAAATTGGTGAAATACCAAAAGAAATTAAAGGAATTTTCGTTTTGTTGAATTTATTGAAAGCAAAACATAAATGTCTTATTTTAGATAAAGTTTTAGATAACACCAGTTTGTTACACCGAAATTTGGTTGTAGATTTATTCAATGAAATCAATCGGTCTAACTTTATAATTAGCAATACTGAAAACAACGCTTTTTTAGAACTATATGATCACCAATTATAAAAAGAACTGGTTACTATTCACGCTAGCTATTCTTATGGGTGCCTGTTTATTATCTGCCACTTTATTTTTATTGAGTTTTAAGATTGATATGAAATATCTTTGCCATGTACAAAATTATGATAATGCTCAATTTTTAATTGTAGATAAACCAGCAGCTCAATTTTTGCTTAATAATACCCAAGTTGCAAAACTAGAGAATAATGGATTAACATATTTATTTAAGTCAAAATTTATCAAAGAACTACAAGATAAGTATGTATTTGCTACTAATTTAAATTTAAATCTTACAGAAAAAGATTTGACGTATTTAATCGTTACACATCAACCTCTGTGAGCTGTTTTAAATCATCTTTAAGCCTCTAAATCTGAACAGAAAGGTAAATTTATGAATAAACTTAATTTACAGCAAAAAATAGCGGTACAAGCTCAGGGTTTTGCTGCTACTAGAATTTATCCGTGAAATACTGCTTTATATGCCGGTTTAGTGGGCCAGGCATTAAATGGTTTTTTGGCATTAATTAACCAAATGGTCTACAATAACAACACTCATCCTAAATATCATACGGCTACAGCTTATGATGATCATTCAACAAGGCTTTATATTAGAGCGGGTCATAATGCAATGTCATCAACTATGTCCATTGGGAGTCCCTTCATTTAAAATGACTAAAATTACTTTAGAACAAAAACTCGCAATTAAAGCTGGTGGTTTTCTAACGCCATTTATTAGTTATGGTGGCTGGGGTATTATGACGGTAGTCTCCACACTATTATCTATTATTACTGGAGTGATTACTAATTGTTTAAACATTAGTAATAGTGCGCAAACAGCCCCAGCAAAAGTGCAAGGCCCTCAAACTATGGTAATGCCAGAATTAATGAAAATGAGTTGTAAATTATTTAACAACTTTTAGTTAAGAAAAAAATGGTCGCTAATTAAAGCGATCATTTTTTAAAGTAATTGAAAATATGATTCTAAGAGTTTTAGTGTTTTTTCTCGATATTTTTGAATAGCTTCACTATAGCTAGTACTAAAAGTTCATTGGTATGCAAAGTTGGTACAAATATACATAAACTCTAACAATTCTTGATAATTGATATGCATTTTGTCTGCAATCATTTGAACTACGGTTAATTCTAATTGTGATTCTCTAATAAAGTTAGCAATATCTCAGTATGGATGATTAATTCTGCCTCATTCATAATCAATAAAGATCAATTCCTGATTTGGATTAATTAAAATATTTTGCAAGTTTAAATCATTATGACTCAAAGTTCAGGGTTTAGAATGAACTCATTTATTCACTAGTTCTACATACTTATTTTTATGTTTAATGGATAAGTCATGATTGTTATTAAAAAAGACAAAATAATCGTGTGGAATGACTTTATTTAAATTAGCATCTTGTATTTGGTGTAAATTCTGAATCTTAGTAAGCAATTCATCAATAATATTTTCGTCTAAATTATGATTGTGCGTATTGTAGTAATCTAACAACGGTTCGCCCTCGATTCAGTGTTTAACGGCATTGCCATTGTTGACATCATAGTAAAGAAAATATTGGTCTTGAATAATCTTCAGAATAGTAGCTTCATTTTGACGACTCACGATTGAATTATTTTGACCTAAACGAATTTGAAATTTATGATATTCAGTGGTAAGTAAAAAAGACTGGTTAGTATAACCACAGTGAATAGGTTCGATGCTTAAAATGGCTTCGTTACGATACTGAGAGGCATTTTCTTGAAATAATTTAATAGCTTCTGCTGTTAATGGATGGTTCATATGAAACTCCAGTTCTTCTTTTGTTTATAATTTTAATTATACATAGAAGGAGCCAACACTTATGCTTATTACAGAAAAACCGATGTTTTATAAATGAACCAAAAACATTTTATTTGTAATTCCCGAATACACAGAATCGGCAAAATATTATCAAGAAATTTACCGTCCTTTTTCTCAAGAGTTTGACATTATTATTGTGGATTGAGAAAATTTATACCATTTAGGTAAGGATTTAAAATTTAATGACTTACAAGAATATGTGTTACATATTATTGAATATTTAGAAATCGATACCTCTAAAATAGTGTTTATTGGCAGTGGTGTCGGTGCTAGTATTATTAGCTTAATTCACCATTATATGAATCCGTTAGGTTGTTTATTTATCTCACCAATTTTTTCTACAACCCTTGTTAACCCTTATACTTCGAATATTCCATCATATAAAAATAATCTAAATTCATATTTCATCAGAATGCAAAAAGAATATTACAAAGTTGATGAATATTTTGGCGACAGATCAAGTAGTTTATTTACAGCTAAATTTAGACATTACTTAAAGTACCAAGATTTCTTTGATACAGCCATTGCCCAAATTTGCTTATACGATTCTTTAAAAGCAATTAGAAAGAAAGAAACACACTTTTGTAAAAATACCGCAATTTTTATGGGTGTTTATGATGAAGTAGTGGACTTATCGTCATTGATTAAATCCTATAAATTTAAGCATTTTAAAAACCAAGTACCAATCTTAGTATTCGAAAAATCTTCACACCATATCGAATTAGAAGAAACTAAACTATATTTAAAAGAATTAAAAAAATATTTAAATGAATGAACTAAATAAAATAGAGTTAACTTTTAATAATCTAAAAAAAGTTTTAGTGGTTTCTGATATTCACGGCTATGGTTATTTACTTGATGAAGTTATTGAATTAGAACAACCTGATTTAGTGTTGTTAGCTGGTGATCATTGTTTAAAACCTGAGTTTTTGGATGAAAGACATATTGTATATGTAGCAGGAAATAATGATGATTGAGGACCAGAACGTTTAGTTATAAATCTTAACGGAATGCGTGTTGGTTTAATTCACGGTCATAAACAGTTTAGTTTTACACACTGAGAAACTAAGTTGGAAAATGAGTTTGCTGAAGATAATGTAGATTTAATTATTTATGGTCATAGCCATAAAGAAAGTTTTGATAATTACAAAAAACCATATATTTTAAATCCAGGTTCTTTAGCTCTACCGCGTAATAAAAATCTATCAAGAACATACGTCTTGATAGATTTCATAAATAATAAAACCGAAGTTTTATTTAAAACTTATCGTTAACTTATTTAAATGCTTGTCATACATCTTCAACAAAAGAGGTATGACTTTTATTTTCGTAGCAAATTTGGTAAAGAATATCAAATAAAGGCAATTGTAACTGATATTCTTCAGCATAACGGTGGATGAAGGTTAATGTTCTTACTCCTTCGATAGTGGTTCCAGATTGTTGCTTATTAGCTTCTGCGAATCCAACTTTTCCGATGAGTTTACCAAATGAATAGTTTCTAGACATTTCGCTGTTGCAAGTCAAGAAAATATCACCAATACCAAAGAAATGCAAAATAGATCTTTTAAAATGCGGCTCTAGAACATTAATAATTTTTTGGATTTCACTAACACCGATGGTTAAATAAGCGGAACGAGTGTTTAATGATTCGGTAAAAGTACTTAATAAACCTAAAGCCAAGGCTAATGAGTTTTTAAACGAAGACGCTAAAGAAGCTACGAATTCGTCACCGAATGGAATCATTTTAAAGTAATTATTGTTGAATATATTACAAACAGATAAATTAAATTCTGGATCATCAGAGACGACATTGACAATAGTTTTTTGTCTAGTGACAATTTCATCGGCAAATGATGGCCCCACAATAAGTGCGTAATGTTCGTTTAAATTATCTTTTTTAAATAAATTAGATCAAACTCCTTCAGCGTTATTAGCTAATCCCTTAGAAGTGTTAATAATAGCGATTTCTTTATTTAAAAATGGTTTTAATTCTTCGTATACAACAGGTAAAGCTTTTGATGGCACAGCTAATAAAATAAAATTAAATTTCACTGTAGCGAAAGCTTCTTGTAAAGAAGAGAATGTTCCTGTAGGTGTGCTTAAATGAGTATTAGGGAAAAGGTGATGTTGTCCTTTAGTTAACTCTTCTAAAACAGCTTGGTTTTTAGAAAAGAAGTAAACTTCATGACCGTTATCAATCAACGGCTGACTTAACGCTGTCCCAAATGCTCCGGTTCCTAAAATTAAAATTTTACTTTTCGTAATCATTGCCGCCTCTAGTATTGGCGTTCTTAGACTTTCAGTATAAAGTTACAGGAACATTTTGTAAATCAAATGAAGTTCTTATTTGATTTTCAATATATCTTGCATAACTAAAGTGCAAGTATTTTGGGTCGTTACAGAAAATTACAAAAGTAGGAATTTGACTTTGCACTTGTGTGGCATAAGAAATTTTTACTCTGTTACCCTTAAAAATTGGGGCTTCTTGTAACATTTGCGCTTTTAAGATGACATCATTTAGTAAAGATGTAGAAATTTTCTTACAAATTTCGTCTCTTAAAGTATTAATTGTAGAGAAGATCGTGTGAATTCTCTTGTTATCTTGAGCACTAATAAAAACGATTGGTGCTCAAGCTAAGTATTTAAATTGTGCTCTAATTTTTTTAGTCATTTGAGACATTGTTGAGCTATCTTTGTTAGCAACTTTGTCTCATTTGTTTACTACTATAATAGTAGGAATGTTGGCTTTGTAAGCTAAACCGCCAATAACTTCATCTTGTTCTTTGAATTCTTCAGAACCGTCAATCATAAATAAGATACAGTTAGATTTAGCAATTGCTCTTTCTGCTCTTAAAACAGAATATTTTTCTACGTTATCTTGGACTTTACCTTTTCTTCTAATACCTGCTGTATCAGTGATAACAAAGTTTTCACCGTTGTATTTGAAAGATGAATCGATTGAGTCTCTTGTTGATCCTGGAATATCACTAACAATAACTCTTTCTTCGTTTAGGATTGCGTTTACCAAACTAGATTTACCTACATTCGGTCTACCAATTACACAGAAATGGTAATCATCAGTATTTGTGACTTCTGCAGTATCGCTGTATTTAATAATTTCATCTAATAAGTCACCAATTCCAATCCCATGAGCTGAAGAAATGAAAATTGGTTTACCAAATCCTAATGAGTAGTATTGGTTAGCGCTTTCTCTCGCGCTATCTTGTTCAGCTTTGTTTACGACTAAGATAACTGGTTTACCTTTAGCGTTTTTCTTTAAAGTTTTCGCTACGAAACGGTCGTTTTCGTCAATTCCATTTTTATGAGACACTAAAAAGACGATTACTTTTGCTTCGTCAATTGCAAAATTAACTTGGTTGTTAATGTTGTATTGGAAATCTCTTTTGGAGTTTTCTAAGCCACCAGTATCAATTAGTTCAAATTTTCTTGTTAATCATTCGGCATTATCGTAAATCCGGTCACGTGTAACTCCGGGTTGATCGTCAATAATAGACTTCTTTTTACCGATAATTCTGTTAAATAAAGTAGACTTACCTACATTAGGTTTTCCTACAATTGCTACTGTTAGCATTTAAAACTCTCCTTCGTCAATTAAATAATTAATTAGTATATTTTACCATTTTTATACTAATAGAGAAAAGGCTTGACGTTATTTACTAAATCAGCAAACACTTTTTCGGTATTGTAATCATTAATTAAGATACCGATGAACTCGCGGGTAGCTCTTTTCTTTTTTTCGTAATAAACAGATTTAGAGTAAAAAGTTTCGTTGTATTTTAATCTTTTTACAAAAATTAAGTTAATTACTTCTTTGTTTTCTGGGGTCAGGTTATTACAAGCCATGTCAATAATATTTAAGTAATCTTGAATGGCTTCATAATTACAATCGTGCATTAAGAAATTATTAGAGGAACTAACAGAATTTTTTAATTCGCATTTAAAGCGATAATTTCTGTAAATAGCGAAGATATCTTCAAGGGCACTATAAAGTTGTTTATAGTTAACGTTTTTGTTTTTTCAGTCAAAACTAGATATCGACAAAATTGTATCTTTGTTCAATGGTGGTAAACCTCTAAAATTGGTAAATGCGTCTTAACAAAACCATAAAAATGGCAAAAAATAAGACAAAAGTAATTTTTTATATTCATTCATTATTAATAATGAATGATACATTTAGAATTATACAAATATAAATTGACTTGATTTCAATTATTAACTGTTTTTTGTACAGTTATTTTATTTTCAGTTTCAATTACTGAAAAAAACTACTGATTTTTAATTATTACCACCCCATTTTATGTGTGCTTAATTTTTTTAAAAACATCGGTTTTTCAATGATTAAATATAGGAATTTTAATAGGAATTAGTCTATTAATTATTTATTTTATACCACCACTTTCGTTAAAATTTTTGAACCAATTTTTAGAGAAAAAAACGCAATTTTTTTACTTAAGAAAAATATTGATGATTTTTATAGAATCCCGTTACAGTAGCGATTCAGCTAGCTTTATCGAAATGTTGCTCTTTAATTTTCGTAATCAAAATAGTTATCAATTATTGCGCCAAATTAATAGTTTAAATATTGGTTATTTATTCGTGGTTTCTGGTTTTCATATTAGTTTATTATTAAATCTGATAAGCCGGATTTTTTGCTTGAAAAAACGGCCATTTTTCCGAGATTTTTGTGGATTTTGTTTTACTGTAATTTATGGTTATTTTTTGGGTTATAGTATTGGAATTTTACGGATTTGTTTAAATCTCTTATTTAGAGTACTATTCAGAGTAAAAGATAACATTATACTTAATTGTTGATCTGGATTAATTATTGGGTTTTGTTTTAACCAAGAGTTGAATAATTTGGGTTATTTAATGACTTTTTTGTGTTCAATATACATTAACTTTTTAATGAAATATCTAAGTGGACATAAATTTGCTTTAAGTATGTTAATTTCGTTAGGTTGTTTTTTCATTACCCTACCCATGGTATTAAAAATTTCTCCAAAAATTAATGTGTATTTTTTGCTGTTAAACTACCTTTATTCGGCTCTAATTCCGTTCATTTATTCATACTTATTATTAACGTTTTATCTTCCTCGATTTAATGTGTGAAATACACAAATAATTACAGGAATAATTCGCTTAATTCACATGAATCTAGCAGTGTCTAGTTTCGTATATTTTAGTAAAATTAGCAACTATTATAGTGTGCTTTATTATTTCGCTTTAGAAGCGGTATTTTTTCCTATATTTTTTTGGAAAGAAAAAAAATTACAAAAAAATTACAAAAACAATATAAATTAATGTCTTTTTCTTATATACTATAAGAGTATTTGTGTTAGAAAGTGGGAGAAAGTGTTACTAGGTACTTACGAACATTCATTAGACAGCAAAAAACGTTTAACTTTACCAGCTTCTATTCGTAGAAAATTAGATGCTGTTGTTATGATTTCAGCTTCGCCTGATAAATGTATTGAATTACGTACTCCTGAAGAATTTCAAAAATACGCAGATGCACTTAACCAAAACGGTAGTAACAAGGCTAAATTAAGAGCTTTACAAAGAGCCATTTTAGGTAATACATTTGAAGTACAAATTGATAGTGCTAACAGAATTTTGTTACCGAGTGTCTTAATTAAAGTTTGTTCTATTAATAAAAATGTCGTTTTAATTGGTGTTGGCAATAAAGTAGAGATATGAGATGCTGACATTTACAACGAAGAAAAAAGAGTTGACGACATCAACTCTTTAAGTTCAATATTTGAGGAAATGGATGATGATAACGATGAATAATTCAAATAAACACATTAGTGTATTGTTAAACTCATCTGTTGACGCATTGGAAATTATTCCCGATGGTATATATGTTGACGCCACTCTTGGTAGAGGCGGACATTCAGAATTATTGCTAAGCAAATTAGGTCCTAATGGACGGTTAATCGGAATCGATCAAGACGATGAAGCCATTAAATTTTGCCAAGCAAAGTTTGTAAATGATCAAAGAGTCACAATTGTTAAAGACAACTTTTGTAACTTAAAGAAAGTTTTGACAGATCTAAAAATTGATTTCGTAAATGGAGTCTTGATGGATTTAGGTGTATCAAGTCCTCAATTAGACAATTCTTATCGTGGCTTTAGCTATAAGCTTGAAGGGCCGTTAGATATGAGAATGGATCAAACTGCTGAACTAACAGCAGCTAAAATTGTTAACGAATATCCTGCCGGTGAACTAGTTCGCATTTTTAGACAATACGGCGACGTCAAAAATCCAAAACCCGTTGTTAGCAACATCATTAAGCATCGTACGCTAAAACCAATCGAAACTACGTTGGAATTAGTAGATATTATTAAAGAAGCTTTCCCAGTAAGGGAACTATATAAAAATAAACACCCAGCAAAAGTTTATTTTCAAGCTTTAAGAGTGGAAGTCAATGATGAATTAGGTGTTTTAAACCAAGCAATTGACGAAATTACTAGTTGTCTTTGTCCTGAAGGTCGGTTAGCAATAATCACCTTCCAATCTTTGGAAGACAAATTAGTAGTAAAAAAATTCAAGGAATTGAGTAAAAATCAATTACCTGCTGAAATTCCATTAAAAGAAGTTTGACAAGAGTTTCAAATCATCAATACAAGAGCTATTCTTCCGTCGAATGAAGAATTAGAAAGAAACAATCGTGCACACTCTTCAAAATTAAGAGTGTTAAAACGGACTGATTTTAATAAACACGCTGAATAAAATTTATTAAATAAATTCAAAAAATAAACCCCAAAACGAAGAATTATTACGTGCTTTTAAAATTTATAAGACCCCTTTAAATTTTTAAATGACCCCTTATCGCATTTAGTTTTTCTTCAAACTAGAACTATTAATAAAGAATATTTAAAAGTCAAAAAGAATCAACTTAAATAACTTCTAATAAATGAAAAAATTCAACAGAATAGTTTTTTACGATTCCATGAATTATTTATTTAACAATTAGAATTATAGAAATTTCTTGATTAAACCGATAAGAAATTTTGACGAAACTTTATAAAGTAACATTTTGTTTTTCTTGAAAACGACAAATGTTGGGTATTTTATTTAATATATAGCGAAATTATTCGGAATAGAATATTATAATTATAGATTAACCATTTTAAAACAAGTGCTTATCTGTCTGAAATTACATAATACTTTTCTTACGAATTTAACATAGATACACTTTAAAAAACAAAACTTATTTAACCAATTCTTAACTTCAAGCGCGCAGGAGTTAATAAAGGAAATTGGCTAAATAAGTTTTTTTGTATTTTTTTATATTAGAAAAAATTGTCGTAATTTAGTAAGTTTTTTTCTTAAAAGAGAGTTAGACGAAAAAAACCTAAGCTTGTTTTAAAAACTACTCATTTTTTCACGATAGGATAAGCATTATATTTGGTCTATCGTTTATAATTAATACATTTAAATTACCATAAAAAGAGGATTTTACATTTATGTATAACCATAATAAAATTGAAAAAAAATGACAAAAATATTGATTAGATAACAATACTTATCAATTCTTAGACAATAAGTCTCAAAAGAAATTCTACGCTTTGGACATGTTTCCTTACCCATCTGGTAAAGGTTTACACGTCGGTCACCCTAAAGGTTATACTGCAACAGATATTATTAGTAGATTTAAAAGACTAAATGGGTTTAATGTCCTTCACCCAATTGGTTGAGATGCTTTTGGTCTACCTGCAGAACAATACGCATTGGAAACAAATAACCATCCAAGAACTTTTACACAAACTAATATTGATCACTTTAGAAGTCAATTACAAAAATTAGGGTTCTGTTTTGATTACGATAAAGAAGTAAACACAACTGATCCTAAATACTTCAAATGAACACAATGAATTTTCTTACAACTATTCAAACGCGGTTTAGCTGAAATTAAAGAAGTAGACGTAAACTGATGTGAAAAATTAGGTACAGTATTAGCTAACGAAGAAGTCTTAATTGATAAAGAAGGCAACAGAGTTAGTGAACGTGGTAGTCACCCAGTAGTTAGAAAACCTATGAAACAATGAGTGTTAAAAATTACTGAATACGCTGATAAATTATTAGAAGGTTTAGAAGAAATTGACTGACCAGAAAGTTTAAAACACTTACAAAAAAACTGAATTGGTAGAATGGAAGGAACTAACGTTGACTTCAAAGTATTTGGTTCAGATGACAAAATTAAAGTGTTTACTACAAGAATTGACACAATTTATGGAGTCAGCTACTTAGCTTTATCACCCAAACATCCATTAATTGATGTTTTAACAACAAAAGAACAAAAGGTAGAAGTAGAAGCCTACTTAGATGAATACAACAAGTTATCAGACAGAGAAATTAAACAATTAAAAGATAAAACTGGTGTATTTACAGGTAGTTATGCAATTAATCCAATTAACAACAAGAGAATTCCAATTTTTGTTTCTAACTATGTTTTAGTTGGTGTTGGTACAGAAGCTTTAATGGGTGTACCAGCTCACGATGAAAACGATTTTGAATTTGCAGAAAAATTCAACTTAGACATTATTCCAGTAATCGAATGTAAATCAGAAGCCTTACCTTACTTAGAGGATGGCAAACACATTAACAGTTTAATGGTAAACGGAATGGTAACAGCTGACGCTTACAGAACATTACAACAATTCTTAATTAACCAAGGCATCGCGTCAAAACAAGTAAATTACAAATTACGTGACTGATTATTCAGTAGACAAAGATACTGAGGTGAACCATTCCCAGTATTATTTGACGAAAACAACAACATTTTAGCTGATGAAGCTTTACCAGTATTATTGCCTGAAATGAGTGAATTTAAACCATCAACTACAGGTGAAGGTCCTTTAGCTAACGCAACTGACTGATTAAATGTAGATATTAAGGGTAAAAAATACTTAAGAGATACAAATACAATGCCACAATGAGCTGGTTCATGCTGATACTACATTGGTTACTTATTAAAGAATCCAGATGGCAGTTACACTGACTTAGATTCAGCTGAAGCTAAAGAAAGATTAGCAAGATGATTACCAGTTGACGTATACATTGGTGGTCAAGAACACGCTGTATTACACTTACTATACGCAAGATTCTGACACAGATTCTTATACGATATTGGTGTAGTACCAACTAAAGAACCATTCTACAAAGTTATCAACCAAGGTATGATCTTAGGTGAAGATGGTGAAAAGATGTCAAAATCTAAGGGTAACGTTTTAAACCCAGATGATATTATTGAATCACACGGTGCGGATGCCTTAAGACTATACGAAATGTTTATGGGTCCATTAACATCATCAATGGCTTGAAAAAATGAATCATTAGACGGTGTAAGAAAATGATTAGACAGAGTTTACCGTCTATATATGGAAAGAGATACATTAGATATTGCAACAGTTACTACTGAAGCTGATGTAAATGAAGACTTAGTGGTAGCTTACAACTTAATGGTGAAAAAAGTTACTGATAACTTAAACGATAACAACTTCAACATTGGTATCTCTGAAATGATGATTTTCATCAACCAAGTTTATAAAACAAAACAATTCTATGTAGAGTACATGAAAAACTTTGCAATTATTCTTTCATGTTACGCTCCACACTTAGCTGAAGAAATTTACCATTCATTAGATAATGATGAAACAGTGTCTGTTACAAAATTAAACTGACCAACATTTGATGAAGCTAAAACAGTGGCTACAACTATTAATATTCCGGTAGTTATTAATGGTAAACCAAGAGATATTATCTCAGTTTCAGTTGATACACCAGAAGATAAATTATTAGAATTAGCTTTAAATCAAGATAAAGTTAAAGCTTATATTAATGACAAACCATTGAAGAAAACAATTGTGGTTGTCAACAAAATTGTTAATTTAATTATCTAATTGCTAGATTTTCTAGTAGAATAAACAAGACTATGTAAGAATAATGTTTACATAGGTAACCGCATTCAACATGGTAAAACACTTTAATTTTGCACAAAAATTAGAGGACCATCTGAAGCGAGATTTTAGGAGGATTTTATATGTTCGCTGTATTCCAAACAGGTGGAAAACAATATAAAGTTCAACAAGGCGACGTTATTTTCGTTGAAAAATTAAACGTTGCTGAAGGCCAAGACATTACTTTTGACCAAGTATTAATGACTGAAAAAGGTATCGGTAAACCATTCGTTGCTGGTGCTTCAGTAGTAGCTACTGTAGAAAAACACGGAAAGCAAAAAAAGATTGACATTGTTAAATTTCAATCTAAAAAACACCACTACAAGAGACAAGGTCACAGACAACCATACACAAAATTAGTTATTAAATCAATTAACGCATAATTTCAATGATTAAAATTAAGTTCTACAAAAACGGTTTAGTCGTTTCTGGACACGCCAACTATGCTCCACACGGTCAAGACATCGTGTGTGCAGGTGTGAGTGCCATTACGATGGGAGCTATTAATTGATTTGTAGAGGAAGATGTTGAAATTGTCGTTGAAGAAGGATATCTTAGCTTAAGACTGCTGCACCAATCGCAAGCTAATTTATACTTATTAGAATTATTACAAACACAATTATCAGCACTTAATCATGAAGAGTACTCTCAGTATATTTCTTTTCAAGAAATAAACCATGAGTTAAGTTAGAAAGGATTTAATCTTATGAAAAACACTAAATGTTTCAACACTAAATGTTTAATAAACTTACAACTTTTTGCAAGTAAAAAAGGGGTAGGTTCTACTAAGAACGGTCGTGACTCAAACCCTAAATACTTAGGTGCTAAACTTGCTGATGGACAATCTACAAAAGCTGGTCAAATTATTTATCGTCAAAGAGGTAATAGAATTTACCCTGGCAAAAACGTTGGACAAGGTAAAGATCACACTTTATTTGCTTTAACTGCTGGTGTAGTTAAATACACTAAATTCATGGGAAGCAAAACTAAAGTTAGTGTTATCGAAAACGAAATTATTGAAAAATAATTTTTTAACCTACGCTAAACATTAAATAATTTATAAACCTATACTTTTGAAGTATTGTCTTCAAGAGTATGGGTTTTTTCGTCTATTAAAAATCATAGAAAGGAGATTTTAATGAATAAAAGAGTAAAAAACAACAGTATTGCTAAAGAAGATTTAGTAGTTACAAAATCTATTCCTAAAAGAATTGGCTTCTTCTCTGCTGTCATTATGACAATGGGTGGCTGTATCGGATCGGGTATCTTCTTTAAATCTGGTGGTGTTATGGGTTACACCCACAATTCCATTGTACTTTCTTTAGTTACTTGATTAATTGCAGGTTTATCTGTTATTGCAATGGCAATCGCATTGATTGATATTGCATCCCAATCCAAAAAAGATAACCGTGGGTTCTTAAGTTGAATTAGAAAATTTAATAGCCTTATGGTTTATAAAATGGCCAAAAATTACTTCTTGTACTTTTATGTGCCAACAAACTGGTTCATTGTGCCAGTATATTTATTGCAAAGTTTGCAAAGTGGTTTGGCTTATATAGACGCTTCATACGTTAATGGTGTTTTAGTCTATGGCCATATCGGCCTAAGTGTTCTTAACTTCCCATGATGGGGAATTATGTTAGTTACATTAGGTTTGAACTTCTGATTCTGTTTAGTATCGGGGTTCTCTTTAAAAATAGGAAACGCGACAAGCTTAATGGTAAACTTGATTAAATTTGTTCCATTAGCATTCGCCTTACTAATTGGTTTTATTATTATTGGTCTGAGTCACGGACAGTTGCCAACAGAAAATAACATTGGTTACATTCCGTACGATACCACAAGTACCGCACAAACTCAACCATCATTCTTCATGTTCTCTCCAGTCCTTGGAGTGTTCATGGCCTTATCTGCAATTTTCTTTGCATATGACGGATTCTATGTTGCTTCTGGAATGGGCGACAAATTAAAAGAACCAAAGAAAATTCCTTGAATTTTATTAACAGGATTATTAATTGTTACAGCTATTTACTTAGCTATTTCATTAGGTATCACATTAGGTGCACCTGGTGGAAAATGAGATAGAATTGGGATTTTCTTTGTTAAAAAACATATCGCATGAGTGTATGCGTTAATTAATATTATTATTACGTGTGGTATTCTCGGTAGCTTAAACGGCTATGGCATGTGAGGGCCATACTTATACCAAACCTTTATTGAATCTAGAGAAGCTTTATTTGCTAAAGGTTTAATTAAACACATCAATAAATTTAAAAAACCAGTTGTTGGTATTTTCTACCAATTAATCTTTGGTCAAGTTGTATCAGTCATTTGCTTTGTGATTGGTGCTTATGCCTACCGTTTAGTAGGGGGTTATGGTCTGTATGTTTCGCAAGGAGCACATAACCCAACCTTGGCTCATATCTATGCGTTCTGTGACTTGATTTCAAACTGACAAACGATTATTGCTTTCTTGTTTATTGCTTTAGCCATTTTATCTTATGGTTTTAAAACATCTAAATTAAAAAACAAAACTAAGAAACAATGATTGTATATCATCTGTGCCTTTATTAGTTCACTAGTTGTATTAATTGCGATGGTGGCCCAAATCATCAGCCCAATCGTAAACTTGATTATTGAAGTTCAAGCATACAATGAATTTAACTTAGGTCACAATTCTGGTGTTTGAGATGCGATTATTTCTAATACATGTTTAATTGCTGTATTAGCAGGAATTATTTTATTATGTGTAATTCCAAGTTTATGCGAAAAATACAACAAGACACTAAACCGTATTTACTACATGGAATTAGAAAAAATGAACTTAGAAATTCAGTTAACTGAATTAGAACACAAGAAACAAGCTTTATTAGATAAAGACCCAAACAAAACTTTAGAAGCTAAGAAAAACAGAAGATTCTTCTTTAAGAAAAAACAAGAAGAACCATTACCGTTAGCAGATATTTAAAACTTAAAACCTTACCAGGAAACGGTAAGGTTTTTTACACGATTATTTCCAGACTGTAATGTGATCACCGAATTATATAATGGGGGCAGATTAACAAAAGAGGTGATAAATATGACAAAATTTTATGCAGTTAAAAAGGGTACACAAACTGGCGTTTTTGAAACTTGAGATGAATGTCAAAATTCAATTAAAGGTTTTAAAGGAGCTGACTACAAAGCCTTTATATCTAAAGAAGAAGCTCAAGCGTATTTAACGGATAGAGATATCTGAGTGGAACAAGTGCAAAAAGATAACCAAGATGGCTATTTGGTAGCGTTTACTGATGGTAGTTACAATAAAGAATTAAATAGATATGGTTATGGAGTACAGTTAATTAAATCTAATGGTGAAGAAGAAAATATTTGTGGTTCTGGATCAAATGAAAAATATCTACCTGAAAAGAATGTTGCTGGAGAAGCTTTTGGAGTGATTAATGCTTTAGATTGAGCTATTTCGAATAATTATGACAAACTCAAAATTTATCATGATTATGAAGGATTAAATAAATGATTAACTGGTGAGTGAACTCCTAAATCTAATGTAGCTAAAATGTATACTAATTTATTTGAGTCTAAATTTAAAGCATTATTACAAGTGGAGTTTGTCAAAATTAAAGGTCACAGTAATATTGTTTATAACGATAAAGCTGACGCTTTAGCAAAAATGGCTTTAAATGATAAATATAAGAATGGCATTATGGGTGATAACTGATTCACCATTCCTTATTTTAAATTAACTGATTTTTATTTAATTAAAGAAAAAGTAACAGAGACATACAATAACATTTTGATTGAATTAAATGATGAACATGCAAATAAACAAATTTATAAATTTAAAAATAAGGGTGAAAAAATTACCATTACTTTATTTGATAAAGGTCAATTATTACTCCAAGGCAAACATTCGCCTTTATTCCAAACAATAACCTCAATTATTATTGAGGTATGTTCGAATATTAAAGTAGAAGAAATTTTAAGTAGTGCTTATCGCACTAATATTGATAAAGATTCGTTTATAGTCTTTATGATGATTTGTCTAATAATTTACCCAAAAACTATCCTAATGATATTAAAAGATTATTAAGACAATGTTTATTTAATACACAATATTTAAATTTGAAAGTAATGGATTATTGTGAAGATTATTCAATGTTTGCAATACCAGCTTTTAGAGCTTTAGAAGGTCACATCAAATACTTAATTAGTGAAACTGGTATTGTATTAAAAACTAATTTTAATTATTTTCAAAAAGACACTAACAATTTAAATCAATATATTTTTACCCCAAAAATTTCTGACTTAAAGAAAAAGACTAATATAGAAATATGCTATAATTTTTACAAATTACATAGAGACACCTTGTGTCACTTTGGAGAAGTAAGTTATCTTAATTTAAGTAACACTAGATTTATTTATTCCAAACAAGAATCTAATGATTTAATAGACCGATGCTTAAATTTAATAACTACGAATTGTTAAAGTAAAAATAAAAAAAGGAGTTTGTTATGAAAGAATTTATTGTATTAGATGTAGATTCAACTGAATGTGATAAACTGATTTTATTTTTAACTTATGAGGGTATTTTTAAACACATAAAAAAAATTGAACATTTTTTAAAAAAACAGTCTAATGTTCAAACCGTTCTTTTGGATCAATTGTTTATTACTGGTAACGGTTATAATAGATTTATTAAGTGTAATTATGTTAACGGTAAACTAGACTTTACTCAGGCATATCACGTAAAACCCAGTTTAGAAATCAAAAATGTAACCATTCAATGGTTGCATAATAATTATGAACTTGTGCAAAATTCGATTTTGACAGACAGTCAAAGACAAAATATTAAAGATAATGTAGTCTTTTAATAAGAAATTCTTTTCAGTAGTCAGTCAAATGATTGCTGAGGAGAATGTTTTTATGATGTCGGTTTTCAGAAACTACATAGAATCCTTTTTATAATCATTATTTATTAAAAATGGTGAACTATAATCGTTTATTAATCTATCAATTTTAAATTCATATTAGTAATTTTTTCTGTTTATTTTGTGTACAATATGATTGTTTAAGAGAGAGCGTATCATTATTTATTAGTGGAAGGTCTCTCTGGTTTCAACTGATTAGATATATCTAATTACTTTGGAATGCTTTATTTTGAAAAGGCCGCTTTTGAAAGTGGCTTTTTTATTTCATGAACCTAATAAGATATTATTTATTGTTTTAACGTTATCAAAATTTAATTTTTAAATTAGACATAAATAAAGAAGTAAACAATTGAATACAAGAGTGTATCGATTTAATCGTTATAAAGCAATAAAATATACAAGAATTGGAGGAGTTTACATGAAAGAATTTGTAGTTATCGATATTGATTCTTTAGAGTATGATAAACTCATCCTTTATCTTACTCACGAAAGTATCACTACATATTTAGATAAAATTGAACAGTTTTTATCAAAGAATCCAGATGTTAAAACCGTTTTATTAGATCAATTATTGGTAACAGGTAATGGTTATAATCGTTTTATTAAATGTAAATGTATAAATGGCAAATTAGATTTGAATACATCAGAAATAATTGAGCCACAACGAAACATAAAGTTCAGTACTATGCAGTGGTTACATGATAATTATCAATATGTTAAAAATTCTATTTTAACTAACAGACAAAAACAAAACATCAAAGATAAGATAGTCTTTTAACAGAAAATTCTTTCAGTAATCACTTAACTGATTGCTGAGAGAATTTTTTTATATAATTGGTGCTTAGCAACTACATTAAAATCTGATTTTAGATTAATTATTAATTACAATAAGTTTTAACAGATATTTTGGGCTACTACTACTCTCCTTTTACCTCCAAAATATCTTAATTGCAGAAAAAAGACTAATATAGAAATATGCTATAATTTTTACAAATTACATAGAGACACTTTGTGTCACTTTGGAGAAGCAATTTATCCTAATTTAAGTAACACTAGATTTATTTATTCCAAGCAAAAATCTAGTGATTTAATAAACAAATGCTTAAATTTAATAACTGCGTATTGTTATTAAAGTAAAAATAAAAAAGGAGTTTGTTATGAAAGAATTTATTGTATTAGATGTAGATTCAACTGAATGTGATAAACTGATTTTATTTTTAACTCATGAGGGTATTTTTAAACACATAAAAAAATTGAATATTTTTTAAAAAAACAGTCTAATGTTCAAACCATTCTTTTAGATAAATTATTTATTACTGGTAACGGTCATAATCGATTTATTAAGTGTAATTATGTTAACGATAAACTAGACTTTACTCAGGCATGTCACGTAAAACCCAGTTGAGAAATTAAAAATGTAACGATTCAATGGTTACATAATAATTATGAAATTGTCAAAAATTCAATTTTGACAGACAGTCAAAGACAAAATATTAAAGATAACATTGTCTTTTAATCAGCAATTCTCTTCAGTAGTCAGTTAAATGATTACTGAAGAGAATTTTTGGTGATATTAGTTTTCTATTACTAAATTTTAAAATACGATTTAGAAAAGACAATATAGTGTTCAATTCATTTTACTCATACCTATAAAAAGACCATTTTATTTTTACTAGAAAATAATTTAATGATTATTTTTTCTAAAATTAAATAATTTAACAAGAATGTTTAATAAACCGCCCCCATAATTGACTAAACAATTACGAAGGCAGTGTAATGTTTTATATTGTTATTTATTTTAATTGTATTTCTTTATAAAATTTATAAAATATTTATTCATATTATTTACAAGGCTTTCTAAATTTTTAATTGTTTTTTTCGTGCAGTCACCTTTTATTATGGCTTTTTTAAAAATAGCACAAAAATCTGGATTTTTATTATTTTTTCCATGTTCATCTCAAATTAAATGGAATTTTATTTTGTCAGTTTTAGAAATGAAATCTTCTATTTCTTTTTTCTTTCCAAACGTTATTTGTTTTAAATTACAACAACAGATTAATGGTGTGTTCTTAACATTACTTTTTAATCCAGAATCATCTCCATCTGTAAGTATAAATATTCTTTGGTTTATATTATTATTTTGTAAATTTTTAATTTTTTCTCTTACTATTTTTTGTTTCTGTTTTAGTATTTTTTTCTTTTCAGAAATTTCTAATTTTAATTTATTTATTTCCTCATAATGTTTTTTTATTAAATCATTTATTTTTTCTAGATTTTTATAATAATTAGGTTTATTTTTATTTAAATTCGTTATATTTGTTTGTTGTCTTTTAATTTCTTTTTCAATATTTTTTATTTCTTTACGATGACTTTTTATTTCTTGGGTATAAGAATCACCAACTGTTTCTGATTTGCCATTAATTTCAACTTCGCCTAAACCACCTATTGGTATGAAAATTCAATTTTTTATGTAGTGATTTGAATTTTCTCTCAATATATAGTGTTTTATCCCAGTTAAATACAAATAATCAGTAATTCCTTCCACATAAATAAAATAAGGATTTTCTGTTTCTAAAACATTTCCTGTAAATGTTTTCATTGATTGAGTTATTGGTTTTGAAGTGTTTTGGAAACCTTCATAACCATCATATTCTCAATAATTATTTTTTAAAAAACACTCATTATTTTTATTTGTTGCAATTCTTATATTTTCTAAAAAATCAAAATCAACTAAAGCTGGCAAATGTGTTGCAATAATTATTGTAATTTTTAAATCATTACATAACTTTCTTAATCAATTTCTAATGTTTACAATAGTTAAAGTTTCAAGATTTGTAAAAGGTTCGTCAAATAACAAAATATCTCCTGGTCTTAAAATTGTTTCATTATCGTTCATGATACAACTTTGCAAAGTAATTAACATTTCGAATATTGTTTGAAAACCCACTGACTGTTTAGAATATTTTTGTAATTCATTATTTACTTTTATAAAAAAAGACATTTTTTCATTAAAATTTATTTGAATTTTAAACTCATAAATATTTTCTTTAAATCCAAAAAAATAGTTAAACTGACTTGATAATTTACCACAACATTCGTTTAAAATTTCTTCTTTATTTTTTATTTCATAGTCATTTAAAAAATCTATAAAATTTAATTTTATTTTTTTGTTATATCTGTTGAATATAAAAAATAATTTATTTCAAAACAACTTTTTGTTTTTGTTATCTTCCAACTTGTTTATTTCAAAATAATTATCATCAATTATTTGGCTAATTTTGTCATAAAAAAATATTTTAGGAAATAAAATTTTATTGTTATTGCCTTCTATTCTTTGTAAAAGATTTCACGCCGATTCATCTTCAAACTGCATCAATTCTCTTTTATCAAGATATTTTTGAATTTCAACTTGTGATATTAAATTCTTGTCATTTAATGGCAAATTTTTATATTTGAGACCATCGATCATGATGGAATTGTCTATATTTTGGTCAATTCCATTATCATTAAGTCACTTTTTGGTTGTATTTAACTTAAATGATATTCTATTTTCTTGATTATTTATATCCTTTACTGTATTGAACGAAAATGCAATAAGATTATTTTCGTCTTTTTGAAAACCTGTTTTATAAATAAAAAAAATACATGGTAATAAATTTGTTTTATTAAAATTTTTATAATCATTTATTTTTTCGGTATTGTGATTATAAGAATATTCATATGTTTTACCTAACAATTCTATAGAATTTAAAATATTTGTTTTACCAACATTGTTAGCACCAACTAAAACAATTAATTCACCAATATAATTATCATCTATGGTTCTATCTATTATTAGACTTAATCCGTTATTTATAGGAAACATTCTTTCTTCTTTTTTTGTGGTCTCTAATTCTTCTATAAAATTTTCACCAAAACAATTTTTGTTATATCTTTTTGGCAGAGTTACTTCGTTTAATTGTTTATAAACACAACTCGCTTTTAGCTGTTGTTCTTTTGAATTTGAGACATTAGTTTCACTGATAATTTTTTTAATTCTATAATCAACTTCTTCTTTTAATAAATCATCTATCAATTTATTTCCCTCTTTATTTAAATTTAATAATGAAGAAACATGTTCAAAAATTATCTCTTGTTGTTGTTTTTTAGAAAAAATACCTAAATTACATGAATTTGAAATATTTATTATTCTCTTTCCTACTAATACACCTTTCATAAACACCCTCCAATTTAATCAATTTTAAATATCATTTATTTTATATATATTATTTATTGAAAATAAACAAAATTTAAATATTAACTAATTAGCAAAAAAACAAGAACCCAACTAAAAGGTTCTTGTTTCTTTATTGTAATAACAAGTGCAACGATTGGGTTTTAAAACCTGATATTATAATTATAAATAGATAACTCATGAAAAAACTGGGATAAGTTTACACAAATCCTTAATTTAATCAAATTTATAGTCTTGTTTTATGAGATTGTTAGTGAGTTATTTACTCGGAAATATGAAATGGATCACTATTCTTCTAGTGGTTCATTTTTTTCATTTCTGATTGATACATTTGGTAACTAGAAGTTCAATTAAACATTTCTCTATCCATTAAATTAATTTGGTTTTGCATGGCTAATAATTCTTCATCAGTTACATCGTTAAATGATGTGCCTTTTTTGTAGAAACGTCTAATTAAACCATTAATGTTTTCGTTGCTTCCTTTTTGATAAGAAGCGAATGGTTCACAATAATAAACCAAGCAGTCAGCTCAATTAGCTAACAGACCAATCTTTTCAAATTCAATCCCATTATCAGTTGTGATAGTTTTTACATAAAGATGGTTGTCTTTAATTAATTTTCAAAGAGCTGAATTAACTTTCATTGGATTCTTGGATTTAAGTCTTGTAACGAATAACATTCTTGTTTTCCGTTCTGTGAATGTAATAATATTGTCGAATCCATTAGCTTTCTTACCGATAACTAAATCTAGTTCTCAGTGGCCAAATTCTTGGCGAAGATCAATATATTTTGGTCTAACTCAAATTGGCATTACTCTTTTATCTTTAAATTTGCTGAAAATACCCGACTTTCTCTTGCCACCTTTTATATAGTATTTTCTAAGTTTGCCGCTCTTTTTCACTGCCCATCTATTCGAGTTAATTCAGTTGTATATTTGCTTATAACTAACCTTTTTGTAGTCTGAATTCAAACTTAAAAGATGTCAACAGTTTTTCACTCCACACACTCTTCTGTCGTATATAGACAAAAACTTATCTGTGTAATCTGAATACTTTAATAGATACATTGAATGATTGTGTCAACTTCTTCGGACAAATGATTTATGAGCATGTTCATAGTCGTAATATCCATCAATAGTATTACGTTTAATTCTCTTGAAATTGTCGAAGGACTTCTATTGAGGAACTTGGCAATTTTTATTATTGATAAACGTTCTTGATTAAATAACTTATCGATGGTGTAACGTTCTTCTTTGGATAATTGATAGTACATAATTTTTACCTCGTAAATAAAAATAACAACCCAACACCTTTATTGTAAGTGTTGCAGTTGTTATTTCAATTGAGGAACAAGAGCCCAATCAAAGGGTTCTTGTTTTTTGTTATTATTATAACTGTACGTATTCTTCAGTTAAGTTTAATTTTTTAGCAACGTTGTTGCCGTATTCAAATGAAATTTGTTTGAATCATTTTAATTGACGCATAATGATGTCGTGATCAACACCAGCCATTGAGTTCGCGATGTTAGTCGCTAAAACATCTTTTTCTTTGTCGTCAAATAAGTTGAATAAGGCTAATGGTTGGCTGAAGTAATCAGTGTCATATTTTCTGAAGTCATATTTCATAGCTTCGTGACTGTCACCGTAACTAAAACCAGGTTCAATACTCATCTTGTCATCATTGTATTGGTTGTATGAGTTTGGAGCATAGTTTAATACATCTTTGTAATCGTTTTGGTTGTTGTAACCACCACGGTGTGTAGTTGCGTATGGACATCTTGGACGGTTGACAGGGATTTGGTCATGGTTGATGCCTAAACGGTATCTTTGAGTATCACCATAACTAAAGATTCTACCTTGTAACATTCTGTCTGGACTGAATGAGATACCAGGAACTACGTGAGCAGGACTGAAAGCTGCTTGTTCAACGTGGTTGAAGTAGTTGTCAGGAACTTCGTTTAATTCTAAGACCCCAACTTCAATTAATGGTGCCACACTGTGTGGTCAAACTTTAGTTACATCAAATGGGTTAAATGGTAAGTCTTTTAATTGTTCTTCTGTTAAGACTTGGATCTTTAAAGTTCATCTTGGGAAATCTTTATTGTCAATAGCGTTGTATAAATCTCTTGTAGCGCTATCACGGTCTAAACTTGCAATTCTGTTAGCTTCTTCTTGCGTTAAGTTCTTAATACCTTGTTGTGTTTTAAAGTGGAATTTCACAAACACACGTTCGTTGTTAGCGTTAATCATACTGAAAGTGTGACTACCGTAACCGTTCATATGTCTGTAACCATCAGGAATACCACGGCTACTCATTAAGATTGTAACTTGGTGTAATGATTCTGGAGAGTGTGATCAGAAGTCTCACATCATGTTGTTACTTCTTAAGTTTGTTCTTGGGTCACGTTTTTGTGAGTGGATAAAGTCTGGGAATTTAATAGCGTCTCTAATAAAGAAGACTGGTGTGTTGTTACCAACTAAATCTCAGTTACCTTCTTCTGTATAGAATTTAATAGCAAACCCTCTTGGGTCTCTTTCAACATCAGCACTACCAGCTTCACCAGCAACAGTTGAGAATCTTAAAAAGACTGGGGTTTCTTTACCAATTTCACTGAATAATTTGGCTTTTGTGTATTTAGTAATATCATGAGTCACAGTAAATTTACCGTAAGCTCCGGCTCCTTTAGCGTGAACCACTCTTTCAGGAATTCTTTCACGGTCAAAGTGAGCTAATTTTTCTACTAATCAAGTATCGTCTAAAGTGACAGGTCCATAAAAACCTGCAGTCTTTGAATTATCGTTATCGTCGATTGGGCAACCGACTTCGTTTGTAATAAATTTGTTTTTATTTTGCACGGATAAAAACTCTTTCTTCTTATTTAAAAATGAATATTTAGTTTTAAAAATAAAACCAGTAATCCAATTATTATTTGTTAGGTATATTAGTTTTAAAAGTAAAACTAGTAATTAATTTATACCAAATTTGCGAAGTGTTAGTCAAGTAAAACGCATAACAAAAACACAAAAAGGATTAATCACTCAATACAAAATTAATGCGAAAATGTCAGTATTATATATAAAAATATAACCTCATCTTGTAAAGATGAATTTATAAAAGTTTATCCAACTTCAGTATTTTTATCAAAAAACAGCAAGCATTCTCACTACCTTATTGACTCTAAAAGCGTGAATAATCGTTTACAATCAACCTAGATAGATTAAAACTGACTTTTTAATCTCAATAATACAATTCAGTCAAAGGAGAATATTGATGAAAGAAGTATTATTAAAATTAGAAGTGGGTCAAGCCCCGATGAATAGTACTAGTGGGACCCAAGCTGACGGCCAAATTATCTACCAATTAAATACTGGGATTCAAGAAATTGATACAGATCCAGAATTAAACGAATTAAACAACGCCATTGCGATTTTGCACCGTTCTTATTACACTTTATTAGCTGATGGAACTTACGAATTAAACAAAGCGTTTGCACAAAGACAAACTGAAAATCTGTTACAGTTAATTCGTCAAATGATTAAACGTCTAGATACCATCCAAATGGCGTTAAACAGTTTTTACACTTCAGATGAAATGACTAAATGAGTGTTACAAACTTTTAAAGATTAATTATGATAAACAAAACCTCATCCCAGTTAGGAATGAGGTTTTTCTATTCTTAAATAATTTTGAATCTGTAACAGCTACATTCTTCGTTTTCGTCTTGGTTTTTGTTAAAAGACTTTAAGAATTTTAACGCAATTTCGATGATTTCTTCTTCGGTAAATTCTTTGACACCCATAGAAATGATGTTAGATCTACCTAATTCATCTTGACTAGTAGTTTTAATAGTTTCTTTGTTGATTAAACTGTTCTTTACGTTTTCTACGTATTGAGTGGCGTTAATCATACTTCTACCAGTGTTACAAATTAAAATTCCTACTTTGTGTAATTTGTCACCCTTGACTTCGTTGGCTAATTTAATAGCGTCTTGTACGTAGTCATTTGTTGGGTGAAAGTCTTTCACATCGTAATGTAATTCTGTTAATTTTTGAATCAAGCTAATTCTTGCTGATTCTGAGGCATAATTACCTGTAATGTAAATGGTTGGTTTTAGCATAAATGGATTTTCTTCAAAGGTATTTTCAGAATTATTTAAATCTGAAAATCACTTTATTAATGTTTTTACCTAAATTATAGAACTTAGTTTCGTATTCTGTCGGAATATTGTTTACGTTATATGGGTTATTTAAGTCTTGGTACAAGTCAGTAGTGTGGTAAACGATTTCGTAAGCTTCAGGATGAGCTAACAACACTTCTTCCATCGTTCAAGTAAATAAACCATCGTTATCAGTTTTAAATTGCACAAGACCGTCAGCTTTTAAAATCTTTTTGTATTTTTCTAAGAAGTCAGGGTGAGTTAGTCTTCTCTTGGCGTGTCTTGCTTTGGGTCATGGATCGCTGAAGTTTAAGAATAGTTTGCTGATTGAGTGAGGAGCAAACAATTCATCAATCTTAACTGCATCATAAGACATTAATTTTAAGTTGTTTAAGTCTTCGTGGGTTTGAGCTTTTCTCATAGCCTTTCATAAGACTGTATCAAATTTTTCTAAACCAATGTAGTTGTTTTCTGGGTAAGTTAACGCATTGTTAATAATGAAATTACCTTTACCAGAACCAATTTCTAAATAAACTGGTTTGTTAACGTCAGCAAAGTAAGTGTTGGGGTTAATTTGACTTAATTCTTCCGTGTTAATAAAAAACTTTGTATCGTTTTGTAAGTTAGTACTGGCGTCTTTGTTAAATCTTAAGCGCATAAATGATTATCATTCCTTGTTGAAAATTTCTTCTAATTCTAAATTAGGGTAATTGTTTTGTTTTACAACTTCATAAGCTGCAATGGCTGCGGAGTTAGCAACGTTTAAGCAGATTAAATCGCTTGTCATGGGAATTCTCACACAAGTGTCTAAGTGAGCTTTTAAAATGTCTTTATCGATGCCATAGTGTTCGTTGCCAAAGACTAAATAAATGTCTTTACTGGTTAAATCGTAGTGAAAGTCACTTGGTGCTTTCTTGCCGTATCTAGTGTAGAAGTAGTATTCAGAATTATCGTGATGAGTAGCTGCATAGAATTCTTCTCAATCATCGTATTGGTGAATCACGCATTGGTCCATGTGATTTGTAGAACTACGAGCGATTTTCGAAGGGTTTCAAATGAACCCGTATGGTCTAATCATGTGAAGCTCTGCACCAAAGCCGACGCAAGTTCTAATGATATTACCGATATTTTCAGCGATAGATGGTTTTTGAAACACGATGTGTAAACTCATAGTAATTTATTCCTCTTTTCAATTTTCTAAATACTGAATTACTTCGTTAGTAATCCGTGTAGGGGTTGATGCTCCAGAAGTGACTGCAACTTTATGAACGTTTTTTAACCAACATGTATCTAGTTCACTTAAGTTATTGATTAAATAACTTGGGATTTTTCTTCGTAAACCAATCCGTAATAACTGGTTGGAATTATTCGATTTAGGATCGCCCACAACGATTAATAAGTCCACTTTAATGCTTAAGTTTAATAAAGCGTTTTGTCTTTCTTGAGTGGCATCACACAAATCATTTCTAATTTCGTAGTGGTGAAAATGTGTGGTGATAAAGTCGTAGTAATCTTGTAAATCAAGTTTAGATAAAGTGGTTTGGTTGGTAACTAAGATTTCTTGATCTTGGTACTCAGGCACTAATTTTTCTAAGTCTTGTAAATTAGTAATGAGTTTAATTCTGTCTTTATCTAAAGCAATTGAAGCGTTAGACTCAGGGTGATAAGTTTTGCCTAAGTAAAAGATAATCTTGTTATTTTTTAAACCTTCTTTAATCACATTATGGGTGTCTGTTACATAACGACAAGTAGTGTCAACCACGTGATAACCAATTTCTTTGGCTAACTGAATGGTTTTTTCGTCAGTACCATGAGCACTCAAAATTAAAATATCACCAGGCTGGAACGGATTATTTTTGACCAAGTCATAGCGTGAAGTATTTTTGTCATCTAAGACAATAATGTTTTGGTCTAAGATGTCTTCCACCATGTGTTTGTTGTGCACAAACCAACCTAACATATAAATCCGACTATTAGGAAATTCTTTTCTAGTTTGTAAAACAATTTTTCAAGCATTAACTACTCCAATACAAAAACCGCGCGGAGTAATTTTAATGACTTCCATCTTATTTACTTAATTCTTGAATTTTAACTAACACAGCTTCTAATTGTGTTTGGTAATCTTTTAGTTTGTTTTGTTCTAGTTCAACTTTTTGTGCAGGAGCTTTTTGAACGAAAGCCGCATTACTTAAAATGCCTGTACTACGTTGAATTTCGCTTTCTAATTTTGCTTTTAAGACTGTTAATTTTTCTAATTCAGCAGTTTTGTCTACTAAGTTAACAGCGTTAATTAACATTTCAAAGTTAGTTGTAATTAATGAGAAAGTATTATCTCATGCAACTGTTTCAGTCATGATTTGAGCATTAACTAAGGCTAAGTAGTAGTTAGCAAAACTAATAAATTCGTTTGAAATAGTGTTTGCTTGGATTGAGTGTAATTGAACTTCTAAAGCTTCTTTGAATTTAATGTTGTTATCAGCTCTGAATTTTCTGATTGAGTCGATAATTTCAAAGAATCAGTTCACGTAATTAATGTCTTTATTGATGCTTACTTCTTTTGGTCAACTTTCAATCATAATTGAAAGTTTTTTGTTAGGTAACATTTGGTAAATGCTTTCAGTCACAAATGGACATAAAGGATGAAGCATAATTAAGATTTGTTTTAAAACGTATAGAAGTACTTTCTTAGTTAAGTGTGAGTTATTTCTGATGTCAATCTTAGAAACTTCTAAGTATTGGTTGTTGAAAGTGTTTCACACAAAGTCGTATAACTTCTTAGTGGCTACCACAAAGTTGAAGTTATCCATGTTCTTTGTCATATCACTAATTAAAGTGTTTAATTCAGACAGAATTCATGCATCCATGTGGCCTAAGTTGTTGAAGTCACTTGCAGTTAATTCATAATCTACATTATCTTCTAATAGTTGTAAAACGTATCTTGCCCCGTTTCATAACTTGTTTAAGAAGTTTCAGTTAGCTTTTAATTTTTCTGGAGAGTAGTTTAAGTCTTCACCTAAAGTTGCAGTTGAAGTTAAGAATAATCTTAAAGCGTCAGTACCGTATTCGTCGATAACGTCCATTGGATCAATACCGTTACCTAAAGATTTAGACATTTTTCTACCTTGTTCGTCACGAATTAAACCGTGGATTAATACGTTTTTGAATGGTTTTTCTTGAGCAAAGTGTTTACCGCTCATCATCATTCTTGATACTCAGAAGAAGATGATGTCATAACCAGTTACTAAAACGTCAGTTGGGTAGTATTTTTCAAATAATTCTGATTTTTTAGGTCAGCCTAAAGTAACCATTGGTCATAAAGCAGATGAGAATCAAGTGTCTAAAACGTCTTCGTCTCTGACTCAGTTTTCAATGTCCTTTGGTGCTACTGTATCACAGTAAATTTCGTCAGTATGTTTGTTGTATCAAATTGGAATTTGGTGACCTCATCATAATTGACGACTAATACATCAGTCTTCGATGTTTTCTAATCATTGTAATAAAGTGTTGTTGAATCTTGCAGGTTCAAATTGCGTCATTGTGTCATCACTAGCTTGCATTTTTAAGATTTCTTCAGCTAATGGTTTCATTTTGACGAATCATTGTCATGATAAGTAAGGTTCAACGATTGCATCAGTTCTTTCAGAGTAACCTACTTGGTTTACGATGTCTTCAATGTGGTCTACTAAGCCTTTAGCTTCAATGTCAGCCACTAATTGTTTACGACAAGCTAAACGGTCCATACCGTTGTATTTACCAGCTAATTCGTTCATTGTAGCATCATCGTTTAAGACGTTAATGATATCTAATTTGTGACGTTTACCGATTTCATAGTCGTTGAAGTCGTGAGCTGGTGTACATTTCATTACCCCAGTTCCGAATTCCATATCAATGTAGTTATCAGTAATTACTGGTAATAATTCATCGTTAGCTGGGTTTACAAACTTCTTGTTTAGGATGTGTGTAAATCTAGCATCATCAGGGTGAACGACTAAACAAACGTCCCCAAACATAGTTTCAGGTCTTGTTGTTGCCACGATGACTTGGTCTTGTTTGTCTTCTGAGATGTATTTGAAGTAGTACATCTTAGAGTGTGTTTCTTTGTGGATTACTTCGATGTTAGAAATCGCAGTTTTTAATACTGGGTCTCAGTTAACTAATTTTTTGTGACGGTAAATTAACCCTTGTTTGTAGTAAGTGACAAACACGTGGTTTACTGCTTCGTTAATGTCTTCGTCCATTGTGAATTTTTCATGGTCGTAAGATAACGCGATACCCATTTTTCTTCATTGACTACGGATGAAGTTCGCTTGGTCTTCTTTTCAAGCTCATAATTTTTCTAAGAATTTTTCACGGCCTAATTCGTGACGACTTAGGTGTTCAGTTTCTTTTAAAATCTTTTCAAACTTAGTTTGAGTAGCAATCCCAGCGTGGTCTGTACCAGGTACTCATAAAGTATCGAAACCTTGTAATTTTTTATATCTGATTAATGTATCTTGTAAGCTTACGTCTCAGGCGTGACCTAAGTGTAATCTACCAGTAACGTTTGGCGGAGGTAAGATGATTGAGAATGGTTCGCCCTTGCCTGTTGGAGCAAACAACTTATGTTCTAACCAGAAATCGTATCTGTTTTTTTCTAGTTCTTGAGGATTAAATTTTTTGTCTAATTCTTTCATATCCAAATTCCTTATGAAGAAATGAGCCCTTAATCTTTATGTCTTAAATTAATTGCTTTACTAATTGCTTTGAGTTTATCGATGTTATGTTTGTTTTTTGTAGATACCGGTAAAATGTTGTCTACTGGAACACCTAAATATTGAGCAATTTTTACTTTGTTATTGTCAAAAAAACTTTTATTGACTCTGTCAGACTTCGTTAAGATGACAAAGTGTTCAATGTTATGTTTTTTAAATTGTTTTAAATATTGCGCCATTTTTTTATCATCTTCAGTGATGACGTCAATATTACATAGTTGGAAGACTCCAACTAGTTTTGTAGATCAAGAGAGATATTCGCCAATCATCGCTTGGATTGTGTCTTTCTTGTCACGACTGGTTTTTGCAAAACCATATCCTGGTAAGTCCACTAACACGTAGTCTTCAAAGTCAAAGAAGTTCACGAGTTGAGTGTGACCTGGAGTTGAAGAAGTTTTCGCAATTTTTGAATTATTTGCTAAGGCATTAATTAAGCTTGATTTACCAACATTTGAACGGCCAACAAAACAAATTTGGTTTCTTTTGTCAGTAAAGTACTGATCAACCAAATTTGCTGATTTTATAAATTTAACCAATTATTTAACCTTAGTTGCTCTACGGTAAATATCGTTTACTTGTTGTTCAGTTGGTTTTCTACCAACTTGTGAGTAAATCATTCTAATTGTGTCTTTAGTAATAGGTGGGTTCTTCTTTAATTGTGATTGGAATACTTTTCTTGAAATGAAGTATCCTGCGATTAAGCCGATGATAAGTCCTAAGATACAGACACCGACTGCTAAACCAGCGATTGCTCCTGCTGACATATAATATTCTCCTTGATTTTAAATATTCAATAATGATTTAAAAGTGATTTGTAATTAAAAGCACATATTTTTTAATTATATACAATTAATTAACCTTATTTTGATTGATTAAGTCTTCTTCGTAAATATAGACTCTTTTAATATCGGTTACGACGTTATTTTCAGTATCTAAATCTAGAATAACGGCGCAGAATTGGAAGTAACCGCCTTGTTCTTCTAAAATGATTCTTTCGTTTATACCTTTAAAACGGTTCACCATTAATTCAGCTTTACCACCGATGATGCCATCGGCAGGTCCAGTAGAACCGACGTCAGTAATAAATGCGGTGTGTTTACGAATCCGGTTATCAGCGGTTTGGATGTGGGTGTGAGTACCTAAAATGGCATCCACTTTTCCTTTAAATTCATAAAATAAAGCAGATTTTTCTGCAGTAGTTTCAGCATGGAAATCGACGATATGGAAGTCTGTTTTCTTTTCGTTTCTAACTAAACTTTGTAAAACGAAGAATGGGTTCGTTTGGATTTCGTTGAAGTGGACTGAACTGCCTAATAAGTTGGTAATCCGAATGGTTTTACCTTGTACTTCCACCACTCTACTACCAATACCGTGTTTGCCAAAATCGTGTAATGTGTTTACGTTAAATGGCCGGATGATATTAGGTTGAGTGTCCAAAATTTCATAAATTTCTTTTCTTGATCACGTATGGTTGCCCATTGTGAAGAAATCGACGCCATAAGACATTAAATCTTTATAGTGTTCAATAGATAGCCCTTTACAGTTGGTTGTGTTTTCTGCGTTCGCAATAACAAAATCAATGTGTTCTGATTTTTTTAAGTTTGGTAAAATTTCTTGCACTGCTCTACGGCCTGTGCTAGCAAAAATGTCACCAATAAATAATATTTTCATATAATACTTTCTTCTTAAACTAGACTAACAGTAGATAGTCAGGTTTAATGGTGTTGGTTAAGTTAGTGATCGTGCCCAATTCACAAAGTGCTTCTTGAAAACCAATACCAATAATAATGGTATTAGAGGTTTCTTTAAGAAATCTAGCGTGTAATAATTTGTGAACTACGATGTTAGTTCCATCAGTTAACTGGATGGGCACAATAAGGATGTCAAAATGTGGAGGTTTACTAACTGTGTCTTCACGATAAATCCGGTGTCCCGATTGGTAAGTGAAATTGTAATGAATATCGTTAACTTTTGACCAATTTAATTCTTTGGTGAGATAAGACAAATAAACCGCTTTAGTTTTAGTTAAATCATCTAAGTTAGCGTAGTAATCGATATCATCAGCTTCTTTATTGAAAAAAGCAATGGTTTCAAAATCTAAGCTTTGTAATAAATTTGTGAGTTTGAGATAGATTTCATAATAGCGTTGATATTTTTCAGGCAAACTAAATTGGTTAATTTTCTGAGCATATTTGGTTAATAATTGAAAAATATGAAAATTCATAACAATTACATAATTTGTCTTTTAATCGCTTTGTGGTTGTAAATAATTTCTTTCACATTGTACGGTGGTTTAAAACCAATGGTTAAGATATCGTTGTTAATCCCGATAACTGTGCCTAAACCAAAGACAGTGTGAACCACTTGATCGCCAATTTTATAGTCATTAACACTCTTCACTTCATAAACATCTTCTTTTTTTAGTTTAGGTTTTGCTTGTGAATCGTACCATTCTAAATCTCATGAACTCTTTTTCACAATCTTTTTATTTAAACGGTTTAAACTATCATACTTCACTTCGTGTAAGAAACGCGATTCCACTTTATTCATTTTCTTTTGGAACATGTATGAAGTGTTAGCAGAGATATATAAGTGTTTTTTAGCTCTAGTAATGGCTACGTAAGCTAACCGTCTTTCTTCTTCGATACCGTGTCTAGATTCTACAGAGTGTACAGAAGGGAAGGAACCATCTACAAAGTTCACTAAGAACACGTATTCAAACTCTAACCCTTTCGCAGCGTGTACCGTCATTAAAGAGACGCTGTTTTCGTGTTTTTTCTTGTCATCTGCCGAAGTAAACAACGCAATTTCTTGTAAGTAGTGTTCTAACGACCAAGCAGCTTTATTTTTTTCTTGGTACACTAACATCCCGTTCTTTAATTCTTGCAAGTTGTCTAACACAGTTTTTTCTTTTTGACTATCTTTATTTGAAACATAGTCAGTGTATTGGGTTTTGTTAACAACATCATCAAATAAAGCGCCAATAGAAGTGTATTCAGTTTGTTTGAATGAGTACATTAAATCGACAAAATTAGCGATAGATTTTTGCTGAATGTTACTTAAACCAGTAATGTGTTCAGCTTGGTTTAAAGCATCTCAGAAACTTAAATTATTAACACCAGCATAATCCATTACGGTTTTTACGGTAGTATCACTAATTTTTCTACGTGGTACGTTAATAATTCTTCTTAAAGAAAGTTCATCGTTATTTTGAATAGCGGTTAAATAAGCGATGATATCTTTAATTTCAGTTCTTTGGTAGAACTTGAAACCACCGTATAAAGTATAACGAATACCTTCAGAAATTAAAGCTTGTTCAAACGGACGTGAAACATAGTTACTTCTATAAAGAACAGCAATATCTTTTAAAGCGACATGGTATTCATCAGTTAGTTCACTGATCTTTCTAGCCACTCAGTTTGCTTCTTCATCATCATTTTCTGCTACATAAAGATTTGGCTTACTACCGTTTACTTTACTACTAAACAAGTTCTTTCTAATTCTTTCAACGTTATGGCCAATCAATTCGTTAGCCACATCGAGAATTTGTTGGGTAGAACGGTAGTTTTCTTCCAATTTAATTACTGGAATTTCTTTGTGGTCATGATGAATGAAATCATGAATAATTCTAGGGTTAGCGCCTCTAAAAGTATAGATGGTTTGGTCTTCATCCCCTACAGCAAACACATTGAAGCGTTCTCCACCTAAGAATTTAATTAAACGGTATTGGATGTCGTTAGTATCTTGGAACTCATCTACTAGAATGTAGCTAAAACGGTTTGATCAGTATTCACGTGCATCAGCAAAGTGAGTTAAGATAGCATCGGTATAAATTAAAATATCATTGAAATCTAAATAGTTATACGCTTCAAACTTGTTTAAGTATTGTTGGTAAACATTGATAACCATAGGGGCTTGGAAACTCATTAAGTTTCACTTTAATAAGATTTCTGGCTTTCTAATATCTTCAATGTCGTACATGTTAGTTTTGATTTGGTCAATGATGTGTAACATGTTTTTATAACTGATATCTGCGTTTTTATAACCATACTGTTCGTAGATATCTTTTAAGATAGTAGTTTGTTCTTCATCATCTACGACTTTGAAGTTATTGTTTCTGTTTAAATGATAAATTTCACGACGTAAAATCCGAATACAAATAGCGTGGAAAGTACCGATCCATTCAATCGGATAACCAATGATTTTTGCAATCCGTTCGTTCATTTCGTTGGCGGCTTTATTGGTAAATGTAATGGCTAAAACTCTACGTGGATCAATATTGTAGTGGTTTACTAGGTATGCGACTCTATTTGTTAAAACTGTGGTTTTACCAGTACCAGCTCCCGCCATTACCATTAACGGTTCGACTGGATAAGTGACCGCTTGTCTTTGGGTTTCGTTCAGTCTATCTAAATTCATTAGAAAATAGCCTTTTCTGACTTCAAGAAGTATTTCATGGTTTTTGTCGCGTACTTCTTGAAGTATTTATTAGTTTTAAAGTCAGGAACGTATTTATCGATAACTTGGGTTACGTGTTTCATGGCTAATTTAATGACTCTGATGTTCTTTTCAATTGACTTTTTGTTAGTCAAGTGGATTGAATAGTTGGCATAAATTTTTGACAAGAATTCGTAGATACAAACGATTGTAATTCAGTAGTCGAATTCTTCTTTGTAAGTTTCATAAATGTTTGATTTAATGGCTAAATCAAACAAATCTTCGACTTGGTATAAGAAGTCATACAAGTTAGAACCGGCAATACATTCTTTTCTAATATCCACTAATGGTTCACCTAAAATGTTTCATCATTTATTGAAGGTTAATAACACTTTTAACATGAAAACATCAGGGTATCACTTGTCTTCTTCAAAGTCTAATTTAGATTCTAATAAATAAGCAGTTCTAAAGATTTTGTCTCTTAAGTTTGATACACCGCAGTTTAAGATTAATTCTTTAGATAAACCACAGTATTCGTTAGATTCTAGTGGGTATCAGCTTTCTCTTAGTGAAGGAATGGAAATGATGTCATAGCCTTGTGTAATTGGGAAATTTAAAGTATCTAATAATTTTAAATCAAAGACATCGTTGTAGTACATGAACATAGTGTAGGGTGCATGCACAATTTTTAAACCTTCATTAAAACAAAAAGATTGGCCTAAAAAGTGTTGGTTCTTAATGTAAGTGATGTTGTGGTTCGGGCAATCTTGAAAGAAGTTGTCTAAAATTTGGTCCACCTCAGATGAACCAGGATCTTGGTGGATAATAATTTCCACGTCTCTTTCGTTAAATTTAGTTAAAGCAGCTAAAGAGTCTGCTAAATTTTCTGTATTTTTATAAACGTATAAAATAAAAGAAATTTTGGGTGTATAGCTCATAGTTAGTACCTCTTGAAATAACTATTCATATTTTACCAATAATATTGGTATCTACAGGGAGTTCATATTATTAGTACAAACGAAAATAACCACCGAAGTGGTTATTTGTTGTTGATAGTTTATAGATTTAATTATATACTTCAATTCTTAGTTTTATAAAGTTGCTTTATATAAACTGAATCATTTAGTTAATAAAAAGTAAATGATTATTAGGAAAAAAAGAAGAAAACAAGCGTGATGTCCGATACGCTTATTTTCTTACAATAAATTTGTACTTTGGAGGTGGAATATGTATTTTTATTGATGTCCACCTTAGTGTTATTGATAATAGTATTAGTATTATTATATTTAATTTTAAGTAAATAAAATTACTTAAATTCGTTAAATTATTAATTTCTAGATTATTACAATTCCACTAAAAAGGTGCACAAAACCAGACATGGCCGTGTCTGGTTTTATTTTGTACTTTGTTAAAGTGTTATATGTATTTTTATCTGCTTTTATTATAAACAAAAATTATCTTTTTTATGTGTATTTTTATAAATTTCGAGTTTATAAAAATACTGAATATAAATAAATTTAATTAATTAGCAATAAAACCAATATGCTTATACTTGATATATTAAAAACTAATAAAATAATGTAAGAAAATGTAATTAAAAAATGTTAATTCCAAGTAGGAAGTAAAGTGTTATGAAATCATTAGAGATTAGTTTTAAAAAGTGTTTTGGAATAAACAAATTAAATTATAATTTTAATTTTTCTAAAAACGTTAATGATAAGGATGACGGCAGCATTAATAATTCCGTAATTATTTACGCTAAAAACGGAATTATGAAAACATCTTTTACAAAAACATTTAAATTGTTATCTGAAAATATACAAAAATTTAATCGATTTCTTACAACAATAAGTAATCTAAATAATGAAAGAGCATTAAAAAACGTTAAAAAATATATAAATATAGGAATTAAAGATAACATATTTTATTTAAATGGTGAGTGTGATTTAAAAGTAGATAATTTAGATTTACAACAATCAGTTCAAAAACTTAATTCTATTTGCGTTATAAAGAGTTTTGATACTGAATATAAAACTAATAGTTTAATTTATTTATTAGTTAATGAAGGTATAAAGGGCAAAATTAATTCATTAGTAAAAAACAAAACAATGGTTTTACAACGATTGTTATATCTTTACGAATATGAACGATTATCTCGGTTTCTTAAATATAAAATAGACAAACATATAGATGAATTGGAAACTAAAATAATTGAAGATTTTAATTTAAATAATTCAAAAGAAATTTTTGCATATTTAGATGTGATTGATAATTACCTAAAATCTGATTTTTTTATTAAAAATAAATTAGATTTTTATGATGCTAAATATAAGGATATTTTTAATTTAAGAGTTATTAAATTTATCGAGGATCCAATATTTAAAGATAATATTTCAGAATTTATTAATGATGTAGATAATATATACAATAAATATCCTTTTTTATGTAAAGGCAAACTTACTTTAAATGCTTTAAAAAAAATTAAAGACAACTTAAAATCAAATTATTTTTTTGAAAAAAATAATAGAATTTGTTTAAATAATTACGTTAAAAAATACAATCTAAATAAATTAGATAACAAAAAATTTAGAAGTAAATATGATGAATTATTTAGTATTAATGAGCTAGAAAATATTATTTCTGAAATTGAAGATGAAATTAAAAAAACAAAATTTATGAGCAAAATAGAAAAGATATCTAGTAGAATTGGCGAAGATATTTTAGAAAAATTTAAAAATATTATTATTCAAAATACAAAAATAATAGATTTTTTAAATAATAATTCTACATCAGAACTTAAAAAAATGTTTTGAGCCTCGCATTTATATGAAAATGACGAATTTAAAAACTTTTTAAGTGAATATAAAAAATTATCTAAAATAATTAAAAATACTAATCATAATATCACGATTTGAGAAGAAGCATTGGATGTATTTAAACAAAGGTTTTCTGTTCCTTTTAATATGGAAATTTCCAATAAGCAAGATATTGTTATAGGAACATCCTCTTTACCTAAAGTTACTTTTAAATTTGAAGAAAAAATTGGTGGTAAATTTCAAAATTTAAGTCATGAAGAAGTTGTTAAAGCCGATACCTTAAGTCAGGGAGAAAAAAAGAGCTTTATATTTACTTCAAATAATTTTTGATATCGAAAAATTAAAAAAAGAAAAAATTAGCAAATGTAAAGAAATCGCAAAAAGAGAAGGAAAAAAACTTGAAGAAGTAATTAAAAATATCGACGCATATGATGAAATAGAAGACACTCTTTTTATCATCGACGATATTGCTGACTCTTTTGATTACAAAAATAAATATGCAATAGTTCAATATCTTTATGATATATCTTATGAACTTCGTTCAAAATTTAAAATGATATTACTAACACATAATTATGATTTTTTTAGAATAGTGTCTAGTAGATTAAATATTTGTAATAATAATAAATTAATTGCTATTAGAACGCATGAAAAAACTGAAAATGAAATAATAGAAATATTTAAAATATCTAAAATAAATGAAAATTACCTTTATAAATCTAACAATTTATTGTTTACAGAAATCTTTTTATTTAAGGAAGAGTGTTCTGTTTTCGTAGAAGAAAATAAGTTAAATATTTTGAATCCTAAATTGTTTAATGATTATGAAAATAAAATAGAAGAAATAAATTCAAGAGCTAATTCGATAGAAGAAAAGTATCGTTCATTCTGCAAAGAAATACATAATTCATATTTATTGGCAAAATATATAAAATTAAATTTTTTAAACAACAATATTGATAAAGAAAATAATATGTTTTTAATTGATAAAGATATTAATAATGCTATTAAAAATTCTATTAATTGTTTTGAAGAAAATAGATGTTGTGAAGGTTACAAACATTTATATTATGCTAAAAGGTTATTAAAACAAAACAATACTGAATATTTGTTGAATGAAGATTATATTTATAATTTGGATAATTTTAATTCAATACAATGATTACAAGATGAACAAAAAATAACAAATCATTGATATTTAAACGAATTAAAAGGTAAAATTGCGTATATTAAAAAAGAAGTTCAAGAATCTCTTCCTTTAGATAAATTTGAAAAAGATATATTTAGAGATGAAGCGGTGGGAATCATTAACAAACTGAATGATTTTACTGAGAATTCATCTAAAGTATTAGCTTTAGATGATAACGAAAAAAATGATTTAAATAGTGATGTTGAAATTCAGATAGAAAAAATTATAAATATTTTTGAGAAAGAACAATCTAACGATTCTTGAAAATTAATTTTTAAAAAAATATTAAATGTTATTGGCATTTATAAAGCGTCTGAAAAATGATTAAAACATAGCAAATCTGATAATTCAAATAATAATGCAAATAATCTATATGATGATCAAAAAGGAATATTCATGTTTTGAAAACAAAACATGAATTATAAAAATATGATTTCAATGGTTCCATTTGTAAGAAATATTATAGAATATACTACTTGAAAAAAAGAAAATACTGATTTAGACGCTTTAACAAATCTGTTACACGAAAATTTGGACAATATTATTAACAATAATGACAACTACGTTAATAAAAACTTTAACGATTTAGAAGAAATTTATAAAAAATACATAAAAGGATTAAAACTTCCCAATAATTTATATAAAAGTTTAAATGTGTTAGATGAACTATATGAACAATCAGAATATATAGTTAACAACTATGAACAATCAGAATATATTTTTGTGGATGATTTACAAAATAAACTTATATTAGCAATGGCTATAAGACATAAAGCTGAAATTTATATGATTAACAAAATAAAAGAACAAAATAAACCAGACAAGTGAACAGAAATATTAAATAAAATAAAAAAAGAGGCTAATAATCAAACTAGAAAATTATATGAAAAAGTAAAGATGTTAGTCGACAAAGATACTCTTAAAACGTTAGATGCTGTTAATATAATGACGGCTGAAAATATACACTTTAATTCCTTTATGTATGAACCTTTAATTGATATGGATATATGCAACTTAGTTAGTTTATATAAAAGAATAGATAATTTATTGAAATAAAAATATCAATTTCTAAATAAATGTTTAAGAAAATATATAAAAGGATTTTATTTTTAGTAAACATTATTATTAATTAAAATAACAACTGCAACACTTACAATAAGGGCGTTGTGTTGTTATTTTTATTTCTGATGCAAAGGTTATGTACCATCAATTATTCAAAGAAGAACGATACACTATTTATAGGTTATTTAAGATAGTAGTCAAAAATTTCTATAAAATGATCTTCTCATGTAAAATGACAAAACCTATTTTAGGTTTCTTCTCATTTTTGTTAATTGAATTATAAAATATTAATGGAAATACATTAATACAATTTGTGACGGTTTCATTTCCTTGTGATGCGTAGACCAGCTACATTAATAGTCGCATTGAAAGTTCATTCGTTCGGGAATGAGCTTTCTTTTTTACGTATTTTCTTAAAGCACTGTTAAAGTTTTCTGAAATATTATTTGTATAAATGAATCTTCTAACTTCCATCGGAAGTGTTAAGAACAATAATATTTCTTCAAGCGATCTTTCAATAATCCTTACAGCAGATGGCAGTTGTTTACCAAACACTTCTTTTAAAGAATTAAAAGCAAAATCGGCCTCTGCTCTAGTGTCTGAACAATAGATTTTTCTTAGTTGTCTTAAGAAAATTTTACGGTATTTGGCTGGCACACTAGTCATGGCATTTCTGACTTTATGAATTACGCATTTTTGGATTTTAGCATCTTCATATACGGCGTGAATTACATTGTTAATTCCAGAGAAATCATCACAAATAATTACTGATGGATTAGACAATCCTCTATCTTTTAAACTTGTTAAAAAATGTGTTCAAGTGTTAGCATCTTCACACCCTAATGTTTCTAATCCTAAAAGTTTTTTGTAACCATTTTTATCAATACCAATAGCAGTAAACACTGCTTTATCAAAGGATTTCTTTTTAAATAGAGTTCCATTTTCTCCTTCAGGTTTGTAACTTAAAACCTCTCCAGTTTCATCATTATATCATTGTTTAACTTTGTAATAACATGCGTCTACAAAAACGTATTGGTATTCATCGGTAATTGGAAATTGGAATTTATCTAAATACTCAGATTTAACTTTCTTGTTAATTCTATCGATTGTAGAATGACCGATAGAAATTCCTGTATGTTGATGAACAATTTCGATGATACTATCTCATGAAATAAAATTCAAAATTAATAACGCAATGAACTGTTCAAAATCGTCGCAGTATTTTTGTCACTTATCTAACATGTAGTTGATTTGTTTAACTCCACGAATTTGTGGAACTTTCAACTTTAGCATTCCGTTTAATGTATAAAGAATTCTTTCTTTGTAACTATTCTTTGAGTAAGTTGCTCCTTTAAGTTTTTGTATGTTCAAAAACTCTTCTTGTACATAAACTAGATGTTGATTTAAGAATCGTTCCAAGTCTTCAATAGGGTTTGTAATTTCATTTAACATTTTGTTAGTTTCCCTTTCTAAAAGTTGAGATTCTAATAATAATGTGTTCATTAATTTAATCATAAAATAAAAGGACCTTTCTCAAATGAGAAGATCCTTTTACAGACATTTGGGACTACTACCGTCTAATGAATGTGAAAAATCAAGAAAGTAAGATTTAGCAATCAATGACAAAATAAAAGTTGAATTCTATTATTAGAATTCAACTCAATAAAAACAAATATGATTTTATTATTTAAAATCAATTATTTTCTTTAACTGTTCATATAGTCTTACAATTCTATTTATATCTAAATCTATAATAGGTTCATACATAAATGAATTTAAATGTATAACTTCTGGAGTTACTAAATTTATAGAATTTAAAATTTTAACAATTTTTTCTTTAGTTTGAATTAAATTATATTCATTCATAGTATTTTCGTTTTTGAAAGAATTAGAATCAATTTTATTTATTAATCTTAATAAGACTTTAAATTGATTTGATTCTTTTTCTAAAAAATTTATTAATGCACATTCCTTATCTTTTATTTGATTCATATCTGAATAAATTTTATTTTTTTCAAAAAAAGATTCATCTTGTTCTAATATTTTATAAAAAATATATTTTTCTGACATTATTCTTAATCATATAGAAACTATAATTTTATTTTTTAAATCTTCTAAAAAATAATTATCTAAATTAAATTCGTTAAATAAAATATCTCAATTGTATTTTTCAACAATAAGTTTAGTTTGTAATTCTAATTCATCTATATATAACAAACTATTGTCTAATTCATCTTTTGATGGATTGGTGTCATGGTTATCTGATGAATTTTTAAAAAAATTAGGTAATTCTTTTTTATAAATTTCTTTTAAATCTAATAATTTAATTTGATTTAAATTATTAGAATAATGCAGCGCTTTGGTTAGTGATAAATAATTATTGTCATTTCCATAATTAGATGTTTTATACTCGATAATATTTCTTAAAAAAGGTATTAAAGAAACAATACATCTACTATCACATTCATTATTTAATGATGAAAAAAAATTGAATTTATTTACATTAGTATCTTTTGGAATCTGTTTAAGATATGCTTTGTCTTTGGATAAAATATTTCCTTTGTTAGATAGGATAGTATATCATTTGTTATTTATTGAAATATTAAATATTTTTTTAAATAATTTAAGTTTTTCTTCAGAATAATATAAATATTTTTTTGCTTTTGATAAACTATTAACTTCTCTTAAAAAATTATGACTTTTAAGAATAAAATCTTCTTCACATTTTCTTACTTCTTCTTCAATTACGTTTAGTTTTTGTTTTTCGACATCAAACTCATTTAAATTAATGTTTAAAAGATGTGTCCACAAATTACTAATTATATTAGAAATAGATTTTATTTTATCTTTTAAATCAATGTTTATATTTTCTAATTGTTTTTGTTCATTTAAATTTTTTATTTCATTTTTTATATCTTTTACGTTTAAATCAATGAAATGACAAAAATTATAATTTTTTATTGTGTTAATTTTTGTTTTCATAAAATCAAAATCAATTATTTTTGAAACAATCTCTTTAAAACAAAGTATTTCTTTTTCTAAGGTGTTTTTTCAACAATTATTTAATTTAATTAAATAATCGTCTAAATATTCAAAATTATAATCTTCATAAAATTGAATTATTTTTTTATAAAATTTGTTCTTACTAGTTATTTTTGAAATATTTTTAATTATTTTATTTTCCACTATTTTGTTACATACACATTTATCGTATATGTATTTTGTTTCTTCAGAAAATATAATTTTGTTATTTTTTTGAATATTTTCTAATTTATTTTTAATAAACTTAATTTTATTTATTTTGTTAATTAAAGATAATTTTTTATTTAATAATTCATAATCTTCTAAAGTGTGTAAATATTTATTTAAATAAAATTTAATTTTTTCTTTTAAATATAACATTGAATTTATAAGTTTTTTATTTTCGTATACACTATTAAAATCTCATGTTTTAAAGTCTGTTATTTTTATAAATTTTATTTTTTTAGTGTTATTTCAATATTGTTTTAAACATTTTTTTATAATAAATATTTCGTCATTTTCAACGTGATTAAAAGGCTTAATTGTATGTATAAGTTGTATTAATCAATTTATAGATTTTATTTCTAAATCGATATTTTCTTTTAAATTTATTATAGTTTTAATTTCTTCTATTAATTTTTGATAGTAATCAATTATAGAATCTTTAATTAATTTAAAGCTTTTATCCATAAAATTGATAACATAATTGCTTAAATCGTTTATTTCTTTATCTATTTCACATATTGTTTTAGTTTTAGATGTTATCTGATTATCTTTAGTTTTAGATGTTATCTGATTATCTGAAGTTATATTTTTATTTAATGTTGGTTTAATATAATCTTTTATTTGTATTAAGTTGTTAGTTATTTTTTTTCTATTTTCACCAAAATTATTAAAAAGAACTAAATTATTTAATTTATTTTTATTAAACCTTTCGTTTAAATTACAGTCATCATATGCTATTAATTTATGAAACATATCGTCTTTATTTTTGTGTATTATGTATCTGTTTTCTTCTTGTATCCCAGTTCTAGAACAAATTAATCTATAAAAATCATAATTATGTGTAAGAATTATGATTTTCATTTTTTCAGAAATTTCTAAAATGTATTCTAAAAAAGCGTGTTTATTTTTATAATCAAAAGAATCAACAGGATCATCCATAATTAAAAGACAATCTTTAATATCTTTGTTTTCGATATCATTTTTTATTTTTTCTATAGTAAAAAGTTCATTGAAAAATCACAGACTTCTTACTTCTCCTTTACTTAATATGTCGCCATCAATTAAATTACCAAAATCATAAGAATTATTTTTTTTATCAAAATTAAAATGATACTTAGTATTTGCGTAAGTTGTATTTCCTATAATTAAATCTTTAATATTTGTTATTTCCATTTTAATAGGTAAATCAAATCTATCTTGAAACACTTTTGTAAATTCATTAAATTTAAATAATTTATCCTCAATATTTATTTTTTCTAGTTTAGGAAAAACATTTTTATAATCATCAAAACATCTATTAAATAATTCTTCAATTTCAGGATTCTCTTTTATGTATTTAATTAAAATTAATTTTTCTAATTCTTTTAATCCGTGTTTAAATATAAAATCAACAATATTTGTATTATTTACAATAAAGTTTTTACAAATTTCCCATTTCATTAAATGTTTTTTGAATGTCATCAATTCGTTTATACTTTTTAATGAATTTATATTATTAATAGAATTTTCTATTTCATTTATAACTTTATTTAATTCTTCTATATTTTGAATTTTCGTTTCTGAAATTGAGTTTTCTTCATAAGCGTTTACATGTGTACCTAAAAATAAAAAATTATTATTTACAAAAAAATTATTATCTTCTAATGAATTTTTTATTTTTTTTAACGAAAATAGTGTAAAAGAATTTTCCTTCGATAAAAACTTAAATTTTTGAAATATTTTATCAACATCATTTAAAAAAAATTTTATTTGATCTACAGTAAATATTAATTCTCCATCTTTAGTTAATTTTTTTTTCATATCATCATTGAATAAATCGATGTAATTGATTTTTTCAAATTTAATAATTTCACTATCACTTCAAAGCAATAATTTACTTTTTATTTCATCCAAATAAGATAGAAAATTCTCTGATTTATTTTGACCAAAAATATTTTTTATTTTTTCTTCTAATTCATAAATAACAATGTCATAATTTTTAGGTAATTTGTTGTATTGCTTAAAATCTGCTCCAGTTAAACATATACATAATTTTTCTATTAATTGTTTTTTATTGGAGATAAATTGTTCTAAGTCCTTCTGTATATCTTTATCTGTAAAAAGGGAATTTATATATACAGATTCGTTATTGTCTATAAAATTTTCTATGACATGTATTGTGTTTTTTAGAGATTTAATATCGTCTGTTTTATTTATTTCTTTATCATCTATTCTTAATTTTATTTGTTTTGAATCGTCTTGAGAATAAATGTTTTGTTTTATATAATAAGCACCAATACTACGATTATTTTTATTATTCATATTCTTTTCTATTGCTTTAAAAACGTTAGAAAAAGATGTTTTCATTACGCCGTTTTTAGCGTATATTGCAACAATATTTCCAAAATCTTTAAAGTTAAGTGTTAAATTAAGATTATTTATACCAAAGCAGTTTTTTATACTAATATCTATTTTTTCCATATAAATCCTTTTAATTTAAATATTTTATTTACTAATTTATTAAAAAATAACTATTACAATTATTTTGTTTTTTTTGTGTAAATAATAATTAAATTTATGTATATCTAGTTCTAAACTAATGTTAATATATTTTTTAAATATATTTTTAATACACACGAGAAATTATGTGTAATTTGAAAATAATTGTAAATAAAAAAACAAAATGATACTCTTAAATTTCATATTTAAAAAGAGTTGATAATTGATTGGTATAATATGGAATTTAAAAGCGTCACGCTGCCTCTTTATTTATAAATGATTATAAAATTAACAATATAATTTAAACGTTATTATAGTTTTGCTATATTTAAGTTCATAGATAGCATAACTATTTTTTTACTTTAAGGAGATTTTAAAATGAACAAGCAACAATTAGCGAGCAAAATTTGAGAATCAGCCAATAAAATGCGTTCTAAAATCGAAGCTAATGATTACAAAGACTATATCTTAGGTTTTATTTTCTATAAATTTTTATCTGAAAACTTTACTAAAAAAGTTGTTGAAGAACTTGGTATTTCTGAAAAAGAATTTGAAGAACAATTAAATGAAGAAAATGTAGATTTAAAAGAATATGCCATTGATCAAATTGGCTATTTTATTGGATATAACAATCTTTTTTCTACTTGAATTAATAAGGGCAATGATTTTGAAATTAATGATGTGAGGGTTTCAATTTCCGCCTTTAACCGTAACTATAATCAAAATTTAAAAAGACTTTACGAAAATATCTTTAATGTTTTAGATACCGGTTTAAGTAAGTTAGGCGAAAATGCAACTAAACAAACTAAAGCAGCAAGAGATTTAATCTATTTAATTAAAGATATTCCAATGAACGATAAACAAGACTATGATGTGCTTGGTTTTATTTATGAATACTTAATTTCTCAATTTGCAGCAAATGCTGGTAAAAAAGCTGGTGAATTTTATACGCCACACGAAGTATCAAAATTAATGAGTGAAATTGTTGCTCAACATTTACAAAATAATAAAGAAATTAAAATTTACGACCCCACATCCGGTTCTGGAAGTTTACTAATTAATATTGGTGAAGCTGTAGAAAAACATGCACTAGATACAACTAACATTCAATACTATGCTCAAGAATTAAAACAAAATACATACAACTTGACTAGAATGAACTTGATCATGAGAGGAATTAATGCTCAAGATATTAAAGTAAGAAATGGTGATACTTTAGAATCTGATTGACCATTCTTTGATAATGATATTAATGATGGTAGTTATGAATTGGTTAGAGTAGATGCGGTCGTATCTAACCCCCCATATTCTCAAACCTGAGATCCAGAAAACAAAAATACAGATGAAAGATTTGCAAACTATGGTTTAGCGCCGCAATCTAAAGCTGATTATGCTTTCTTGTTACATGACTTATACCACATTAAACCTGACGGGATTGTTACTATCGTTTTACCTCATGGAGTTTTATTTAGGGGTGGTGAAGAAGGTAAAATTCGTAAGAATTTAATCGAAAATAATAATATTGATGCAATTATTGGTTTACCTGCTAACATTTTCTTTGGAACGGGTATTCCAACTATTGTTATGGTACTGAAGAAAAATCGTGATAACAAAGATGTGTTAATTATCGATGCTTCTAAAGGATTTATTAAAGACGGTAAACAAAATCGTTTACAAGAATCAGATATTAAGAGAATTGTCGATACTGTAGTCTACCGTAAAGAAGTAGAAAAGTTTAGTCGTAAAGTTTCTCAAGATGAAATTAGAGAAAATGATTACAACTTAAATATTCCAAGATACGTAGATTCATCAGAAGCCCCAGAAAGTTATGACATTTATTCTTCAATGTTCGGTGGTTCACCAAACGTTGAAATCAACGAATTAAAAGAATATTGATTAGAAATGCCTAACTTAAAAAATGATTTATTTACTCCAATTAGTGAAACTCATTCAGTGATTGTACCAGATGATATTAAGTCATTCATTACACAACACAACGACGTTAAGAAATTTATCAATGTTTTTGAAACTAAATTTAATGATTTTGATAAAGTAATGAAGAAATATTTAATTAATTCATTGAATAATTTAGATGAACCATCAAATATTGAACAAGTTTTATCAAACGAAATTTTTAATAGATTAGAAGATTGTGGTTTAATTGATCCGTATAACGTTTACCAACTTTTTAATAATCAATGATTGAAAATTGCTCAAGATTTAGAAGTTATCAAAACCGAAGGTCGAGAAGTGATTACTAAAGTAGTGCCAAACATGGTCTTCAAAAAGAATAAAAAAGACGGTTTAGAATACGAATCACAAGAAGGATGAGTGGGTAAAATTATTCCGTTTGAATTGGCCCAATCAATTATCTTAAAAGAAAAATGAAATTTAATTAATGGACTAGATAACAGATTAGAAGAAATTTCTAGTGAAAAGAATGAAATTTTTGAATCCTTTACTGAAGAAGATAAAGAAGAATTATCTGATGTGTTAAATGAAGAAAACACTGACTTCGTTTCAAAGAAATTCTCAGAGTTGGTGAAAAAATTAGTAAAACTTCAAAAAGAACAAACATTTGAAGAAGATTCTGTAGAATACAGAATTCTTCAATTAGATAAATTAGACAATGAAACTAAAACAATAAACAAGGATTTAAAATCTTTAAAAGAAACTTTAATCTCTGACACTAAAGATATCATTGAACAATTAACGGAAGAACAAATTCATGAATTGTTATACAAAAAATGAATTTCGCCAATTATTGAAGCGTTCATGAAAATTCCGCACGAAATTATTGATAATTTTATCGCTCAAGTAAAAGCTTTACAAGATAAATATGCTGAAACTTTCTCAGATATCGAAAAACAAATCGAAGATACTGAACAAGAATTAATTGGTTGTTTAGATCAATTAACCGGATCAGAAGCTGATATGCAAGGCTTAGCCGAATTTAAGAAATTACTTCAAGGTAAATAGTTTTTAAGTAAAGGATAAAAATATGAGTGAGTTAATACAAAATTCAGTAACTTTTAGTAATGAACGAGAATTTGAAGATGCTTTAATCTCTGTTTTAAGAAAAAACGGTTGAGAAGAAGTGATTGACTATCCTACTGAAGAAGATTTGATTGCTAATTGAGCTAAGATTTTGTTCAATAATAATCAAGGCATCGACCAATTAAATGGTGTTCCTTTAACAAGAACTGAGATGCAACAAATTATTGAACAAATCAATTCTTTAAATTGCCCGAAAGATTTAAATAATTTTATTAACGGTAGCACAGTATCTATTAAACGTGATAACGAAGACGATAAACTTCACTTTGGTAAAGAAGTAAGTTTAAAAATTTACAATCGTAAAGAAATTGCTGCTGGTAAAAGCCGCTACCAAATTGTACGTCAACCAAGATTTATTAACACAAATCCTATTAAACAAGATCGTCGTGGAGATTTAATGTTATTAATCAACGGAATGCCAGTGTTTCATTTAGAATTGAAAAAAACTGGGATTCCAGTAAATGAAGCAACGAACCAAATTGAAAAATATTTAAAAGAATCATTGTTTCGCGGGCTTTACTCGTTAGTTCAAATTTTTGTCTCAATGACTCCGAATGAAACCTATTATTTTACTAATCCTGGTAATAATAAAAACATTGACAGACGTTTTTGTTTTCACTGAGAAGACGATAATAATGTAGTTATGAGTGATTGGAGTAAAATTGCTTCTAGCTTGTTATCTATTCCAATGGCACACAAAATGATTGGTTTTTATACAATTCCTGATGATAGTGATGGAAAATTAAAGGTCTTAAGATCTTACCAATATTATGCTGCTCATAAAATTGCTGATAAAGTAGCTAAACATAATTGGGATGAAAAAGATCCTCGTGGTGGGTATATTTGACATACCACTGGTTCAGGTAAAACCATGACCAGCTTTAAAGCTGCAGAATTAATATCAAGATCTAATGACGCTGATAAAGTGGTGTTTTTGACTGACAGAATTGAATTGGGGACTCAGTCTTTATACGAATATCGTAACTTTGCTGACGATAAGGATTCTGTTCAATCAACAGAAGACACTTATACATTAATTAATAAATTGGTAAGTAAAGACCCCAAAAATTCTTTAATTGTGACATCAATTCAAAAAATGTCAAATATTACTGAAGATAACGCTATTCTACAAGAAAATGAAATTATTAAGATTAACAGCAAAAGATTAGTGTTTATTGTTGATGAAGCCCATCGTTCAACTTTTGGTCAAATGTTATGAAACATTAAACACACATTCCCTAAGGCCTTATTCTTTGGCTTTACTGGAACACCAATTTATGATGAAAACGCTAAACAAGATTTAACTACTGCCAATATTTTTGGTGATGAATTAGATAGATATACTATTGCTGATGGCATTAAAGATAAAAATGTTTTAGGATTTGACACTTATAAAGTAGAAACGTTTGCTAAGCAAGATTTAAGAGATGCTTTAGCTAAACAAAAATTACATATTGGCAATATAAGCGAAATTTATGCTGATGATAAAAAACTAGACATTTACGAAAAACAGTATAAAAATATGGATATTTTAGAGGTAGAAAAAGAACTACCTTCAGTCCAATATAACATTGATGAACACAGAATTGCTGTTGTAGACAATATTAATAAAAATTGACAAAATATCAGTGAGAATAGTGTTTTTCATGCAATTTTAGCTACATCTAGTATTCCTGAAGCCATTAAGTATTATCGTTTATTTAAAGAACGGACTGAATTAAAAGTAACTGCTTTATTTGACAAAAACATTGATAATAAAGGCAATGATGGTGAACAAGGTGCAATCTTTAAAGAAGATGGTTTAGTTGAAATTATTGAAGATTACAACGCTCAGTTCCAACAACAATTCACAATTTCGACTCACGATAAATTTAAAAAAGATGTAGCGGCTAGATTAGCTCACAAAAAGCCATATGAACAAACTAATTTTACGGTGAACAAACAATTAAATCTTTTGATTGTAGTAGACCAAATGTTAACTGGGTTTGACTCTAAGTGAGTAAACGCTTTATATTTAGATAAAGTTCTAGAATATGAAGGATTAATTCAAGCTTTTTCTAGAACTAACAGAATTTTTTCTGGAGCGAAAAATAAACCATTTGGAGTTATTAAGTATTATCGTAGACCAAATACAATGGAAGAAAATGTTAAAGAAGCAATTTCGTTCTATTCTGGAGATAGACCAATTGATTTATTGGTAGATAAACTGCCGATTAATATTGATAAAATCAATGACACTTTTAAAGAAATCGAAACTTTATTTAGATCATCAGGTGTAGATAACTTTGAAAAATTACCAGAAGATGAACCAGATAAAGGTAAGTTTGCCTCTCTGTTTAAAAAATTAAAAGAATACATAGATTCTGCCAAAATTCAAGGATTTGAATGAGATAGTGATAACACCATAGAATTAGAAGATGGTACTATAGAACTTAAATCTTGTAATTTAAATGAAGACACATATTTTGCGTTAATTCAAAGATACCAAGAGATTGCGTGTGACATCAGTAATAATGAAAAATCTGATGAAGAAAAAGAACAACTATTACCATATGACATTGATATTCATTTAGTAGAATATGAACTTGGTCAAATTGATAATAAATACATGGAAAGTCGTTTCCAAAAATATTTAAAAGATTTACGTTCTGAAAAAGATTTTAGTGAAACCAAAGAACTATTGCATAAAACTTTTTCTACATTATCTCAAGAAGACCAAAAAATTGCAGAAATCTTCATTCATGATATTGAAACTGGAGAAGCTAAAATCGTGGAAAATTGAACGTTTATAGATTATATTAACGACTATAAAGTAAAAAAACAAAACACTTATCTTAATCAATTGTTCGATGCGTTTGGTTGTGATATTAAACAAGTGGATCATTTAATTAAATTAGGAGTTAATGAATCTAACATCAATGAATTCCAATGATTCGACAAAATTAAAGAAACTATTGATATTGAAAAAGCTTGTATTTATTTTGAAAAAAGTAAATACGAAAAAATATCAAACTGAAAAGCTAAAATTGAAGCAGTAAAAACAATCAAAGAATTTATTTTAAGAAGAGGATTTAAACTTTATTAATTATTAATAAATGTAAAATATTGCAAAAGCTTATAAAATTCCTTGCTTTAGTCAAGTTCTTTATTCAATTTAAATAATAATTGCAACACTTAATATATAAAACTGCCTTCATAATTGCATAGTCAATTATGAAGGCTTTTTACCTGTAAAAACACATTAACTTATTAATAAAAATTAAAATTATTGATAGTAGTTCAAAATGTTTGTAAAACAGCAAAACCTGTTTTAGGTTTCTTCTCATTTTTGTTAATTGAATTATAAAATATTAATGGAAATATATTAATACAATTTGCGATGGTTTCATTTCCTTGTGATGCGTAGACCCGCCACATTAATAGTCGCATTGAAAGTTCATTCGTTCGGGAATGAGCTTTCTTTTTTACGTATTTTCTTAGAGCACTGTTAAAGTTTTTTGAAATATTGTTGATATAAATGAATCTTCTAAATTCTATTGGAATTGTTAATAATAATATTTCTTCAAGCGATCTTTCAATAGTCATGGCAGCAGATGGCAGTTGTTTGCCAAACATTTCTTTTAAAGAATTAAAAGCAAAATCGGCCTCAGCTATAGTATCTGAGCAACAGATTTTTCTTAGTTGTTTTAAGAAAATTTTGCGGTATTTGGCTAGCACGCTAGTCATAGCATTTCTAACTTTATGAATTACACATTTTTGAATTTTAGCATCTTCATAAACAGTGTGAATTATATTGTTAATTCCAGAGAAATCATCACAGATAATTACTGATGGATTAGACAATCCTCTATCTTTTAAACTGGTTAAAAATGTGTTCAAGCGTTAGTATCTTCACACCCTAACGCTTTTAATCCTAAAAGTTTTTGTAGCCATTGTTATCGACACCAATATCAGTAAATACCGCTTTATCAAAGGATTTCTTCTTAAATAGACGTACACTTTCTCCTTCAGGTCTGCAACTTAAAACCCCTCTTGTTTCATCGCTATATCATTGTTTGACTTGTAATAACAGGCATCTACAAAAACATATTGGTATTCATCGGTAATTGGAAATCTGAACTTATATAAATATTCAGATTTAACTTTCTTGTTAATTCTATCAATCGTAGAATGACCGATAGAAATTCTTGTATGTTGATGGACAATTTCTATGATACCATCTCATGAAATAAAATTCAAAATTAATAACGCAACTAACTGCTCAAAATCATCGCAGTATGTTTGTCATTTATCTAACATGTAATTGATTTGTTTAACTCCACGAATTTGTGGAATTTTCAATTTTAACATTCCATTCAATGTATAAAGAATTCTTTCTTTGTAACCATTGTTTGAGTAAGTTACTTCTTTAAGTTTTGTATATTCAAAAACTCTTCTTGCACATCAATTAGATGTTGATTTAAGAATTGTCCCAAATCTGTAATGGGATTTGTAATTTTTTTAACATTTTGTTAGTTTCCCTTTATAAAAATTGAGATTCTAATAATGTGTTCGTTAATTTAATCATAAAATAAAAGAACCTTTCTCAAATGAGAAGATCTCTTTACAGACATTTTGGACTACTACCAAAGTTTTAGACTACATAAAAATGATACTAGAGCAAAATTCAATTGTCTTTTTAAATAATGATGGCATTGTTTTAGACTACATAAAAATGATACTAGAGCAAAATATAAGTAAAGTATTTTTATATATTTTATTTGTTTTAGACTACATAAAAATGATACTAGAGCAAAATGCTCTCTAATAATGTTATGATAAGCCCCAGGTTTTAGACTACATAAAAATGATACTAGAGCAAAATACTTTTCTTAACAGAAAAGAGAAATAATATGTTTTAGACTACATAAAAATGATACTAGAGCAAAATTAGCGAGTGGAGATGGTTTTTTCAATAAGTGTTTTAGACTACATAAAAATGATACTAGAGCAAAATAGATACCTTGGGAATTAAATGTACCGTCATGTTTTAGACTACATAAAAATGATACTAGAGCAAAATGTCAAATGAAGAAAAAAATCGTTATTTTTTAGAAAAATCGGCAATTTTCTTCATTTCACTAATAAATTTTAATGATTCTAATGATCATAAATCCTTTTTATATTCATAAATTTTATTATTAGTTAAAACTATTGAAGACTTTAATTCTCAATAATCAATTAATGAATCTTTATCAGAAAATTCGAAACATTCTTGTTCATTAATTATAGTAATTAACTCTAGTTCATCAATTGATTTAATAATTTTTAAAAAGTTATCAGTTATAAAAATAAAATTATTTTTATTGAGATTATTTATAACATCTTGTACTTCTAAATCTAAAAAATTATCAATGATAAATAATTTTTTAGTTATATAAAAGTCGTGCTCTAGAATGAACAAAAAATCATATTTATTAATAAATCCGGTATTTTTAGTTTCAAACAATAATGACACTATTTTATAAACATCACCTTCGTTAGTTTCTAATATCTCTTTTTGATATTTGTTGTTAATAACATTGCATATCAATTCTTGATTATTCGTGTCGATTAATGGATATTCATCTAATAATTGGATAATATCATTCATTAATTTTGAATTTTTAGAAAAAACTAAAAGTTCTGATCAAGTTGTTAAGTTATTAATATAAATTATGTCTTGTTTCTTTCATTCATGGTTATCTATAATGAAACTAGTTTCATTGTTTAATAACTCTCTTGTTAATTCTGGATAAGCATTAAAGAACACCTTAATACCATCGAATTCCATTTCATAAATTTTATGCTGGGTTTTAATTTTTAACATTATATTTTTACGTACCTTCTTTGATCATTATAGATTTCATCATTTGTTTTAGAACCTAATAGAAATTTCATATTATCGTATTGTTTTTCTGTAATTGCAAACATTCTTACATTACCAGTAGTTGGCAAAAACTTTTTTATTTTATTTACTTCTTGTTCGTATTTTGATTGAGAATTAATACATTTTACGTAAACAGAAAATTGCATCATGGTGTAACCATTTTTCATAATATTTTTTCTGAATTTGTCGTACTCACGTTTTTCTTCATTAGTTTCCATTGATAAATCAAAGCACAAAATAATTCTCATATGTTTATACACACTCATATAATTGATCAAAATTTAATTCAGGAAATTCGGTTTGATTAATTAATGCATCAATAAATTTGTCAATCGCATTATTGATGTAATGCTCTAATCCGTTTAATTTAATTTTAGAATTAAAAAATTCAATAATTTCTTGTTTATCTAAATAGAAATTTTCTGTATTTTTTAAAAATAGTTTGTAAACAATAATATCAACAATAATTCTAAACGGTTCCATTAGATCGCTAGCTAACGCAAAGAAATTATCAAACGATTTATGAAATAACGAAATACGCGGATCTAAACCTTTTTTAATAATAGAACGTGTAAAGTAACCACGTAATACTGTATATCCATAATTTAGTAAAGAGTTTACATAATCTTCTTCATGTCTTTTGAAATTAATTCCATAAACATTATGTCAATATATTTTGGCAGCATGTCCTTCACGGTTGGTTACATCGAATTCTGTGACATTATTCATTAAATTAACTAATTCTCAAAATGCTTCTTCTTTATTCAAAACGTTTCTAAGAAAATTGGCTTGATTATTAATTTTTGCTTTAATTATTTGTTTTCATCAATATCCTTTATAATTAGAACGCCAATTTAATTGTTCTTGAAAAATTTTCAATGAATTATAATTTCCCGAAATAGGAAGACAAATACTGGCGGGCTCATAAGAATTATTACAAAAGATGATTAAAATATTATTTTCAGTAAGTTTATTAATTAATTGTGACGTAATTGTACATTTGTAATTATTGACTAATAAAACATCAATATCACTAATTGGAATTCTGATTTTATTAGTTTCTGTTTTAATTAAAAGATTGTTTAAAAAAAAGATGCAAACTTTCACCATTTTCTATTTCAACAATTTTTCAACCCATATTTACCTCGTTTATTTAATGGCGTAAAAAATCCTCATCGCTATGCAATGAGGCATTTTAGGCATAAAGCCTTTTTTTGACCTAGTATCATTTTTATGTAGTCTAGATATGAAGGTCAAAGTTCATATCCACATATATTATACAATAATATTTTTCAATATTATTAGTTATCATTTAAAAAATCTATTAACTTAGTTTCTTTATAAATATTTCCCAATGTATCCATTTCTACTAGTGCATAATTTTTTATAATTGTAGAAATAGATATTTGGATTTGATCTCTGTATCCGTAAGATTTATTAGATTTATCCAAACATTTTAATTCTAATGATTGTTTAGTACCGCCAGAAACGTAAAATAAAATATTATTTTCTAAATTTCTTAGTTTAAAACCTTTATTTAAAACAATGAATTTATTTTTATTTATAACTTTAAATTTATCTAATAACTCGTTTAGTTTGGAAATATCAATAGATAATTTACCTTTATCATTTTTTAATAAGTAAATGTTGATTGGTACTAAAACAATCTTTGAATTGTTATCTTGATAAACGCGATAGTTCAATGCAGTTAATGATGCTCTGCAAGACTTTTGGTTCCCATTATTTAGGAACAAAATTTCATGTTTAGGTTTCTTTTTAGTGTCTATATTTTTTAATTTAGAAATTCTTGTTCCACTAGGAAGAATAATAAATTTTGGATTATATTTTTTTTCTGAATCTAACTTAAATTTTTCGCTAAAATGTTCTCTCATGTATTGAATGAAACAATTAGTTGTTTTATCTAAATCATAATAAAAATTAAAAATTTCTCTTAATTCATTAAATGTATTATTGTTTCCGTTTTGATAAATTGATAATTTTTCTAATTTTTTTATATCTTTATCTGATGAAGGTCTAAAGAACGGCAGCAACTGATTATTTTTGGCTTGCAGTAAGTTAATTCGTTTTGCATAAACCGTATAGTATTCATCGTCTGTATTTTTGCTCACTGAATAAATTGTTTCATCAGAAAATGTCATATTATCTTTTAATGTTATAGGTCTAGAAAATTTTATCTCTTTTGATGTAATTTTATTTGTTAGACTATCCTTAAATTGTTTTAAGTTTTCAAACTTAGAAAAGTTTACTAGCATTTCTAATATATTATCTTTTTCAGAAATATCATTTTCTTCTGAATTTATATTTGTGTATTTTGTTTTATTGATTTTTTCTGAGAATAATTTTTTAGATAGAATTCTTTGAATATTATGATTAGAACCCAAAAAAGCGATTATAGCAGCGTCGATAGCGTGATGTTGATATTCATCACGATCTTTGATAAAATTATTCGATTTATCAATTTTATTTAAAATATTACATCTTGTATAATTGGTCAATTGCCCCTTAATAACATTTACAACGACATTAGGATAAAACTCTTTATGTTCTTTCACATTAAAGAATTCTTGTAAAGTATTTAACACTAAGGTTGTAGCATATCTAGTATCAGATAAATTTCTACCAATAAATCCTAACGTATTTATAGGCTCTGTATTTAATAAACGTTTTTTCTTTTCTTCAGAAATTGTAGATTTTTTTTCTTTGTTTTTACGGTTTGATAAATCTTCAACTCTAGATTTAAATTCTAATCATTGTTCTCCTGTTAATCAGTCATAAGGCATTCGATCACCTTTTATTGAGTTATTTTCTTTACTAGTTAGAGCTTTATTATTAAATGAATCATCCCCCGATTTAGATAAGGGTAATATATGATCTACATCATATGCTGCTCTGTCTCCTACGAGGACATCATAATCAATATATTCACCTGTATAAATGTCACGTCTGTCTTGATCGTATCACAATTTAATTTTTAATTTATCTTTACTATTTAAACGATTAAATTCTTCTTCAAGCTCATTGTTTGATATTTTTTTGTTATTTTTGATTATGTCTTCTAATTTACTTTTATTACTATTTGTAATTTGTGTTTCTTCGTAAGAGTTTCTTCCTCTAGCCATTTCTATAGTAATGTGTGATAAATTATATTCTTTTCCATATTTTTTTATAATTGTATTTAATACTTTTAATGATTGAATTAATGCTCTTTTAGCTGTTGGTGATATTATTTCATTACTAAATAAATTTTCTGGTAAATATTTAGAATTTTTATGTAATTCAGGGTTATTTGTTAAGTTTGTTTTATTTTTAGTATAAAAATATTCAGAAGAATTAATGTTATTACGAATACCGGAATTATCAATAAATTCATTCATAGCTTTAATTGATAATCCGTGTGTTTTATTTATTTCGTTTTTTAATTGTTTAATTAAAGTGTCTAAACTTTTTTCTGTTACTTCTGTTTTTATAAATTTTTTTATTTCTTTTTTACAATTTTCTTTATCAAAATATTCAAATCTTACAATTTCGTAAATATTAGAAACATGTTGTCTTAAAACAGGATTAAAATAATCAGAATTATCGATATCTTTATATAAATTATTATCTTTAATAAAGCTAAGGATAGCGTTGAAGTTATCTAATTTAGTAAATAAAAATTCATCATTATCAAAATTAACTCTACCACCTGAAATATCTTGTTCATTGACTTGTAATACATTAGCTATTTTTTTTAAGTCAATGTTTTTTTCATCATCTTTACCTTTGAAATTTTTAAAAGCTTCATTTAACAAATAACGTTTGTCTTTTTCTGATAATTTATTTTTTTCTGGATATTCAGAAGAGCGAATGGTTAAATTATTCAAATCATTAATTAAATTGAATAGTTCTGCAACTGGTGATTTTTGACCAGCTCTATATTCATTAGAATAAACAGAACATTTACCAATTGTTTTTTCTCAAACAGTTTTAGGAAATTCGCCTTGTTCGTTTTTGAACAAAGGATCAAATCTCCCTCACTTAGTAGGCGTTTGTTCATTTCCTGGACCATCTTTAAACGATCTTATTCTATTAAATAGCATTAGATATTCTTTTTTAAAATTATCGTTCAAATGGTTTTTTTCTAAAAAGTGTTCAACTTCTTTTAATCACTGCTTATGCGAAAAACTTTTAGTTTTTTCTGAATTTTTATAAAATTCATATTTATTATTAAATTCTTGTAATTGGATAGATGGAAATCTTTCGTCTGTATTTGGTTTTATTTTTTTATTAGGTTCGATATTTTCATAGAAATAACCTCTATTGTGTAAATAGTGGTATAAACATCTTGCAATTTCCATATTGCTTAGATTGCCTTCAATTAAGCCTCTAATTTTTACATCCAAAATGTGTTCTTGTTCGCGACCAATATAAGCGGTGTTAATTAGTTGAATAAAATCCTCTTTTTTATCCGATGCTAAAATTCTGTATTTTTTCATCAGTTTTAGAGTGTCAGCTTTTCTTAATTGCTGTCTTCAAATAAGTCTTCTGTGCGCCCTGTGTTCTCTTCTGTTACCAGAAGCTAATTTACCATCGCTAGGATTGGCAATATCATCAAATAATCTTGAGCCTAAGTCTAATGTGTAACCATCTTCGTCTACGATGGCTCAACCAACAGAAGTGGTTCCAATATCTAAACCAATATTAATGTTAGGTTTCATCATATTTACTCCTTTTTTAAAATTGACACCTATATTTTAATTCCATTTTAATAAAATCCTGTAATTACTAATTTTAAAAATTAGTTAACTAAATTTATCTAATCTGTTACGTAATATTAGCTATTTAAAGATAAAAAATTAGATATTTCTTAAAAAATGTTTATTAGAAAGTATGAACAGTTTTAGAATAATATATGATTATTTTTATTTCTTCTCATTAGGACATTTTCGCGATGAAACAATTAAGCAAAAATTTAAAAATTAGTTTTGCTGCGCTTGGTGTAGCGTTAACAGCTACAGCGATTGTAGTACCATCTGTAGTTTGTACACAAACTAACCACGTACAAGCTAAAGTACAACAAGACAGTAACTGATTAAGAATGGCTCAACCAGCTGATTTCTTCTCATTTGGCGGTTTCTTTAATCATGTAAAGAGTGAATGACACCACTTTACTAGTGAAGTGCACCATGATTTTGATAAAACTGCAACAACAATGAAACAACACTTCCATAAATTACAACAAGAAATTGCTATTAAAAGTGTTGCTTTAAAAAACTCATTTAATCATGTAGAACATGAATTCCAACAATGATTCAAACAAGCACCGACTGAATTTGAACACGCTAAAACAAGTATGGCCCATGAATTAAATAGAATGAGTCAACAAACAGCTGAATTATTAAAATCTGCTGAAGCTGCAACTGTAAACTTTGCACAACACGCTCCAGCTGATGCACACAAAACAATTGAACAATTAAGAACTTCAGTAAACAGTATTTTAACGAATTTAGGTTTAAACAGTGTTGCTGGTTTAAAACACGATGGTCACGTTATTGCTCGAGCAACAAAAGCTGAAGCACAACATCTTGTAAACCAATTAAAGAGTTTAGTAACTTTCTTTAAAGATTTACAAAAATCAGTTCAAAACGCTTCATACGATCGAACAAGTCAAGTATGAACTTTACCATGACAAGTAAACCACGACAACAAAACCATTATTATTCCGTTAAAATTCTTTAGCTTAACTAATCACGTGTTAAGTCAACAACAAAAGAACCAATATTTATTAAATGATTTTGCTAGTGTAATTAATAGATTAGACTTACTAAATGTTTCTCATACAAAATTAGCAGATTTAGGTACTGTATTAACTTTAATTAAAGAATTTGATAACAAAGAAGTTGTGAAGAACAACTACTTTGTTGAAGACATGGGTAAAGTATTAGAATACTACGATTACATGACTGGACCCAAATCTCCGTTAAATAATACATTTGTAAAAACCGCTGTTAAAGCGTTATTAACAGCTTATCCTGAAGCAGGCGCAATGTTAAGTTTCATGAATTTAGCGATGAATGGTATTAGTCACGGTTTACACTACTATTCTGAAGCAAGCAACGAATTTAATACAATTATGCAAGCTTTAAACCATGATGCAGTGATTAATACTAAAACTGGAACAGTAACTTTCCCAATTAGTTTAGGTTCAGGTGAAACTGCTGCACACGCAACCATTACAATGGATGGTTTCAACAAAGTTAGTGTAAAAGAAGCTAACCAACAATTAGCAAACTGCATTACAGCTATGTTTGATGTATTGCATTTAAGCGTTAAGGGTACTAAATACGTAAACATTCCTCACGAAATTCAAGCTAAAGAAGCTTGAGTACAAAGTTTTAGCACTTACTTAAACCAAAAATTAGTGCAATACGAAAACGGTAATATGTTTGAAGCTTGAATGGCCAATAAAGAATTAAAACCAGTTGTGACACAAATCACTAAAATGGTAAACCAAACAATTAGCGCCATCGACAACGAAATTAATTTTGATCCACAACAAGGCAAAATTGGCTTAACGTTCCAAGTGGGTGAAGGAGTAAACGTTGCTTACGCTCACTTAGACATTTACGGTTTTAATAAATAATTCGTTTAACCTTTTTTAAATAAACAAAAACCTTTGCAGTCTAGATGTGATTGCGAAGGTTTTTATACAGTCTAATGAAAATAACCAGAAACTACTGGTTAATAATAGATGAGAGTTTATGGTTACCAATCGACTTTGTCATACACATAGTTTCACCTGGTATAACTTTAGAAAAATATTTATTACTCTCTTCTACTTTCTTCAAGAAATTTTGTAAAAAATTCAATAAAATAACAATACTGATTACGCTGAGAGTCTTGTTTTTTCTAACCCTCATACGAAAGCACAAGGAGATATCACGGTTAGTGATCAGGTTGGTTATTTCATAACCAACAAATATATGAAAAATTAAAGGAACCGCATGAAGAAAAAACTAAAATGAACGCTAGTATCAGTTTTTGGACTGTTAGGTTTAGCGACTGTAGTGACGCCAATTTTAACGTCATGTAGCAGTGCTACTCAGAGTGATAGTAAAAAAACTCACACTCCAACTGACACTCACCAACCCTCAACAGTAACTCCTGAAACGCACCCAGGCGACAATTCACCTAAAGCACACCCGTCTGAGAAGCAAATTCCAGTAGTTACTAATGGTCATTTATTGAGTGGTTTACAATTAACTGACGGTATTGCAGAATTACCATCAGAATTACCACATACAACCACTTTCTATAATTTAGACCACGACAACCCTGTTTCCATTAATCCTCAAACGCATACTACAACTTGAACTACTGCAGAAGCTCTAAATTATTGAACACAACAAGTAAAAAAATACACGTTGAACGATTATAAACAAGATTTAGAAGCTAACATTCACTACCAGTACCAATTAGAAAACCAATACGGGATTACTTCACAGTGAACTCATTGAAACATTGATACTGATCCTCACCAATTATCTCAAGATTACTTCAGACAGTTTGTAGTTTCTAATATCAGCAATGTTCAAGAAACTCAAGGTAAATTGAGTTATGACTGAGATACTAGTTTAGTGTTCCAAATTGCTGATGCTAATAAAAAAGTGATTGCTCAACAAGTGTTAAACAACCACTACCACATTTATGATTTAGTGTTCACTCCTAGTTTATTGGTCTCTAATAATGAAGTTCATCCGTTCTTAACTCCTAATGCTTTTAAAGCGACTAACGAATTGACTTATTCTAATTTAATAAATGAGCAATTATTAGTACAAAAATCTAACCACATTAATAACTCGTACAAGATTAAATTAATGCCAAGCTTCTTGCAAAATAAAACCAATGATAGCTTCCTTAATTTAGAAAAAACTTTTCCTAAAACTCACGTTATTCAAAGTGATCAAAATATCACTTATTCTACCGCTTTAACTCAACAAATTCAGGTTACTAAACCGGGTTCAGACAAAAAAACTGAACTACAATTACCAAATAATGTTTGGGGTCAACTAACGGTAGCTAACCATAATTTACACGCAGTACCATTACACGTTTATGGTGCATCTGTACAAAACTGAGGTAATCGCAACGACCAAAGTAACATTACTAGTTTCTTAACTAATAACTTTAGCATTTTATATGGTGCTGATATCGCCTTAAATAGTGCTGGTAGCACTTTATTAGATGCTAACGCTTTAGCTGGTATACCAATCCAACCTACGGGTAAAAATAGTTATAATTTTGGTAACATTACACAACTAACTAGTTTAATGACTCCTCAAAAATAATTCAATAAAACATAAAAATCCTGCTAGATTGAATCTAGTAGGATTTTTCCTGCTAATCTTTAAAATAATTTTTTAGATTATTATCTAGTTGTGTTTTGATTACATCATATTCGTATCATTCATCGTCGTTATCGTAATATTTAGATTGGCTTATTAACTCCGCTCATTTTTGTTCTGCTTTAGGAATATTAATTTTTACTAAATAATTAATCATTAACGGATAATCACTGTAATTATGTGCTCAATAATTTTTATTTTCAAAGTCTAATAACTCGTAGCTCAATACACCTGAACCATAATCATGTTTAAAATCTTGAACAGTAAAAAGAATTTGAAAAGATTCTAAATCTTTTCAACCATCTTGTAAATTACTTAAATATGTGTTCAAAACGACCAAGTTTTCTAAAATATCAGAAATTTTATCTTTAGTATCTAAATTATTTCACGATAATAAATGAATTATTTTAGAATTTTCTTCATCAACAAACATGGTTTGTTGGTCTGAAGTATTTAATAAATCTTCGAAATATTTTGGATACAAAAAATCTTCTTTGTTGTTTTTTAAAGAATACGTAATTCTGCACGCTCCACACCATCTGTTTTTATTGTTACTTTTATCAGTATTGTAGATACTTAGCATTTTTTTAATAGATTTTGTGGGTTGAAAATAGTTTCATTCTTCTCAATTAATTTCAGAAGAGTTTTGTTTAATTATTTTGTATTGTCCATTACTATTTACGATTTGTCAGTTAGAATCATTGGCCACAAAATTTGGATAACTATCACCCTTTTCTGCATTAGTTTCAATGTGGCAAATGATTAGGTTGCCTTTTTTATTAGTGCCGCCATGAGCTTTAGGTAAGATGTGGTCAATATTTCAACCATATTTTGATCCTGTTTGTCCGTATGAACCTTTAAGAATAGTTCGACCACTAAAGTCCTTAATTTCTTTTTTATCGCCATATCTTTCTTTTCAAAGATCCATGGCTTTTTCACGATTAATTTCCATATTATGTTTTTCCTTTTCTTTTTGTCAATAATTATATGGCAAAAAGAAAAAGATTATTATGAGTTAAATATAGGTTAGAAGTTTGAATGTAAATTTTAATGAAAAAGAAAAATGACATTATATATAGTTTGACTAAGTTGATTTAATGTGTGACACACTGTTTTCGGAGTTATGTTATGATGACTTTATTTCTTGATAAAATATAAGTAGAAGTTTGAAGTAACTCCAAACACTGTCAATTTATGACTTAAAAAAACTTCTAGAAATATTTCTTATTTACATCCACTAAGAACTTAAAATGGATTTTCTTAGCTTTTCTGATTTTAGAGGTCTAAGATTGAATTTTAAGTTCTATTTTATTAGAATAAATTACTATGTCAAAAGAACAAACAAACAAAAAACAGTCTATTTTGAAATGAATAATGTTAGGGTTAGGAGTATCTATTCTAACTACTTTAGTTGTGGCTCCGATTGCTGCCAAATTTGCAATCCAAAACCGTAACCGAATTTTACATGTACCAAATGTTGCGACTGACAAAATTACTAATCCGGTTCAAGAGTATGCCAACGCTAACTCTGTTTCATTGTTATTAAGCGCAAAATTAAATGCTCAATACTACCAAAATTTTTGTTTACACATGGATAACAATTTAAGAGATTATTTAAATTCGATGAATTTAAGTCTTACACCGCCCCATTACTATATTTCTGAATATCCATCAGATAATATTCAACTATATGAAGCGGATACCGGCACTGCTTGATTGGTAGATTATCAAACTCATACAGATAGTTTAAGAAACTTAGTCACTTATTATTTGGCCACAAATATTCACGTTGTTAATTTAACTGTGACAGTCAAATACCCATTATTCGAAAATTACATTTCGCACGGTGTAATTGGTGAACGCCCATCTGGAAAAACATTAAGTCTACAACTGCCAGTTAACAAAGATACTGTTAAAAGTTTTACAGCCTACATTTCTAATCCATTAGGAGAAAGAACTAGTACTAATACAAAACTACCAATTTCTACTACGCAAATTTTAAGTAGTTATGCAAATGATTTGATGTTACCATCAGAATATTGATTTGAACTACCAAATGTAAATGTAACTAATAAGGCTGATAAAATTGTACCCCTAGGTATTTATAACTATAATGGCACTCCGCCACAATTTAATAAAGCACCCTTTAAATACGCTAACTTTTCAATTACTAGTGGTGCAGAAGTTATTAGACAAGGGTATATTAATCAAAATTACCAATTAGAAACGCAAACACATGCTGAGTATAATGCTGATACTCGTGGTGAAGATTTTGCAATTTTAAAATCTACTTTTAATCCAATAAAATTATTAAAATGAGTGGAATTTAATAAAAGCCGTTTAAATGCTAATATTTCTAATCCTGCATTATCATTAATTGCAGCAGACGACAATTTAAAAAATAGTTTATATTACTCTTGAATTCACTTACTAGAAATGTTTTGAGTCACACCGTTAGATTCAAAACAAGTTCAAGACCGCCCTAAAACTTATATTCAAAGGGTGCAGGCATTAATTGCATATTTAGAAAACATTAAAACGAAACGGTTATCTTTACAAGAAGAACACTACTTCTGAAACCATTTTATTTTTTCTGACCAAATTAACAGTAAAGAACAATTATATGTATCCGGCTATCCTGGGGTTTCTATCGGTATGATGAACTATGTTACTTTTAAAACAGCTAAATTTAGTGATGCACAACCTTCGTACGGGAACATTCAAAGACATACAATTGATTACACTTGACACGGACAAATGTTTACAAACCCTTATAATGATGAAGAAAACTACTTAGCACCAGGATCCAACTTAGGTTCCGGTTCATCTGGATCTATGGTCTTGAATGACCGTGGCCAAATTGTCGGTATTTACTGAGGTGCTTATGTTTCTGGTAACGTGGGAATTTTCACACCTATTTTTACAAGAGCATCTAGCGATAATTTAATTGCTCGGTTATTGAAATATGAACAAAATAATTTTCAACCTAACCAAGATAATGTTAGTGGACTAACTCAGCTCTTTTTATTAATGAAACAATTTGATTTAATTCGTTAAGAAGTCTCACCAAAAAGGTGAGATTTTTTTATATATCAAATTACACAAAAATTAGTCTATTTTTATGAAATCGAACCAAGAAATATCAGTCTTTTAAAATTTAAAATGACATCTTTTGGTTAGTCATTAATTCATTCACATTATAAATTTATTTTATATATATTAATATATATAAAATAGTTTTTAAATTGGTTTAAATTAATATGGACATTTTCCTATTTTATTCTGTTTCTGCTTTTTGACTCAGTTTTTAAATAAAGCTATAATGAAAGATATAGGGTGATTTTTTTTACTCCAAAATTACACAAAAATTCACCCAAATATTGATGAAAAATTAAGAAAGTGAATTTGCAAAATTATGAAAAAAACAACCCAAAAAGTTTTATCTGTAGCTGCAGCTACAGTAATTACTACTGGTGTTGTGGCACCAATTGTTTATTATTCCGTCAGAGGAAAAGATACCCAAAAAATCCAAACCATCACTGACTCTAAAAATGACATTATTAAAGAATTAAAAAGTGCCATAGGTGATAAAAATGGTCAAATTGTCATTTTACATAATAAACTAACCGACAAAATTAACGAAATTAATCATTTATTAAAAATCATTGAAGAACAAAAGAACGAAATCAATGGTTTAAACCACGACCAAAACGTTTTAAAAATTATTATTCAAAAAAACGACAACCAAATCAAACAATTAGAAGATAAAGTTAGGCAATTAAAACAAGAGCTATCTGACTCACAAAGTCAAATTCCTGGTTTAAAAGCCCAAATTAAAAAATTACAAGAAGAATTAACAAATAAGATTAATCAATTAAAGCAACAGGCCGCTAAGATTGAATCTTTAAACAACGACTTAAAAGACTTAAAAAGAACTCGGGCAACAGCAGATAAAGCGACTGCTGATGTTAACGCGAATACTGCGTTAAGTGACGCTGCACAAACTCAAGCTTTAAGTCAAACAGCTAATATTCAGGCTTCAGCAGCTCGTGTGTTAGCTGACAGCACTCAAACGATTCAAGAAGCAGCACAAACATTACAGCATCAAATGGAAACTGCTGCAGAACACGCAACTGATCAAACGACACAAACGCAAAATCAGTTAATTGCTCAAAATGCTCAAAACGTTGCAACTGCTGCACAAAAATTACATGCAGCTTATAAAAATAAAGAAGATGCATTGACTAATTTAAAAGAGAAAGCTCACAATTTAAGCGAGGCTCAAAAAACTTTAGCTCAAGCGTACCAAACTAAAGCTAGCGCCGAACAACAGATGTTAAATGCAACTTCTGCTGATGCTCAAACCCAAGCTCAATCTGCAATCGATACAGCAAATCAAGCTATTCAACAAGATGTTGATGCGGTTAATTCTGCTAACGAACAAGTAATTGCGGCTCAACAGAAAGTAAATACCGTAACACAAATTATTCAAGGTTTATCAGATAACTTAAACCAAGCTCAAACAGAATTGAAAAATAACCAAAACAAGGTTCAAAATCAAAAAAATGCTGAGCAACAAAGTGGGTTTAACTCTAGTTTAGCTCAAACTGCTACAGCTAATTCTGTTGCCAGTCAAGCTAACGCTGATGAAAATACAGCACAACAAACACAAGCTCAAGCTAACGTTCAAAGTTTAGAAAACACAATTAGTAATAACCAAGGATTAGTTGACCAATTAATTAATCCTTCAAATGTTTCTAAAAATACAGCTGTAGCTAGTGCACAAAATAGTGTTAAAGACAAAGCTCAAGCAGTCATTAACCAAGCTCAAGCTGTGAAAGCTTTAGAAAACACTAAAGCACAACAATTAGGTGAGTTAAGTGAAGCCAATAAACAATTAAGCGACGCTCAAAAAGCATTAGGTAAAGCTTATGAAGCTAAAGCTGAAGCTCAAAAAGTCTTAGCAAATCCGGCTTCAAGTCAAGAAGCAATCTCGAAAGCACAAGAAACAATTAAGACTGCTGATAGTAATATCGCAAAACAACAAGCTGCTGTTTCTCAAGCTGCTCACAATGTTAAAGAAAAACAAGCTGCTGTTGATCAAACAAATGAACAATTAAAAACTGCACAAAATAGTTTAAATGATTCTCAAACTCAATTACAAAACGCTCAAAAAGCGTTAAACAAAGTTATTACAGCTCAAACTCAAGCTTCAAGTGACCAAATTAAACACTTAGAACAACAAACAGCACAAAACAACAAAGCTCAAGCCGAAAGTAATGCCAACTCAGCTTTAAGTGATAAAGCTCAAGCTGAAGCTTTAAGTCAATCGGCTCAAGCTCAAGCTAACGCTGCACAAAATTCAAGTGCTAGTATGAGTCAAATTAAACAAGCTGCTGATGCATTAAATAAAACAATGACTCAAGCATCAAGCAGTGAAACAAATAAACAAATTAAAACTCAAGAACAAGCTGTTGCCACAAAAGCGCAAGATGTTTCTCATACAGCTCAAAAATTACAAGAAGCTTATACTAATAAACAACAAGCTTTAAACACTTTAAAATCTGATGCAGATACATTAAGTTCAGCTCAACAAACTTTAGCTGATGCTTATAAAGCAAAAGCTCAAGCTGAACAACAAATGTTAGATGCAAACAGTCCTGAAACAAAACAAGCTGCTCAACAAGCTCTTGATAAAGCAAACCAAGACATTAATAGTGCTGTAACAGCGGTAGATAATGCAAACAAAGCAGTAGTACAAGCTCAAAATCAAGTAAAAGCAACTACTGATGCCATTGCTCCATTAGTTCAAAGTTTACAATCGGCTCAAAGTGGTTTAACTGATGCGCAAAATACTTTAAAACAAGTCCAAGCTAATGCTCAAGGCCAAGATAATAATAAAGCCCAAGCTGAAGTAAACTCTGGTTTAGCAAATACTGCTAAAGCTAACTCACAAGCAAGTCAAGCCAATGCTGATGAAAATAAAGCACAACAAGCTCAAGCTCAAGCCGAAGTTCAAAGCTTAGAAAACACAATTAGTAACAATCAAGGATTGGTTGCTCAATTAAGTAATCCTGCAAACGTTTCTAAAAATGCTGATGTAGCTAGTGCACAAAATACTGTTAAAGAAAAAGCTCAAACAGTCATTAACCAAGCTCAAGCCGTTAAAGATTTAGAAAATACTAAAGAACAACAATTGGGTAGTTTAAGTGAAGCTAATAAACAATTAAGCTATGCTCAAAATGCATTAGGAGAAGCTTATGAAGCTAAAGCTGAAGCTCAAAAAGTCTTAGCAAATCCTGCTTCAAGTCAAGACGAAATTAGTAAAGCACAGCAAACTATTAAAACTGCTGATAGTAATATCGAAAAACAACAAGCTGCTGTTAAAACAGCTGCTCAAAATGTTAAAGAAAAACAAGCTGCTGTTGATCAAACAAATAAACAATTACAAACTGAACAAAATAGCTTAAATGATTCTCAAACTCAATTACAAGACTCTCAAAAAGAGCTAAACAAAGTTATTACAGCTCAAACACAAGCTTCAAGTGACCAAATTAAACACTTAGAACAACAAACAGCACAAAACAATAAAGCCCAAGCTGAAAGTAATGCAAACTCAGCTTTAAGTGATAAATCTCAAGCTGAAGCCTTAAGTCAAGCGGCTCAAGCTCAAGCTAACGCTGCACAAAATTCAAGTGCTAGTATGGGTCAAGTTAAACAAGCTGCTGATACATTAAATCAAACAATGACTCAATCAGCAAGTGGCGAAACAAATAAACAAATTAAAACTCAAGAACAAGTTGTTGCCACAAAAGCTCAAGATGTTTCTACTGCTGCTCAAAAATTACAAGAAGCTTATACTAATAAACAACAGGCTTTAAACACGTTAAAAACTGATGCAGACACATTAAGTTCGGCACAACAAACTTTAGCTGATGCTTATAAAGCGAAAGCTCAAGCTGAACAACAAATGTTAGACGCAAACAGTACTGAAACAAAACAAGCTGCTCAACAAGCTCTTGATAAAACAAACCAAGACATTAATAGTGCTGTAACAGCGGTAGATAATGCAAACAAAGCAGTAGTACAAGCTCAAAATCAAGTAAAAGCAACTACTGATGCCATCGCACCATTAGTTCAAAGTTTACAATCAGCTCAAACTGGTTTAACTGATGCACAAAATACTTTAAAACAAGTCCAAGATAATGCTCAAGGACAAGATAATAATAAAGCTCAAGCCGAAGTGAACTCTGGTTTAGCAAATACTTCTAAAGCTAACGCGCAAGCAAGTCAAGCCAATGCTGATGAAAATAAAGCTCAACAAACACAAGCCCAAGCTGACGCTCAAAGTTTAGAAAACACAATTAGTAACAACCAAGGATTAGTTGACCAATTAAGTAATCCTGCAAACGTTTCTAAAAATGCTGATGTAGCTAGTGCACAAAACACTGTTAAAGAAAAAGCTCAAGCAGTCATTAACCAAGCTCAAGCTGTTAAAGATTTAGAAAATACTAAAGCACAACAATTAGGCGAGTTGAGTGATGCTAATAAACAATTAAGTGCTGCTCAAAAAGCATTAGGAGAAGCTTATCAAGCTAAAGCTGACGCTCAAAAGGTCTTAGCAAATCCTGCTTCAAGTCAAGATGCAATCTCGAAAGCACAAGAAGCAATTAAAACTGCTGATAGTGATATTGCAAAACAACAAGCTGATGTTTCTCAAGCTGCTCACAATGTTAAAGAAAAACAAGCTGCTGTTGATCAAACTAATGAACAATTACAAACAGCAAAAGACGGTTTAAACAATTCTCAAACTCAATTACAAGACGCTCAAAAAGCGTTAAACAAAGTTATTACAGCTCAAACACAAGCTTCAAGCGACCAAATTAAGCACTTAGAACAACAAACCGCACAAAACAATAAAGCCCAAGCTGAAAGCAATGCAAACTCAGCTTTAAGTGATAAAGCTCAAGCTGATGCATTAAACTCATCAGCAACAGTTCAAGCAACTGCTGCACAAAATGCAAGCGACAGCATGGCTCAAGTACAACAAGCTGCTAATGCTTTAAAAGACAGCATGACTCAAGCCACAAGTACTGAACAAAACGCTAAAGTTCAAATTCAAGAACAAACTGTGGCTACAAAAGCTGGTGAAGTTGCAACTGCTGCTCAAAAATTACAAGCAGCTTACAATGATAAGAAGAATGCTTTAGATAACTTAGCTAATGCTGCACATACTTTAAGTTCGGCTCAACAAACGTTAGCTAACGCTTATACAGATAAAGCTAACGCTGAAAAACAATTATTAGATGCAACATCTACTGAACAAAAATCTAGTGCTGAACAAGCTATTGCTGGTGCTAATGAAAAGATTAAACAAGCTGTAAATGAAGTTAATAATGCTAATAATGATGTTGTTCAAGCTCAAGATAGAGTTAAACAAACAACTGCAGCCATTGCTCCATTAGTTCAAAGTTTACAATCGGCTCAAACTGGTTTAACTGATGCACAAAATACTTTAAAACAAGTCCAAGCTAATGCTCAAGGTCAAGATAATAATAAATCTCAAGCTGAAGTGAACTCTGGTTTAGCAAATACTGCTAAAGCTAACGCTCAAGCAAGTCAAGCTAACGCTGATGAAAATAAAGCACAACAAACACAAGCTCAAGCCGAAGTTCAAAGTTTAGAAAACACAATTAGTAATAACCAAGGATTAGTTACTCAATTAAGTAATCCTGACAATATTTCTAATGATTCAAAAGTAGCTAGTGCTCAAAACACTGTGAAAACAGCAGCTCAAACTGTAGTGAGTCAAGCTCAAACAGTTCAAGGTTTAGAAAACACTAAAGCTGAAAAATTAGGCAGTTTAAGTGATGCTAATAAACAATTAAGCGCCGCTCAAAAATCATTGGGTCAAGCTTATGAAGCTAAAGCTGAAGCTCAAAAAGTTTTAGCAAATCCTGATTCAAGTCAAGAATAAATTCAACAAGCTCAACAAGCAATTAAAACTGCTGATAGTAATATTGCAAAACAACAAGCTGCTGTTTCTCAAGCTGCTCAAAATGTTAAAGAAAAACAAGCAGCCGTTGATCAAACAAATGAACAATTAAAAACTGCACAAAATAGTTTAAATAATTCTCAAACGCAATTACAAAACGCTCAAAAAGAGTTAAACAAAGTTATTACAGCTCAAACACAAGCTTCAAGTGACCAAATTAAACACTTAGAGCAACAAACAGCACAAAACAATAAAGCCCAAGCTGAAGTAAACTCTGGTTTAGCAAATACTGCTAAAGCTAACGCGCAAGCAAGTCAAGCTAACGCTGATGAAAATAAAGCTCAACAAGATCAAACTCAAGCTAACGCTGCACAAAATTCAAGTGCTAGTATGGGTCAAGTTAAACAAACGGCTAACTCTTTAGTACAAAGTATGACAGAATCAACACAACATGAAAATGATTCTGGTATTAAGGCTCAAGAAAATGACATTATCCAAAAAGCTAAAAAGGTTTCTAATGTAGCTAATCAATTACAAGAGGCTTATAATAACAAACAACAAGCTTTAAACACTTTAAAAACTGATGCAGACACATTAAGTTCAGCTCAACAAACATTAGCTAATGCATATAAAGCAAAAGCTCAGGCTGAACAACAAATGTTAGACGCAAATAGTCCTGAAACAAAACAAGCTGCTCAACAAGCAATTGATAATGCTAATAAACAAATTACTAGTGCTGTTGCTACAGTAGATAAAGCGAACCAAGCAGTAGTACAAGCTCAAAATCAAGTAAAAGCAACTACTGACGCTATCGCACCATTAGTTCAACAATTACAAGCTGCACAAAACAATTTAAATCAAGCTCAAGTTAGACTACAAAATACCGAAGGTTCTGCAAATAATACTAACGCTTCTGTAACGAGTCAAGCGAATGCACAAGCAAGTCAAGCGAATGCGGCAGCAAATTCTTCTGAACAAAAAGTGACTCAACAAGTAGTACAAAATTTAACTAATGCAATTAACAATACTCAAGGTCTGGTAGATAAATTATCTAATCAAGACAATATTTCTCAAAATATAACAATTGCTAATGCTCAACGAGGTGTCAAATCAGCTGCCGAACAAGTTGTACAACAAACCCAGGTAGTAAAAAATTTAGTCAATACCAAAGCTCAACAATTAGGCGAGTTAAGTGAAGCTAATAAACAATTGAGTCAAGCTCAAAACGCATTAGGTCAAGCTTACCAAACTAAAGCTGAAGCTCAAAAAACATTGTCTAGTCCTGCTTCAAGCCCAGAGCAAATTCAACAAGCTAAAACTAAATTACAACAAGCTAATCAAGCTATTACTCAAGCTCAAGCACAAATCCAAAATGTTTCTCAAAAAATACATCAAGTTCAAACCGCTTTAAACAATACTGATAGCCAATTAGAGTCTGCACAAAACAACTTAAATAGTGCAAAACAAGCCTTAAGAGAAAAGCAAAAAACTTTAAACGATGATATCGATCAAGTGTATAACCAAAACACAAACACTTTAAAACATGAATTAAGTAGTGCTCAACAAACTATCGGTCAATTAACACAAGATAAAAATGACTTACAAAATCAAGTGGATTCATTAAAAAAACAGGCCGATAAAGTGCCTGAATTAAACAATCAAATCAACCAAAAACAACAGCAAATTGATTCATTAACTGATCAAAAGAAGAGTTTAGGTGATGTCATTAAAAACTTACAATCTAATGTAAGTGATAAAGAACAAACCATTCAAGGCTTAAACAAAAAAGTATCCGATTTACAAAACGAAAAAGATAAATTAAATAAAACGATTGAAGAACAAAACAAAGTTTTAGAAAAAGATAAGAAAGTCTTGGATAAAACTAACAATTATATTCAGTCTGAAATTAATATTATTAATGCCTTGAAAAAGATTAGTGATGATGGATATGCAGAGTTCCAAAATGCAACAGCAAATTCATCTACTAATACTCAAACTTTAACAATGTTTACTGGCTTTAACTTATTCTCTTATATGTTTGCAAGTTTAAACGGATACACTAATAATCAAGGAATGTTATCAGCTCCACTAGCTAATTTCTTAACCAATTATGGTGTACAAAGTTCATTATTACAATCAAGTTACTTATTGAATAACGTTTCTGAATTAATTTCTCGTTTTAATGCTTTCCCTGGATATACAACATGAAGTACTGGAACCAGTGAATTATCGTTATTCGTTAAATTATTTTACTTGTTAGCAAACATTAATTTATACAAAACCATTAATATTGCTGGACAAGAAGTTCAGATGTCTTGATTGACTTATGGACTATACTTGTACATGGAAAAAAATAAGAATAATTTAAATTTATCTGATGATGATATTATTTTCTTTGCTCAACATTCAACGTATAGGTTGTTAACATATAACAACATTCAAGGGGTAAATGGTAATTTTATTGGTATGAATACTTTAAAATACATCAACGGCACCAATTATTATATGGTTCCAACAATTCAAGATGCAATTTTAAACTTAACCTTTAATGCTACCGTTGAATGACAAGGCAAAAAATATGTTGTAAACCCTAAAATTTGTAAAATTACTAATTTCGTTAGTGATAACGAAAAATATAATTCTAATAACAGCAGTAACATAAATTACATCAACATCAATAAGTCATTTAATATTAATAACCAAATGATTAGAGATGACATTTTAGGTAAATCAAATAGTGATGAAGCTGGACAATATACAGGATTAATTTTTGACATAAACTTTAATGGTTTAGTTCCAGTAGCTTTAAACCCTAATAATCTTATTTATAATGGTTATGGCGATTATCCTAACTGTTATCAAATGTATAAATTTAACCAAAGTAGATATAACAATTTATTACAAACGTACGGACAATTTATTTATGGAAATAATTATAGTTTTAGTGGTTCTCCGCAATCATTAATTAATTTATCTGTTGGGTGATATTATTTAGCAAATAACCGTGGCTGATATAATAACTCAATCATCGGTAATGGTTATCCGGACGGAAATACAGAAATTTCAGAAATTTATAGCGGAGCTGTAAATAAATAGTTATTAAACTGCATATTTATAAAAAGTATTTATTTTAAAAAATACTTTTCTTGAATCGAAATAACAACTACAACACTTGTACAAAGTGTTGCGTTGTTATTTTTTTTAACTAAATTATGCATTATCAATTTAAAGATGTAATGATGCACTATTCATAATTTATTCGTGCAAAGTACTTTTCATAAAAACAAAGTTTGATTTAAAAAACAATTATTTTAAAATTTCATAAATAAAAACTATCAAGTTTATCGAACAAAAAACTTTCATAACATTATCCAGTTTGTTGTTATTTGTTTGTTTATAAAATTAGATTTTCAAATCTAATTATTTTGTTTCTTCTTGTGATAAGTCATATTGATTGATGCAAAACCTTTTTGTAATTTATTAAGATAAACAACAAAAAATCCACCTAAGTAATTAGGTGGATATGAAGTATAAGTTATAAGCCGCGTTCTGTACCTTTGCAGGCGTCAATTATTTATCTATGATGAAATCATCTCTGAAATAGCTTCGGTTCGCTTTTCATGAGTTCCCCTACCAAATTTGGGTTTCTAGCTTACAGGGTTTACCAACGTTTCACTTTTATTGTTACCAATAAACTTCGTCACTGTGGCACTTTTATAGAACTTTGTTAACGATTGAAACAATCGCCCGAAAAGTTCAGCCGTTAGTTTTCAACTACCTAATGTTCTTAGCATTAGTGCAAACACTACAACCATCACAGGTTGTGCTAGCGCGGACTTTCCTCTATTAAAAAATAGCAATTGACCACTTACTTTAACAATTTTAACAAATATTTTTAAGAATGCAAATGTTAAATACGTAGACCCAATAATTAGTCTTATTTTCGTGTAGTTCCTGTCGTTTTTTTGCCAAATTTGAAAATTTTTCTTTATATAATTTGTACATAGTTACAAGGTAGAAATTGGTTGAATCATTTAAATTTCACTTAACCATTTATTGAACATGGTACACCTGATCCTAAGGTGCTACCGACCTTAACCCATTCTCGTTGTGCTTAAAAAATATCTCGCAAGAAAGACATTATTTTAAACATGCAAAAAAGAAAAATTTGAACCATCAGTCTATCGCTATTAGGTTTAGCGACAGTGGCTACTGCTTTACCAGTTGCCCTAACTTCATGTAGTAGTTCAAATTCTCAGAACATAACAGCATCACAACCTGATGCTAATCAAGAAATGACACTTTTAAGTCAAATCAATATCTTAAAAAATTCAGTCAATAATTCAATTTTTGAATTAGACGAAATAATTAAAATTAAAGTTAGTCAAATTGCTCAGAGAGCGCAAGCTTTATTGGACCAAGCTCATAATTTAACTGAAGAATTAAATAAAATTACAGCAAATATTTCATCTAAACAATTGTTAACAGCGCAAGCTTCATTAAAGAAAGTAGAGTCTCAAGTTGCTACTTTAAAACAAAACATTCACACTTTATCTCAAGATCAAGTTGTTCTAAGTGAAAAAGCGAAAGAAGTACCACAAATCACCCAACAAATTCAAGATTTAAAGAAAAATGCAGAAGGCATTTTAACAAGTTTAGAACAGTTTAAAGGGGACGTGAACCCAATGATTACAGGCAGCGCTGCTGCAATTCACGCTAACGCTAAAAATGCCATTAAAAACGCTGATCAAGCATTAACAGAAATTAATGCTAAAAATTTTGTAGAATCTAAAACTTCATTATTAGCTGGTCAAAATTTATTATTTAACGCTCAAAGACAATTAGTTCATTTACAAGAACAAAAAGTAAAACTAGCTTTACAAGATAGTCAAACATTGACTAATAAAATTGCTAATATCAGTTTACGTTTAACTACAATAGCTGATACGAAAGATGATAAATTAATTACATTAACTAAAAAAATCAACGAACAATTAACTACATTAAAAACTAAAAATAAAACAGCTCAAGATGCTATCACTCAAGAAAAGTTTGCAGCCGCTACTCAGTTATTAAATGAAATTAATCAAGAATTATCAAGCATTAATCAAAGTTTAGATGCTATTGTAGTAAAAGCACCCGCTTTACTTAAAAATAATCCAGAATTTTATAATTTAAATTCTGAGAACAACGATGTAATGCAAAATCCAAGTTCCAAAAATCAAAGTTGAACTTATGATGCTGCTAAAAAAATGGTGGATGATAAATTACAAACTTATACATTAGCTGATTTTCAAACTGATTTAACGGCTAACATTAATTACCAAAACCAATTATTAACAAGACAATCTGATTTTTTAACTTGACATGAAATTACCCCTAGCGAACAAAAGGTGTTAGGAGATAATGCTAATTATTGAAGACAGTTTGCTCAATCAGAGATTAGCGATATTCATTTTTCTCAAACCAACACTAAATTATTAAACTTTACAATTATTACTCATACTGTAACTCAAATTGCAGATTATAGTAAAAATATTATTGCCCAAATGGACATCAAAGCAGTTTATAAATATCAAGATGTACATATGGTTTCAGCATTATTGTTTAATTCACACAGTGTGCAAGGTGCTTACGTTCCTGACACTTATAACATCAGTTTAGAATACAACTTAGAAAACACTTTTGGCGATGCGATGTTGAGTAAACTTTATACATTACATCCACACCAATGAGTTTCACCAATTTCTTCTATTTCAGCAGAACATAATTGAAAATATCAAGGTTTACAGTTCTTCCAAGAACACAAAGATTACAGCTTAGAAAGACTACATGTTTCAGTTGGAGACAACTCAATGTTATTGAATTATGGTGACCCTGAAAGATACTTTAAGCAAAATCCCGATGACCATAAGCAAACTAATATTTTTAATTCTTACGCTAAAGAATACGGAATGAGATTCCAGCCAGCTTACTCAGATATTTATGGCCAACAAGTGTTAGCTATTTACTCAGATAATTTAAGTCAATCTGATAAAGCGTTGCCCGAATTACTGCCAGTACAAATGACAGGCAAAAATACAGCTAATTTTGGTAACATTCACTCAATTACACAAGTCTTTAACAAATTAAAAGAATCTAATTCGCGTTATTAAAAGTTGCAGATTTTCTTTTGAATCACTATAATTAATTAAATTTAACAATTCGAAGAAAGTCTTAATTTAAGTGAATAATAATTTTGATGATATTGTCTTAAACAGACATTCAGTAAGATCATTTGATAAAAATGTCAAAATTTCTCGTGCAGAAATGACACAAATTTTACAAGAAGCAATGACAGCTCCTTCATCTATCAACATGCAACCTTGAAGATTAGTAGTCGTAGATTCAGAAGAAGGTAAAGAAAAACTACGTCCTTTAGTAAAATTCAATTCTAGACAAAACGATACATCCGCAGCGATGATTTTAGTCTTTGGTGATTTACAATGCTATAAAAAGGCTGATTTAATTTATAGTAAAGCAGTAGAAGAAGGTTTAATGAGCTTAGAAAATAAAGAACTTTTCATGCAAAGATACATGCCATTTTATGAAAGTTTACCTAGAGATAAAATGAACGACATCGTAAAAATTGATGCTTCATTAATGTCTATGCAACTTATGTTAGTAGCTAGAAAATACGGTTATGACACTAACCCGATTGGTGGGTTTGAACACGAAGGTTTAGCTGAAACCTTTGGGTTAGATAAAGAACGTCATGTTCCAGTTATGATTATTGCTATCGGCAAAGCTGATTACGAAACTCACAAAACCATTAGATTGGCTGTTGATGACGTAACTAAATTTATTTAATATAAGTAAACGAAGCACATAAATAGTGTTTCGTTTTTTTCTGTGAAAAGATATTTTTAGAAAAAAGGCGACTGTCTAATTTTCTAGAATAAACTTGGTAAAATAAAGGTATTAGGCAAATAAATTTGATATACAGCTTAATAATAACGACGATTAAAGTAGAGACTCTGAGTATGAAAATTTCTCAAATTTTATGAAAACCAATTTTTCATCCCGAAAAAAACATTTTGTTAGATGGCACTGCTACTTTTCAAAATGGTTTTCCGATGGTTATTGGTGGTTATAACAAACTAGTCTTTTTTGTAAACGTTTGACCTTATTTTACTCATCCGAAAAAACACGAAGTAAGTGAACCCTTACCTCATTTTTTCCACTATAAAAAAGTGGGTAAACAAAAGTTTAAAAACAAACAATACGCTAGTTTACTAGATCATGATTTAAAAATTGATATCACACATATTTATGTGATGCCAACCAACCAGTTTCAAGCTGCTTTTTTAACTAATCAAGAAGAAGTTTTAGCAGAAACTAGAAGCATTCATCAATTAAATCAGGTCAAAATTTTAGAACAAATTATTATGAATATCAAGCAAAGAAATTTTTGCTTGATGGACACTAATTATGAAAATGAAGTAAGTCATTTTCACACACATTATATTTCCCAAAAATTATGAACGTGACTGTATGAACGTAACAAAAAGCAATACGCTGACAGTCAAGTACAACTGGTAGCACGCATGAATGATTGTTGACGTGATTACAAACAATTTCGTAAACAACACAGCAAGAGCATTGACGCCTTTATTAAGTGGCTCATAGCAGTCTTAAGACAAACACAAAAAAGTATTTTAAAACTTAACCAAGAGTTTGAACAATACGTCTTTAAAAAATATTTAAAAACTTCTAAGGTAAATGTAAAACAGTTGCATGAAACCTTACCACCCGATGTTTTAACATCTATTACCCAATTGTTTGTAACAAACATTTTTCGTTTATCTTACTCAGAAAACGAACGTGCAATCTTTTTTGCTCAACAAAAATTAGAGCAAGCTAAAGCTAACAAAAATAGAAAGCAACACGTGAAAACATGAAAGAGTTAACACAACCCGATTCTAAACCAGTAGAAACCACTGAATCTTCTGTAAAGCAAGACGAACAAACAGAGCAAGAGCAAGAAGAATGAGAGTCAGATGATTCTGATTCTGAGTGAGAAGAAGCAGAAAACGAAGAACTATCTGAGATGTTCAAAAAACTATACCAGTATATAATGGAATAAGTAAAACAAAAACAACCCTGTCTACCTATTAAGGAGATGGGTTGTTTTTTGTTTATATCTTTTAGAAGAAGTCTTGCATGAAGAAACCTCTGTGCACATTGCCGATATCATTAATATCTAATTTACCGGTTTGAAGATCTTGTACATAGCTTTCTAATAATTGTTGCATTCTTTCGTAATCTTTTTTAGGGTTTAAGATAACGCCTAAAATTGTTAAGATTAACGCTGCAATAATACAAGCATAAATAACAAATTGTAAGTTTCTTCAAGTTTGCACTAAATGTAAAGCGTGTAACACGCTTGGTTTTAGTGGTTGACTAAGGTCATTATTAATGTGATTGTGAACATCAGCATTAATGATGTTTTCAAAATTTTTAAAGTCAAACATTAAGTTGTTTTGGGTACCAGAAGTTAAGAAAGTCACCATTAAAATCATTGCTATATAAAAGAGTGCTCAGGCTCATAAATAACGGTATTTGACATTGTCACTATGTTGTTTGCGAATCATTGCATATAATAGCAAGATGGCAATCGCCATGATTACTAAAGCCTGGAAAGGAAATGGTAACTTAATTAATAGTGGTTGGGACACTTCTTGACCTGAGTGTAAATGCTGTGTCGCCATAATTGAGATTTTATAGTTAGATAACATTACCACAATAAATGCTGCAATAGAAATCACTAACATGAACAAAGTGATAGCAACAGTACTTCATTTTAATACCGGGATAATTAGTGGTTTAGTTTTAAAAGCGTAAACTGAACCATTAGCTAACCGTCTATTTAAAATAATAACCGCTTGTTGTTGAATTAAACGCTCTGCAAATTCGTCAGACATCATCTGAGGAGAACGGTCAGAAAAAGTCGCTTCTAGATTATGAGGACTTTTTTCTACCGCAGGATGTTCGGACAATTTAAATTGAACAGGTCCTGATGTGTGTGGTTCTAGACTGTGATGTTGTAGTTTGGCGTTCATTTCTTGAACATTGGTATTTAAACGGTCGTTAAGGTACATTTCGTTTAAGTGATGTTGTTCTTGAATTTGTTCGTCAGTAAATTCGTAATTTTCTGATCAATTCAGATCTTGACGTTCCGTAATTACACTAAAGATTTGCGTTAATTGGGCAAGACGCAAGGTTTCTAGTTCGTAATGTTGTTCGTAGTAAGCGACAATTTTTAATTGTTGAAGAATTAAAGCTTGGAACTGCAAGTCAGTTTTTAATAAAGCAACAGTATCTTGGTATAAGAAGATAATGTCTAAGTAACGCACAGTTTGGTCGTATTGTGCTTTTTGGTTATAGTTTAATGGTTGCATATCATATTATGTTTTAACTTAAAATCTCAGAACAGTAGATTAATTTTTACTTAAATCACTAATTAGTTTTACTTTAGTAGATTGTAAGTAAGTTTGTAAAGAATCTAAATAATTTTTATTAGAACTGTTAACAATTACAGTTCCAGCAACAGGGTTATTTGGGTTGGTTGATTCAAAACTCTTGATGCCACCGATCAGATCATTTAAGCTTCCTTTATAAGTGTCTGGTAAGTATCAATAAACTCATCTTGATAAGAACGCACGAACGTATCATTTGTTCTTATAAGTTGGACTAATATTAATTTGTCCGTAAATTCAGTTATTAGGAATACAGTCTAACGGAGTAATGCTAGAACTATCTTTTGTAATTCCTTTACTTGATAATGGTAAAGCTAGAATATAAAACGGTACCGGAATGTTAGTTGTACCACCGGCGCCAATGTAGTAACGAGTGGTGTTAGGGTAGTATAATCCGTTGGCTGTAGTGAAGTTGGCAGAATTAATTAAGTAAGAGCCGTCTTTAGTTACCGCAAAGTTTTGGTCAATGTTAGCATAGCCAAAGTGACGGTAAGAAACCGCACAATATACATAAGTACCGTTATCAGTTGTGTATAACACGGCGTATTTACCAAAAGTTTCTACAGCTGATGGGTAATATTCGCCTTTGAATGGTCTCATGTTTGTTACTACTAACGGTTTTTGAGGTGAACCGTGGTGAGTAAATCTAGTTTTTACATCAATATCTAAATGATAGATTTGTTCTCTAGACGCATAAGTAATATTTACTGGTGCAAATAGGGTAGGTTGAGCTTGAGTGCCACTGGTGTCCACAAAGTGGTCTGGCATTTTAAAGTAAAAACCAGAGGCCTTTTCAATGGGGTGACCACCGAAAATTTCCACACTTAGTTGGTTGTTTTCACCATGAACTAATTTGTAGTAAGTGATTTCGTAAGCTTGTTGAGCATCATTGTAACTATACATGCATAATAAATTGTTTGGTGAATCATGGATCAACATTACTGTTTGGTGGCTGAATCCTTGAGTAATTTGCTCTGAAACAGTGTAGTTCGTTAATTGACCATAATAATCAGCTACTGCAACTTTAGGAAAACTATTCTTACTAATTGAAGTTAGTGAATCTGGTAAAGATAAGTATTTAATTTTGGTAGTAACTGGTTGGGCTAAATCAATAGCAGTAACTTTATGATTATTTAAATACTTAGGAATAATCAAGCTAGAACTAATTTTATTACCTAATGAAGTAATTGTGACAGAATTGTCCTTTACTGTAAATTTAAAATTAGTTTTCACGCTTTGTACTTCTTTGGTAGTTAAGAAACCTTGAATTGCTAAATCAGGCAAAGTCATAGTTTCTTTACTGTTAGTTTTTGAAGTGACAGTCACATTGACAATTAAGACACCGCTATCATCGTGTGGTCTTAAATTACTAAAAGTATAGTTGAAGTATTGGGTATATAAATCGGGTTTTAAGTTTAAATTTTGAATAACAGTGGTTGCAGTAACTTCAGAAGGTAACACAGTTTTATTACCGGCTCAAGCAACACTGTTAAGTTGGGGAATTAAAGCGTCGTATGCTGTTTTTAATTGAGGCTTATAAGATTCTTGGGTAATATCACCAGATTTTTCGTCACGGTTAGAACAAGCAGTACAAGAAACGGCAATGGTGCCTAACGTTGCAACAGAAAGGGCGGCAAATCCAATACCTAAACCTAATTTTTTCTTATTTAATTTTATTTTCATAATTATTTTTCAAATTTGTGATCATCAATTAATTTGTATTGGTGTTTTGTATATAAGGCTCTAAATTCAGCATAAGCTAATACGAACATGTTGACTAATTCCACACACGCTCCGGCAGCAATCGCAGTGAAAACCCACGGATAGTTGCCGTCGATACCTGGTCAACCCATACCCACAATTTGGCTATCACTCGTTGCTGAGAAGACCATAGCGAAGTAGTTCAAGTACCCAACGGAAATGGCAATAACGAATGACAACATGAAGTTTGAACGTTCTGTCCCCCTCTTGTGTAATTCATCTTCAAATTGAATGTCATCGTATAATTCGTTTCAAATCTTATTGAAGTTAGCAGTTTCACTTAGAGAGTTCACAATATTACTGATATTTGTAACCCCGTAGAAGTGGTTTTGGTCATCATAATAAATATCTTGCATGTCTCTTAAGATTTTTCTGTACATTACGTTCTTTCACAAGATTTTGGAATTAGTAATTTCGGTGTTGATTTCTCTAATTAACTTCATTTCAAAAATCCGTGATTGAATAAAGACTTCTGATCATAAGTAGTAAGGCACAGAACTCTTAATAGTTTTATTTTCTACTGCGGACGGACAGTTGAAAATCACAATCATATTTTCTTTAACGAAAGAATGTGTGTACAAGTCATTTTCACAACAGAATTTCATAATTTGATCAATGTAATATGTCTTGTCTAAATTTACTAATTTTAAATAATTCATTTTTACATCAAATAAGCTTACCATATTTTCCACGCTATCTAACATTGATTTATCTGGGAATAACATAGTGAATAACATGTAGAACAAGAAATCATTATCTTGTAAATAAGTTTTTAAAGCACTTGGGTTAATCCTGTGGTCGATATCTGTTTTATAAAGTACTACTGGATCACAGAAGTAATAGTAGTCATAGGTTTTTGAGAGCCTTGACAAGTGTTTTTCTTTAATTTTTTTCTTTTTAACAGACTTTTGGTTTTCGTCTTTAATGTTCATAACCAATTTTACAACCGCTAAGAAATCACCCGATAAATCTCTTTCAATACTACTATTTTTGTGTGTTTCAGTGGCTAAGATTGCTAATAATTCTTCAGGGTTTTCAGAAGTTAAGAAGTTTTTAATTTCTTCGATGCTGACGCACATAATTAACATCATCATCATAACTTCATAAAATAAATCTTTTTTGAAGTAGTTGACTTCGTTGTCACCTAAATCGGTTGCATGATTTAAGAAGTTTTTTTCAATTAGACATTCTCAACTTTGTTGTAAGTGGTTAATTGTGATTGCGCTAAAATCCACTACCTTTGCGGGCATAATGTGATCATTAACGTATTTTTTAGAATTTTTGGCCGTTTTGAACAAGTTTAAGAAAGACTCTAGTGATAATGGGAAGAATTGGTCTCTGATAAAAGTATAAATAAAGTTAACAAAGTAGTATCTTTCAATACTTTGAACAGAGTTTAATAATTCGTTGTTATCACTTTCTCAAATAATCGCACCATCAATTTTATTTAGAGTTTCATCAAAATAAAAGTTAAATTTCATAGCTTGGATAAAGTCTGCTAAATAAGATTTTTTATTTACTTGAACCTTATACGAAAATCTTTTATCTTCGTGAAAATCGCCTAAAATATCTGTTCTTAAATTATTACTATCGTCAGCAATAACAAAGAATGGTTTATCGTTTTCTGTTTGTAAAACGTCAAATAATTCTATTTCTTTAGTACCAGTGTCACCAACAATCTTAGAAAAGATTTGGTTTAACACGTATAAAATACCTTGTTCAGCAGAGTTTTTGTGAATGTCGTTTCAACGTGCTCTTAGATTTTTGTTAATTTTGTTATCTTTATGAAAGTTAAAGAAAGATGGTTTTGGTTCTGGTTTAAAAACACTGAAAAATTCGTGTTTAACGTTATTAATAAAGAACGGGAAAACGTAGAACTTTTCAAAATTTTTAAAACCATTAATTAGCTGCATATTAGTTTCAGCTGCAGGTTTTAAATCAAACATATTACAGTGTCACCCTTTCTTTTTTACCCATTTTCTTGAATTTTCTTCAAGCGTAAACTAAGTATGAACATGCCATGATCAAGATGACCCCATTGAAGGCCATTAACATAACTAATAAGCCAATACATGAGTTGGCTGCATCTGGATTGATAGCACTTTGTGCCCCACCAGGTAAGTTCATACCCAAGTCAGTTTGTGAACATGATAAAACGGTTCATGTTGTGTTCCCGAAGTCAACAAAGGCAATCAAGGTCGCAACAAAGATCCCAAAAATAATCACGTCTCTTTGGAATTCTCTCTTATAGAATTCATCACTGAATTTAATATCATCAGTTAAATCTAATAATTGGTGGTTTAAATCTAAGTTATCGTAGAATCTAGCTACAGTTTTTCTTGTTCATTCACTACTATACACTTCTTGCATATTAGTTAAAGAAATCACGTGTACATCATCTACAGCTTCTCTATAGAAGAAGAATTTCTTTTTGATGTATCTTTGTTTCAAGTAAGCGGTTTGTCTTTGTAAAACATTTTTTTGTAAATTAATTGAAGCCACAAAGCCTTGAACTCACTTAAATGAAGATAATGCTTCCACGTTTTGTTGTGTACTTTCATTAATGATTAACACGTTTAGTTTATTGATTAACGCTAAGTAATTAAAGTTAGTTTCAAAAATCAATTCGTTAAATTTCTTAGTCGTAAATTCGTTGTCAGAAGTTTGTGAATTTTTCACAAACGCTAAGAATGATTGTTTAACGTGATCTAGTGAGGCGAAGATACAAGAATCATCGTATAACCCAAATAACCCAGGGTTAATTAAGTACATTAAGAAGAAGAATTGTAAAGGGTTATTCTTTACAAAATATGGTTTTAAGATTTCTTTAACTTCTTGCGTATTAAAGTGTAAGTTATTCACTGGTGCAGCCAAGTAAACGTCTTTAAATCCTAAGTTAAAGAAGTATTTTTCTTCGTATTTTTGACTGTGATTACGTTTTTGAAATTCTTTCGTAAAGTCAAAGTACATTAAGTATGTCACTAAAGAAGATAATTCATGTAACTCTTTAAAGTTATTAAGCGTTTTCGTCTTCACGTTTTTGTTGTAGTCTTTAGTTTTGAAATAGTTACTTAAAGATTGCACTAAAGAACATTGGTACAAATATAAAGTCACTAATTCTTTAAACAAATCATTCACATCTAAATCATGTAAACTTGCTTCTAAGTTGTGTGCGCCAATTGAAGTAGTGAAATTTGTGATAAAGATGTTTTTGATATAGTTGTAATAATTTTGTTTGTCTTTATTGAACTTTGTTAATAAATGGAAGTAACTAAATGGTGATAAATAAGTTTCAATAAAGTTGTTGATGAAATAGTAAATGTATTGGCTATCAATGTAACCAAAGTAGCTTTTATTAGCTGTATAGTTTGTTCAAATGAATGAGCCATACAATTGTTTTACTTCATCGTTGTAATTTACTGTAATTTCTACAGTTTTAAATAATTTTTTTAAAGTATTGCTTTGAGACAGATCTAATTCCAAGTTGTATCTAGATTTATCAGCAGTGTTTGCTTTGTTATAAAGGTTGTTGTTAATATCAAGAACTTTGATATCAGGAGTAAAGAGAATATTATTATTTTGAAGGTTAGAAGAGTTATGAGCTTTAGAATTAAATTCAGTTAAAGCTTGTTGAACAACTTCTTGAATTTCTTCGTTGTTTCTGTCAAATGCAAAACGACGCATTTGAACTTTTTTAATATAAAAGCTGAAGTTACAGCTCGTCTTTAAAGATGTATCTTGTAAGACTTGATTACAAGCTTGCATTAAAGTTTGTAATTCTAAATTGTGGTTGGTTTGTAGTTCTAACATTATCAGAAGTTTTGGATACCTTTTTCTTTTTCAACTTTTCTTTGCTTCAATAATTTCGTCAATGTATAAATCAACAAGATGGTAATAATAAATAAAATTCCCGTTACAAAGGCAACGAACCCATACAAAGTACCTTCACTAACAACTCATGGGGCCGGACTGTTTCCAGAACCCATACTTTGATAAATCGCAAACGTTGTATCGGTAAATCACATTAAAGAAACGAATAAGGCAACGATGAACCCAGTAGCAATTGAGTTTCTTTCAGCAATTAATTTACCAACTTCGTCTTCTGTTCTTACTTTTTTGATTAAGGCGTTTAAAGAAGTTGTGTACTTTAATTCAGTATCAACTTGGGTCATGACCGCTTTCATTGAATCGATTCCTGAAATAACTTGGAAACTGTCATATTCAATTTTTCTTAAATCTCTTAAAGCAACCCGGTAGCTAATACTTTTGTTCACCGCTTTAGTGTTAACAATAAAATTAACAAATTGGTTAATACCTTTTAAATTATTATGTTTGGCAATAACGAAAATAATGCCTCAAAGATAGTGTTTGAATAAACCGTTAAAGAGTTTATTGTGCGCGGCTGTAGTAGCTAATTCGGCGTTCATGTTATTTACTAATACATTATTTCTTAAGCTAAAGAAATAATTTAAATTAGCTTCTACAACATTTGTTTGTAAATCATAAATTGGTTGGGAATTTAAACGAATTTCACGTAAATTTTCGATTAAATCAGGATAATAAGCAAAGTTTTTTGATTCTTTTCCTAAAGAATATTTTTCGGGATAAAGCAATAGGTCGTTCAACATTACAATTTCTTGGTTTTGAATATTTTCAAAAATATTAGCTTTATCAAAAACTTGGTTTTTATAAATACCGGTATCTCAATCTTTATATAACACTTGGTAAACAGTAAAAATAGTAGAGATAAATAACTCGTTATTTTCGTATTGTTCCGTTACGACGTGTAAGTATTTATTTTGTTTCACTTCACTCACTAATTGTTGTTTTTTCTTGTTCAAAGCGATTTCTTTTTTAAAGTTCAATAACAATGAACTTAAGCTATGAACCGTGTCTAATCAATTAGTTGCACCTTTAGTAATCATTGGTTTCACATCACGCGCTAATTCTAATTTTCATGTTGTTGAAGTTTCTAAAGTTTGTTGTAGTCTCTTTAAAATCATCATGATCATTAAAGCGATGCTAGTGATGTTATAAAATAAATCATTTTTAATGTAATTTAATGTATTAGGATCACAATTTACTAACTTATCTTCCACCAAACGGCCTCATTGGTTAACTAAGTCGTTTAAAGTAATTTTGTAGAAGTTAGTGGAATTGAATTTATCAGTGTAGTCAACTTTGACTTGTTCGGACACACTGCAACTAGGTCTTTGTTCAAAGATTTCTAGTAAGTTGAAGAATGATAATGGTAATAATTGTTTTTCAATAAAGTGTTTCATTAAATCAATTAAATACACTTTATTTACTGCATCTAAAAAGGTTAAATTTTGGAATTCGAAGTTAATACCCACTGAGCCTTCTAACATTCTTTTTTTAGGAAAGAAGGTTGTGTAGAAGTCAAAGCTAGGTGTTAAATTACAAAATTGGTTGTTTAAATTGAATGTAGCTCTTAGTTGAGAAACGTGTTCAAATTTGTTAGAAATATCTACGTTTCAGCTACTTTCGTGACTTAAATCAGTTAAATAGTTATTACTATTTTCGATATTAATGAGTTCGAATAACTCTTCGTTATTCAACACATTGGCAATTCTCATTAAGCTGTAATTAATGGAGTTTTTAATTGCGGCTTGAATATCATTTCCTGCGACACTAGGGTTTCCATAATTTGCGTTAATTTTGTTAAATAGGAAAGGCAATAAAACCTTTGGTTTTAATGCAGTTAGCAGGATTTTGTTATCCATGATGAAATTAAATGCTTTCTACAGTGGTTTGTTTAGGTTCGCTTGATGTGTTGGGCGCAAAGAATCTCTTGTTACCCATGAATTTCACTTTTCAACCAATAATTTCTTTTCCTTTTTTATCGCTACCGTCAGCGCCAAGAGTTTGAAGAGAAGTGTAGCCAAAGTAAATGTTGGCATCTTTTCGCTTTTCAACATCTCTCAACTTCTTCCGTCTGATAATCAGATAAGCAAGGGTTGTGGCCAGAATAATGGTGTTAATGATGGCAAAGAAGGTTGCAACACCGATTGAGAAAAGAATTCATTGTCAAGTAATGTTTCCGTATGAACAAGGAGCAACGGAGAAGACACAAGCGAAGAAGTCAATATATCCAATAACTAAAGCGACAACGAAGGCCAAGACAATTGAAAGTCTTTCCCCTTGTCTCTTGTAGATTTCGTCTTCGTTTTTTACCCGAAGTGTTAGACTCTTTAGATTATCATGGAAGCTGTCTTTAGCATCGATTTGTGAAACAATATGTTTAATTTGGGGAATGCCGTTAAAGTGGTCATTTTCATTAAAGTCTAAACTGTGCAAATCACAAATTAATTTTCTAAAAGTAACAATTTTTCACTTTTGATTACTTCTAAATAAGTAGTTTGTAAAGTTTTCGATATCTTTTAATTCAATGATTTTAGATTGCAAGTAAATTTGAGCTCAGAAGTAGTAGTAATGCACTTTTTCTGTAGCACTATTAGATTCTTCAGTGGGGTTTTTTAAAATGATTACTTTATTGTTTTTAATTAAAGACATGTATCAGAAGTTCATTTCGCATAAAGCTTCTTCTAACTGTGCCTTTTTGTTTTGTTCAATGAAGTTTAATTCATCGTTTTGTTTATTTTCTTCAATTAAATCTACTAAAGTTTGGTAATTCATTTGGAATAAGTTGTCGTTACCTAAACCGAATGAGTTAGGGAATAATAAAACGGCTAAGATTGAAGATAAGTTTTTGTTTTTGATAAGTTCGTTAATATCTAAAAAGACTTGTTGTTCGTTTAAAGTCAATTCGTAGAATTCAATTGGTAAAGCAATTGTGTAGTTATCGAACTTATAGTATGATTGGTTACCTTGGGTTCTGATGGTATTAATATCAGTTTCTTGGTTTAAATAATTAATTAAACATCTTAAGTCTTCGATTTGGTTTTGGTCATCATTATGAATTAATGATAATTTCTTGTTTTGCTCTTCTAGTAAACTAGCAGCATTATCGCAAGTGAAGTATTCATCGATTTGTTCCAAAATGTGAATCATCACGAAAATTAAGATTAAGAATGTTTCAAAGAACTTTGTTTTATTAGTGTTAATGTATTGAATTTCTGGATCACTACTTGTCAAGTCATAGCTTGATTCAAGTAATTGGAATCATTTGCTTTTGTATTCTTCAAATAATGCTTTTTCACTTTTAAAAATACTTAATAGCGAAGGCATGTTTAAAGGGAAGATTTGGGTTTGTAAGAATGTGTTCACTAAGTTTAAGAAGTAGTAAGTGTTCACAATGTTTTTCTTAACTTTATTGACCCCAAATGATCTTCACACGAAACCACCAGTAATGTGTCTTGTTTCGTGGTCTAGATAGAAGGATAAGTCAATTCCTTCTGCAATATCAGATAAGTAGTTGTTGTCATCGAATTCCATGCTGTAAGAAAATAACATGTCGTCGTGCACGTTACCTAGAACTGATTGCAAATTTTTGTTTACTGATTCTTTTAGGTATAGGTTATTTTGGTAGCTGTCAATACCTTGTTTTTTAAAGAATTCGTTTTTAGAAGCACCTGTTATAGAAACGATTTTGTTAAGAATCAAGTTGATGTTGTTCTTCACGTTGTTTCTATCTAATAAAAATTCAAGGTTTAATAATTTGGCATCATTTTTATTTGATTTTTGAGACTTGATGTCATCTAAACCTTCATCATGGGTAGCAAAGAATAAAGAATTCACGTTTCTAATGTAGAACGGGAACACGTTATTAAACTCGAACCCACTGAAATTATTATTGCGATTCATAAAAACTCCTTTCTACTGAGAAAATAGTTCATTAAGGAACTTAAGAGGCACACTTGCTCAAAAGTTCTCATTATTTATATAAGAAAAAATAATATTTGACATGAAAAAGGTATATCAAAAAACACGTAATTTCGTGTTCTACGAAAAAATGTAAAATTGTTCTACTATTTTACTTATTTTTTAAAAGAAATCTGCTATGTTTTTTCGTTATTTTTTTAATGAGGATAGATGAGTAATATATTACTCATCCATCAATAAGGAGGCTTTTATGGAAAATAAACATGTAGCTAAACAATTATTTTGTCAGTACTTTCAACAGTGAATTCACGTCTATAAAGAGGGAGCTATTCGCCCTGTTACTTTAAAGAAATATTGAATGACGTACAAATGATTAACTAAATTAATTCCGGATTTAAAAATTTCCGAATTAACTCGAATTAGTTATCAAACACTATTAAATGAATACGCGTTAACGCACGAAAGACAAACCACTTTAGACTTTCATCGGCAAATTAAAGGCTGTATTTTAGACTGTTTAGAAGAAGGTTTATTAACAAAAGATCCGACTCGTAAAGCCATCATTAAAGGAGTGGTCAGTAGACATAAAAAACCTAAATTTCTTAACCAATTTCAACTCCAAACTTTATTAAATCACCTTAATTTAAACCATGAAATTAATTGAGATTATTTAATTTTATTAATAGCTAAAACAGGACTAAGATTTTCTGAAGCTTTAGCTTTAACACCACAGGATTTTGATTTTAAAACTCAGACTTTAAGTGTGAATAAAACTTGAGATTACAAAAATCACACTGGATTTTTACCTACCAAAAATAAAAGTTCAGTGCGTAAAATTACTATTGATTGGATGATTAGTATGCAATTTATTAATTTAATTAAAGATAAAGCGATAGATTATCCTATTTTTATAAAACCTAGGCAGTGTGTTTATAATGCTACAATTAACGAACGTTTACAAAAACTGTGTAAACATGCTAATATCCCTGTTATTTCCATTCATGGTCTAAGACATACACACGCCTCTCTTTTGTTGTTTGCTGGGGTTTCTATGGCGTCGGTAGCACAAAGGTTAGGACACTCTAGTATTAATACCACTCAAAAAACTTATATTCACGTAATTCAAGAGTTAGAAAATAAAGATGTGGATCTTATTATGAGAACACTTACTGCACTAACTTAATAAACAAAAAATGAGACGTCTTTTAAACATCTCATTTTTAAGCTAAATTTTGTAACCAATAATTTCTTGCGACACAGTCGCTAAAGTTATATCATCAATTTCGCTGATAGATAACAAGCTCACCGTATTAGTACGGGGATTAAAAAAACCTAAACTAGTTAGTTGCTGATAGATGTTTGAATCTTCAGAATGTAACCCCATCAAATAATACATTAAAAGTTGTAAAGTGTGTACTTTTGTAAAACTGCGATTATCCTTTAATACCTTTAAATCTCATAACGTTTCTGCAGTTAAAAAATCACCATCACCAGTCGTAACTTTAGGTGTGTAGGCACCAGGAAAGATAAACCCTTCCATAACTATTGGCCCGTATTTTTTAAAAAACTGTACCATCCTGTTCATCATTATTTGAATGTGTTGAATAGTCTTAGAATCCGGTTGAATTTTAGAGACAGGAAAATAAGTTTTTACGCCGGCACGAAAAGCAGTATCAAAACCTGCTAGCTGACAAGCAGCAATAATCGTGTCAGAATCATTTATGTTCTTAATTTGTTGTACTAAACCCGACGCTTGCTTTACATGCATTTTAGTGAAATAAAATTTATCCAAACATTTTGCACCTTGCAAAGAGATAATAAAAGCGTTTTCGGCGTCGTTTGTCAAATAAAACCGAGTTAAATAGTCAATAGTCATGCCAACTAAACTAGCTGGAATATTTTCTTCTTCAGGATTTAAATAATCGTATTCGTCGCTTAAAAAAATATTTTGAAACTTTTGTGGCGATAAATATCCACCGTAAGGTTGCTTAACCGTTTTACAAATTTGAGTAACTGATGGCATTATATATACTTTATCCTTTAAAAAGTAAAAACTCCTCCCAGAGGAGAAGTTATAGTTTTATAAGATTATTTTATTACTTTAGCGTATTCCACAGCAATTAAGGCAGCTACTTTAGCGTTATTAAATACTAATTGAATATTAGTTTCTAATGATCTTGAGGCTGTTTTTTCTACGATAGTTTTCAGTAAGAATGGGGTAATTTCTTTTCCATTAATATTTTGTTGAACACTATCTGCAATAGCTTGATCAATAACTGCACCAATTTCTTCGTTTGGAATTGAATATTGTTCAGGAACCGGATTAGCCACTAAGATACCAGAATTTAAAATATCTCATTTAGCATTCATAATATGAGCTACTTCGTTAGCGTTATTAACTGAATGAACTACATCTAAATCTGAGGTATTAGAATAGAATGCTGGAAGTTTTTTAGTTTGGTAGCCTAAAACTTCTACCCCTTTAGTTTCTAAGTATTCTAAAGTTAAAGGAATATCTAAAATAGCTTTAGGTCCAGCACAGACTACTAAAATTTTATGGTTGCCTAAAACTTCTAAATCGTTACTAATATCGAAAGTTTGTTGTGCATTTCTGTGTACACCACCAATTCCTCCGGTAGCAAACACTTTAATACCTACCATTTCACTAATTAGTGATGTAGTAGCTACAGTTGTAGCACCAGTCTTCTTTAAGCCGATAACATAACCTAAGTCACGTGTGCTAGTCTTAATTACGTTGTCTGCTGTTGCTAAGTATTCTAAATCAGCATCAGATAAACCGACCTTAACAACGCCGTTGATAATAGCAATAGTTGCTGGTACAGCGCCATTTTCTCTTACAATAGCTTCACATTGTTTAGCCATTTGTACATTTTGCGGATAAGGCATACCGTGAGAAATAATTGTTGATTCTAAACTTACAACTGGTAAGTTATTTGCGATTGCATCTTGAATTTCTTTTAAAATTTCGATTTTCATTTTAACACCTCATTTTCAAGTAATTTAGGAGATAATTCAGGATTATTAGTGTATGGCGATTCTAAAGTAATCTTAGATGCAGCGGTTGCATATTTCAATAAATCTAGATGGCACGCATCTGCGTATAAAAAACCACTTATAAAAGCATCGCCAGCTCCAGAAACACTTTTTACCTTTACAGGAATTGTAGTTTCAAATTGATAAGTATTATTTACTTTAGTTGTGTAGTAATAGCTGCCATTAGCACCATCAGTGATCAAAGCACTTCTAATTGAAGAGTTATATAATTTTGTCCACATCTCATCTAAAGTCTTTACCTTAAATAAAGTTAAAGCTTCCAATTTATTCATTTTAATATGCTGTACTTTATCTAAAAAGGGTAAAATTTTGACTACTTTATGAGCAGATACTGCTTCAAAATAAACATTATCAAACGTTTCCATAATGTACTTTATAACATCAGCATTTAAAGTCGCGTCGCAAACGACATAATCATATTTTCTTTTATCTAATCCATACGTTTGCAATGAATCAATTGTAATTCGCTTAACGCAAACCATATCATTAATTGCCACAATCATTTCTTTATGATCATTTAAGACCGATAAATATGTGTCAGTTTTGTTATTTACTTCTTGATAATAAGGTGTTATGTTTAAAGATTTAACGTAATCTACACCTAATTTACCATTTTGATCAGAACCTACATTAAAGACAAAGTCAACTTCAAAACCTAATCTAACTAAATTTTCAGCAATGTTCTTAGCTACTCCACCAAAATTTTGATAAATTTTTCCTGGATTAGAATCAGCTAGTATAACTTCTTCTTCAGCAGCAGCATTAATATCAATATTAAATGCGCCAATAACTAAAATTTTCACTAAATATACCTCACCTTTATATAAAAATATTTTATACAACAATTGGTAAATCGCACCTTTTTTTATGTGTTTTATTGTACAAAAAAAGAAGTCCCCTTTAAAGGACTCCTTTTTTTAAAAATTAATTATTTATTAAAACCGAAAATGTTAAGGTGAGCGTAAGCTACATTAGCACCTGTACCAATTTGTAAAGGAATTGAAATTTCGCCTTTTTGTGCATTGAAATTCATTGTGTTATTGAAGTCAGTGATGCTGTGGCTAATTAATTTAGTAACTTCATTTACAAATGGTTTAAATTCCTTATCAGCGATTCAAGCTTCGAATTTATTAGTATGTTCGTATTTTACTAATTGTTCATTTAAATGATTGCTAAAGTTTTCTAATCATACTTCTTTATCTTGAACGGTTTGTGGTAAGTTTGCTAATTTAGTTCCTTGAACATTTAAATGTAAATCATTAAACATATTTGTCATAAAGTTAGCCAATTGAGTGTTAGCTTCTTTGTATGAAACTGTTTTAAAGCCTTCGATTTTAATTGTAGCTTTTGCCGCATTAGCACCTTGACCAATTACGATTGGTACATTAATTTCACCTTGTGTGCCATTTACAGATACTACACTATTAATTCCGTTAATTACTGAGTTAAAAATAGTTTCAGCAGTGTTGTAAACTTGGATACCTTTATTAACATCATTTATTAAAGCTTCAGCAAAGTTAACAATTGCATAAGCTTCTGGATAAGCTGTTAATAACGTATTGATAATTGTTTTTACAACTGGATAGTTTAATGGTGACTTTGGTCCAAAGATATAGTTGTAGTATTCTAAGACTTTGTTCATGTCTTTGACAAAGCTGTTATTTGCTACTGTAGAATCGTGACTAAATTCACTAATTAGAGTTAACACTGTACCTAAATTTGATAATTTAGTATTTGCAACTGATAAAATACCTAATTTGTTAATAACGTTAGCAACATCATCTAATAAGTATTGATTCTTTTGTTGTTGTGTTAAAACATTGTTGTTTGGTAAGAATAATGTTAATGGAATTGTTACATCTTGGCCTTTGTATTCCATTTGTCATGGTAAATTTAATACTTGTGTTTTTGGATTAAATGTAGCATGGACGATTGATTTCTTAAAGTCTTGGAAGAAAGCTTCTAAGCCTTCTAAAATTAATTGACCATCATGTTCTAAACCAGCTTTGCTGTTTAATCCTAAGTCAGTTAGAATGCTATTAATTGCATTTTTTAAGTGTTGAGCAGCAAATTCAGCTTCAGCTTTTGCATGACTTGTTAAACTTGAAGTGATAACTTTAGCATTCTTTAATAAAGCATTAACATCACTTTCCATTTTGTTTACATTAGCAATAATTTGTTCTTTTGTTTGAGCAAAAGAATGAGCGTCGTGATTTAATACTTCTTTAAACTCATGTTCGATATTGTTAAATGATGCTTTTAAACTAGTACTTTTTACATCTACTTCATGTTCAATGTGTTTAAAATGGCTTTTAAACATTTGTTCTACATTGTTCATGTCATGGTGAACATCATTAGTTAAATGGTTTCATTCACTTTTTGCATGGTTAAAGAATCCTTCAAATGAGAAAAATTCTGCAGCTTTCATTGTTTGCAATGTGTTGCTGTCTTGGTGAACTTTCACAGTTTGAGTTGTTTGAGTTGTGCAAACAACAGTTGGAACTACTACGGCTGTAGTCATTAAGGCAACTCCAGCAAGTGCGAATCCGATTTTAAAATTTTTGGTTAGTTTGTGCATTGTTTAATTCTTCCTATATTTTGAAATCTAAAACAACTAATTAAATTATAAATCTTAAACACAAATTAAGAACTAACATGATAGTCTTAAAAAATAAATAATTTCTTTATTTGCACACAAAATAAATTTTTAGTTTTTATCTTATTTTTCTAATTAAACTATTTAAATCGTTGCATAGGTAATTTAAATTATGTTTAAGCTCAACCATTAGCAACTAATCTTCCTTTTTTATTAATCAATAAGCTAAAATTCCTAAAAAATCTGTTAAACAACTTTCAAAAGCAATAGTGGAGTCAGAAGTTAACGTAATTGCATGAGTAGCCTCATGTAATAAAACCCCTAACAATTCTGATAAATTACTTAGATCTCTTCTTACAATAAGAATTTCTTTCGAACAATAATTAGTTAAACCCTCATATTCTGGATGACTATCTATAATTATCCATTTATACTCATCTAAATATTGTTTTTGTAGTGATAGTTCATTATTAAAAATTAATTTTTTGCGTAATTCGTGAATAAATTTTTGTCCTAATAATCAGTTTTGTTTTTCGACTTCATTCAATTCTTCTACACTAACTTCTATTGGTTTGTAGGCATCGATTTTGTTTCTTCATCAAGCACTAATTGTATAGTCATTATTTTGTTTACTTAAACTGCTGTAATCTTTTTGGTTGAACACTAAAATTTCTTTGCCATCTTTTTCAGCATATTGTAAATACTTCGCACAGTTAGGATCTTGCACTTGTTCTTCAGACACAATTAGATATTTATTGTTTACTTTTGTTAAGTGTTCGAAAATAAGTTTTTTCACGTCGATAAAACTTCACTCATTGTTTTCTGTATCATCTTTATGCTGTAAAATGTATTGAAAAACATCATCTCTTTGTGAGTCGTTATCAATGTTTAATAAAATATTGAGAACACAATCACGATATGCATCTCGTGATACATTTTTTCTTTCTCTGTTTAAATTCTTCTTTAACAATTTATTGGGAGAAGTGATGTTATAAGAAAAAAGTAGTCCACTATCTTCAGAAATTTTTAAACCATTTAAATAAATTGAACTATTAGACGTTTGATAAATTTCACCTTTATTCGATGTTGCTACTGGCCTAACGTTTTGAAATGCCAAAAATAAACTCATTGCTTTTTCATAATCCGCAACAGATAATCCATGTAATTCAATTTTAGTTCCAACAGAAATTAAAGAATATATATCGTATTTGATGTATATTGTTTTCATTTCTTCCTCAATACCAGTTTTTTGACGAATGATTGGTAAGAAAGTACCGTATTTAGACATAATTGATACTTGTATCTTGTTTCGGTTTAAAACGGCTAAAGCATCTTTTAATCCAATACCAAATTTACCAATTACATCAGTTCTTTCGTTCTTTTCCAAACTTTCATTTTGTACAAAATCACTTGGTTTAATGCCTCTACCATAATCTTGAATTATGCAAGTTTGTTGGGTTTTATCGTAACAAACTTGAATGTCTTGGGTTTGTGAAATTAAACGTTCGTCTAATGCGTTAGCAATTAATTCACGTACTGCATCAGCTGGTGTTCAATCACTTAAAATAGTTTTGATATTTAAATCAATTAATTGTTTTTCATATTCTTTCATTGTTGGTTCACCATCAATTAAATATTAATATTTCGTCTAAATTATAAGTTAATACTTATACAAAATAATTAATGGAACTATATAGATTATTACTAGAAAAAGAAAAAAAGAACTCATGAGAGAGTTCTTAATTATTAGGAATAAATTTAAGCAAATTTAATTTTAATTTTTTCTGATTTTACAGAATCTTCATCTAATTCGATTGGTGATCCGGCCGTTAATTTAGCTTCCACTGGTTCTTTAGTATCAACTAATTCATCAATTCTTCTAGTGATTTTCTTTTCAATACTAAAGTTTTCAATTTTATTTTGAACAGTTTGAACGTGTCTATGTAGGACAAGTTCAGCTTTGTCATAGATTCTTAAAGCTCTTTTTTCAATTTCTTGTGCCAATGATAAAATTTCATCTAAATTATTCTTGATGTAAGTTAAAGAATTACTTAAAATGCTGTTTTTAAATTCTTCAAATTCATCTAGAATTTCTTGTTGATTTTTGAAGTTAATAGCTTCGATGGCTACTTCTTTATTTTTTAAAGCTAAGGTTCTAATGATTGTTAATAAAGACACCATACCAAATGGTCTTACCATAATGATATTTGGATATCTTGGATCGCGTTTAATAATGAATTCATCTTGACGTTCTAGTTCAGTAACTAAGATAGCTAAATCAGCGCCTTTTTTAATTCTATCTTTTTCTAATTTATCTAAATGATCAACGTTTTTCTTTCTATTCTTGTCGTCTGAATCAGCCGCTTCAGTTTTCATTTCTAAAACTGCTTTAACTAATAACGGGTTGTCTTTAATTTTCGTGTCATTCAAATCGTGAGCGTAAACTTTGAAAATAAAGTCAGCTTTAGTACCTTCTTTAACTTCGTTATCTTTTACAAACTCAGAATCTGTTAAAATTTGACCTAAACTATTTTGGTACATTGTAAAACATTCTTGTTCTAAAGTTTCACCTAAAAGCTTAACGCTCTTAGTGTGTTTGAAAGTTAGTTCAGCAATTTCGTCGTCTTTTTGTTTCAATTCATATCTGTGTTCTTCTTGCACACTAGATAATTGTTGAGCGTAAGTTTCTTTTAATTGTTGTTCTTGTTTATTTAAGGCTAATTCTAATTTAGTACGGAATTGTTCTTGTTGGATATTATTTTGAGCTTTCAATTCAAAATATTGTGTTTCTACTTTCTTTAAATTCATAAAGTCAGTAGATTGTCTAAATTCATTTATTGCTTGCGTTTTAGCTTCTTGAACTTTAATCACTGTTTCTGTTTGAATTTTAGACAATTGTTCTTTTAATTGTTCTTTAGTTTGGACCAATTCTTTGTATTCACTAGATTCTTTGTACTTATCTAACGCTAATTGTTCAGCGGTTTGTAATTGAATATTTAATTTAGAATTTGCTAATTTTAAATCATTATTTTCAACACTCATTTTTTCTTGACTGTTTTTTAAATTAAGGTATTCATTAGAACGTCTAAAAGCTTGTTCAGCTTCTAATTTCGTTGTTTTAGTCAATTCATTCATTTTTTGTTGATCTAATTTGCTCTGATTTTGAGCATCAGTTAAGCTCTTTTGTAAATTTAAGTATTCGTTACCGTTTTTGTATTCATTAATAATGTTTTGACGGTATTTGCTATCAACTTCAGCACGAACATAATCGCTAAAATCACTTAATGAATCTAATTCAATGTAGTCGCCTTGAGTGACTGAATCGCTTAAAATAATAATTTTTTTGCTATCTTTATCGTAGAAAGCATTCACTTTTTTTGCCATATTTTACCTCTTTTAAATGGATTGAATAAGCTCACCTAAAGAATGTAAATCCATTCCTTGGTTTTTATCTAACTGAGAAGTTGAGCCGTGACCCACAAAGTCTTTGTAGTGGAAACTATAAACTTTTTTAGTTAATTGGTGTTGAGCGATGTATTTATAAACATCTGCCACTAAACCACCATCTCCATAAATCCGTTCATAGCAAACAATGTTGTCGTATTTATTACATAATTCTGCTAAATAGTTTTGGTCATAATTATGTAAATAAGTTGCACAAACTAAGTCAGCTGGTAAATTTTGGGCTTGTAAGTATTCATAGATTGCGTCAGTGTAAGGACCATAAGTTAACACTACCGTTTTATACCCTTGGCTTAACACCGTTTCTCATGAACCGGGTTTAATTATATAACTAGAATTAACATCTATATTTACAAACGGAGACTTAGGATATCTAATCGCAAACATGCCTTTTTCATTCTCGTAAGATAAGTTAATGAGTTGGTCTAATTGTACAAAATTTCTTGGGGAAGTAATTGTAACATTAGGCATACTTTTTAAGTAGTTAACATCAAAAATTCCGTGATGACTCGGTCCGTCACCACCTGATAAATCTGCACGGTCTAATAAGAATGTCATGTTTAAATTGAAACGCGCTACATCATGTACTAATTGATCGTAACTACGTTGTAAAAAAGTTGAATAAAACAAGTTATAAACCTTTAAGCCCTTCAGAGCCATTCCTGATGCTTTAGACACTGTATGTTCTTCATTAATACCAGTATCTTGATAGTGAGGAAGTTTATCTAATAACATTTGGTTAAAACCACTACCTAAATTCATAGCAGGGTTTAAAATTCTTAGTTTTGTGTCTTCTTTAATTTTTTGGTTTAAATTTTGGTAAGCAATAGTTCCAAATGATGGTTTTGCTTTTAAAGAATTAGAGTGATAATTTCCAATTCAATCTTGTTCTGCTGGACTTAAACCCTTGCCTTTATTAGTGCGACAATGTAGTAATACTGGTCCCTTAGCAGCTAATTGTTTAGCTTGTTTTAAGTATTCATCTACAACGGTTAAATCATTACCGTCAATCGGACCTAAATATTGTAAGTTTAGTTCAGTAAAAATATTTTTATTTACTGCATCAGTTTGTAATTGGTTAATGTTTTTGGCGAACTGCCCCACCGCTTTTGAAATACTCATCCCGTTATCATTTAGCAAAATAATTAACGGATCTTGACTAGTACCTAAATCATTTAAAGCTTCAAATGCCACCCCGTTAGTTAATGCTGCATCACCAATAATAGCAACATGATATTTATCGTTTTGGTAAATTCCGTCAGGATTTTTATTAACATCGGCGATAGCTTGATACATCCCGTCTAAAACACTAATAGAATTACTACTATGACCCGGTGAGTAATGGTCGTAGGGCGATTCAAACATATCTAGTAAGCCACTTAATCCGTTATCTGAACGAATTGTAGCAATCCTATCTTTTCTATCAGTCAGCATTTTATGTACATAACTTTGGTGGCCTGTATCATAAATAACGACATCGTGTAGTAAATTAAAGTTTAATAAAATAGCCAAAGTAATTTCCACAATCCCTAAATTAGAAGATAGGTGAATTTCTTTGGTTTGAGATAAAGTAATCAAGTAACTACGTACTTCTTGCGCTAATTGACGTAGTTCTTGAAACGAAAGATTTTTAAGGTCTGCAACCCCTTGGTAACCTTTCAAGATATTTATAGTATCGATTGGTTCCATGGTTTTAATTCATTTCTTTGAAGTTTTTATTAATTAAGAAGGTCAAATCATTAAAACTAGTCGGTAAAATTTTCTTTAAAATGTTTTGACAATTTTTGAAATATTCTAATGTAATTTCAATTTGTTCGATGCGGTTATCTAAATCAACATCAGTTTTCTTAGCAAATAAGCTCCGCTTTTTAATGGGCTCAATATTATTGTTCACAATAACAAACGCTAAGTAATTATAAATTAATTCGTAAATTGTTTTGGCATCGCCAATAAAGTTAATTAAAAACTTGTTAAAAATTAAACTAATTGTATAAATGATATGGGTACTTCTTAACAACATGTCTTTAGATTCTAAATTCAGTTTATCATCAAAGACTAATTCGTTCGGATTATGTGAACCGATAAAGGTTTTACCGAAAATATTTTTAGTATAGTTGTTTTGTGTCGATAGTAAAAATAAGGTAACACCTTTTAATAAGGCAAAATAATTATCTTTACTTAACTTATTAATATCAAAGTCATCTCCAAAATTTTCTACCCGATAAAAATATAAAAATCCGTGAAAAAAATTGATAATTTGGTTACCAATTTTTGTATTTAAAATTTGACTAAATGGTGCTAAGGCATACTCTTGGTTCATATATTGAATGAAAGCATCGTAGTAAGGTTTAAAAGCTTTGTGAGCCTTATGTAAAGGTTTATTAAATCTATCTAGTTTCATGTTTTAATCCGTTTTGTTCGTCTACAATTTTTTCAATTTCTTCTTTCAAGAAGTTTAAAATCCCTTTAATTTGTGATAATTCCACTCTGGTTGGACCTAATACAGAAATTTCTCTTTGAACGTTATTAGCCAATCTAATGCTTGTAGAAGCCACCAAGATTGTATTATGGTTGTTTTCGTCAGGACTCTTAAATTCGATTCTAACGTTGTTATCGCTTTCTACTTTGTTTAATTCATTTTCGTCAGCTCTTTCAAAATCACTTTCTAATTGTTTTCAAATGTTACCATTTTCTAACATCGTTAAGATCTTTTGTAAAAAATCAGAGTCTTTAAATTCTTCGTAATTAAACAAGTTAGCCATTCCGATCACTTTGGGTTGTGTGGCGCATTTAATTGTTGTATCAAATAACTTACGAATAATTTCTTTTGTAATGTAATCGTATTCTTTTACCCGTTCACGAATGATGGGCTGTACTTCTGCCAGTTTTTCGTCTAAGTTAATTAACTTTGTACCCACTAAGTGTTTATTAAATAGTTTAATACACGTTTTTACGTCATTAAATTGACTTTGGTTTTTAATTTGGATAAAAGTTTTATAAACGTTGGCAAAGCTAGTAACCACCATTAAAATGGCGTTAGTATCATCTAACTGTACCATACTCACTTCTCTTAAATTTTCGGATAGGTTGTAAGTACTGCTCACACTTGGTAGTTTAGTGATATCCGATAACATGGTTAAAGCATCAGAAAATACTTGGTCAATACTTTCTTCGCGTTTAATAAAAATCGATTTTAATCTACCTTCAATTAAAGCGTCAATTTGGGGTAAGGCCATGTTTTTGTTGTAGTATTCTAATCCTAATTTAGAAGGAATCCGACCACTAGAGATATGGGTTTTTTCAATTAAACCATTTTTTTCTAAAAAACCCATTTCGTTTCTAATAGTTTGAGCGGATACTTTTAGGTTATAGTTTTGGGCAACTAATTTAGAAGAAATCGGTTCCCCGTTAGCTGTATATTCATCCACGATGATTTTTAAAATATTAAACTGTCTCTCAGTTAATTTCATTTTCCACTCCGTTTCTGCTCAAAGTTACTAGATTTTTGAACTAAGATATTCTTTATATTATATTATTAAATAATGTACTTTTCTAAAATCTAGAAATTGTTTAAGGAGTTAAATATGGATTATAAAAATACCCTAAATATGCCTTCGACTAAATTTGAAATGAAGGCTAATTTAAAAACTAAAGAACCAAAAATTCAACAAGAATGATTAGCAAGTGATTTATATAGTAAGGTTTTATTAAAAAACCAACATAAACCACTTTTCTTCTTACACGATGGGCCACCTTACGCTAACGGTAACTTACACGTTGGTCACGCCCTAAATAAAACATTAAAAGACATCATTGTAAGATCAAAAAACTTACAAGGTTTTAACGCCCCATTTATCCCTGGTTGAGATACACACGGTTTACCAATTGAAATCGCAATGTTAAAAAAATACGGTAAATCAACCAATGATTCTGTGGTAGAAACTAGACAAAAATGTAAAGAATACGCTTTAAGTCAAGTAGCTAACCAAAAAGAGCAATTCAGAAGAATTGGTCTATTATCTGATTTAAAACACGATTACTTAACTTTATACCCAGAATTTGAAATTCAACAATTAAATCTATACCTAGAAATGGTAAGACAAAACTTAATTTTTAGAGATTTAAAACCCGTATACTGATCATGATCTTCACAATCAGCTTTAGCCGAAGCTGAAATTGAATACGCTGATGTAGAAAGCCACAGTATTTACGTTTCATTCAAAGCAGAAAACAACAGTGTTTTACCAGAAAACACATACTTTGTAATCTGAACAACAACACCTTGAACAATTCCTGCCAACTTAGCAATTGCTGTTCACCCAAACTTAGAATACCTTGTTATTGCAGTGAACGGTGTTCATTACGTAATTGCTAAAGTTTTACTTGATAAATTCGCAGCTAACTTAAACATTAACAAATCTGACATTACTATCGTAAAAGAATTACACGGTACTGATTTAGAAAACATCCAATACAAACATCCATTTATTGACAGAACTTCACCAATTATCTTAGCTGAATACGTTTCAGCTGAAGATGGTACAGGTTTAGTTCATAACGCCCCTGGTTTTGGTATGGATGACTACTTAGCTTGCAAAAAATACAACATTAGTCCTTACACACCAATCAACCAATTCGGTAAATACGACGCTTCAATTAACGACGCTGAACTTGAAGGCATGTTCTATGTAGATGCTAACCCAATCGTTATTGAACGTTTACAAGCTTGCAACGCCTTATTAAAACAAGAAAAAATTGTTCACTCAGCCGCTCATGACTGAAGAACAAAAAAACCAGTTATTTACAGAGCTACTGCGCAATGATTCGTTAACTTAGAAAAAATCCAAGCTGACGTTATTAAAACTTTAAAAGAAGACGTAAAATCACCAAGTCAAAAAAACACTGACAGAATGATTGAAATGATTTCAAAAAGAGTGGAATGATGTATTAGCCGTCAAAGAGTTTGAGGCGTTCCAATTCCAATGATCTTTGATGAAAACCACGAACCAATTTATGACGTGGAATTAATCCAAAACATTATCAGCATCTTAGCTGAAAACGGTACTGACGTTTGATTTGAATGACCAGTAGAAAAATTCTTAACTGAAAAATACTTAGCAACAGGCAAAGCATATACTAAAGAAAAAGACATCATGGACGTATGATTTGACTCAGGTTCATCACACATGATGTTAAGAGAATGAGGCTTTGACTATCCAGCTGATATTTACTTAGAAGGTAGTGACCAATACCGTGGATGATTCAACTCATCATTAATTACTGGTACAATTTACAACAAAAAAGCCCCTTACAAAGCCATCTTACAACACGGTTTCACATTAGATGAAAAAGGCTTTAAGATGTCTAAATCAGTAGGTAACGTTATTGATCCTCAAAAAGTCTTTGATGAATACGGCGCTGATGTCTTTAGATTGTGAGTAGCTTCAACTGAATACATGGAAGACCAAAGATTCGGTATGAACATCTTAAAACAAATCTCAGAAATCTACAGAAGAATTAGAAACACATTATTCAAATACTCATTATCAATGATTAATGATTTAGACGTTGAACACGGTTTAGCAACAAGCTTTGAATTAGAAGACCAATTCGTGTTAAACGAATTACACAAAGTGTTAAACAAAATTTCAGAAGCTTACACAACTTACCAATTCTCAACAATCGTGAAAACAGTGAACCAATTCACTTTAGATTTATCTGCATGATACTTCGATATCATTAAAGACCCAATGTACTGTGACGCTTTAACAAGTGTAAGAAGAAACCAAATTCAAACTGTTTTATACTACATTGTAAAAAACATGATTATTGCTTTAGCGCCAATCATGCCACATACTTGTGAAGAAGCTTACTCATTCTTACCATACAAGAAATACGAATCAGTTCACTTAGAAGACTGATTAAACTTAGAACCATTTACAGCATTCAATGATGAAGCATTATTCAACCAATTCTTCACATTGAAAGACAGCATTTACAACAAATTAGAAGAAGCGAGAAAAGCTGGTTTATTAAAGAAAAATAACGAAGCTCACGTAATCTTAAAAGCTAACCCAACAAGTTTATCATTAGCAAAATTAGCTCAATGATTAAACGTTGCAGCTGTTTCAGTAGATGCTAACGCTATTGACGACGTAACAATTGAATTAACACAATTCAAAAAGTGTGAACGTTGCTGAAACTACAAAGCTGAAGCTGACATGGCAACTGAAGACTTATGTACAAGATGTCACCACGTTGTTAACAAATAATTTCTAATTATCTTTTTTATGATTTACAAGTTCTTTTAAAACTTGTAAATCATTTTTTATTTAGGTATAAGTTTTATGGTCATCTTAATTATTTTTAATTTACAATTAAAAAAGGTGTTTCCAATGAAAAATATTTTTAAAAAAACCAAAACAGTTGAGTCACAACAAACTCACGCACCTAAAAAGGTGCCTTTTTCCAAATTAAAAACTTTATTAAAACCCTTAACAGAAAAAGAATATAATGAAGCTTACAAAGATTATTATTTAGCAGTAGTTAATTTAACTAAACAATATAAGAAAAATATGCCCCCTGCAATTAATAATCTAAACTTTAAAGTGGGACCAGGAGAATTCCATGCTTTTATCGGGGGGAATGGGGCCGGGAAAACTACAACTATTAAATCCATTGTAGGAGCGTACGCCAAATATCAAGGTTCTATTTATATGCAAGGTTATTTAAATAAAACCGCGGAAGCCAAAAGAAACATTGGATATATTCCTGAAATTGCTAGATTTCCAGAAGGTATGTCCACTAAAACTTATTTAATTCAAATGGCTGAATTAAGTGGTGTCGAACATAAAGCGGCAGTCAAATTCTGTGAAGAAACTTTAGTGAAACTAAAAATGGATAAGTTGGCTTCTAAATCACCTAACACCTTTAGTAGTGGACAAAAAAAGAAAATTTTACTTGCACAAGCGTTAGTTCATGATCCAAAAATTCTAATTATGGACGAACCAGCCGCTAACTTAGACCCTAGAGCTAGATTGGATTTCTTTGATACTTTAAAAGAATTACAAAAAGAAGGTAAATCAATCTTCATTAGTAGTCACATCTTATCAGAATTAGATAAATACGCTACACACGCAACTATTTTAGATGGTGGCCATATTGTCTTCAGTAATAATTTAAGTGTTTTTGACAGAGAAAATTCTACTGAACTATTATTAAAAGTAGATGACAGTGCTCAATTGGTCAGTTACTTAGAAAAAGAACAATACAAATTCTTCTTTGATAATGAACACCATCTATACCACGTAAAAAACGTAGATGCACAAGCGACACAAAAAATTCTAGATGATTTAATGTTATTGAAATTAGAAATTCTCTTATTTGAAAAATTCATCCCTACTCTAGAAGATATTTATAAAGAATATGTTATTAAAGGTTCTGTACACACTATGGACGCTTAATAATTAACCATCAAGATGATTCTTGATGGTTTTTATTTACCAAAGTTTATAAAAAAATACCAAGGAATCACATCCTTGGTATTGTCTAACTAATAATTGGTTTATTAAGCTTTTGACTCAGGATTTAAAACTAACGTGTAGTTGTTTTCTTGTTGTAGTTTTTTAACTACATCATCCTTAATCGAACCATTTCATTGTCCATTATCAGACACTTGTGGACTCGTTAATAAGGTTACTGCATTACCTAATTCGTAAATGTTATCATTATCAGTAATTTCTAGATTACCATAAATTAGTTTGTAAACTAAACCTACTGGTTCAAAGCGTGAATTAATAACTAAAGAGCCAGACGCTCCTCCTTGTAAATAATTATCACGGTGATTCTTTAGTGCTGTTTCACTAAACTCACCCTTTCTGACTGCCAGTGTGGCATTTTCTAATACACTCGGAATAGACATACCACGTTTTTGGTTCATTGGTGTGTAATCTGATAAATGATCTTGGAATTTCTTAAAATCAGCCTGTTGTTGAACCGTTGCATTAGAACTTAACTGAACCTTATTTATAGCCTTTTTGATATATTCAGGATTAGTTCAGTCAATTTGATATTTTTGATATCTAACGTCATTAATTGTTTTATTGTAGAACGTATTTTCTTGTTCGTTGTATTTCATTCATGCACTTTGTACGTCATTCAACGTTACTTGGCGATTTTTTACTCGTAAAATACCAGCGCTAGTATGAATATTATCTCAGGTTGTACTTGGGAAACCGGCTAAGAATAAAGTATCATTACTGTTTACAACTTGATTAGTACCTAAACCAGTATATCATTGACTTTCTTGAGGTGTATCCAACTTATCGTATAATGTTGGGAATAATTCTTTTACTGCGGCCCCAGTAATTTCAATTTTAGTAAACGCAATATCAGCACCACCGTTATCAACACTACCAATTTGGTTGTTTTGATAATTTTTTTGTGTGAAAATTTGTTCGTATTCATTTCCTACATAAGAACGAATATTTTCACTTCTAAATCTTGGAGTGTATCAAATAGCATCTAAATAATTATCTGAATTAATTGAACTATCTACATGATAATTAATATCGCTAAAAGTTACTGAAGCATTTTTATCGATGTCACTAATCTTTTGTGCCTTTGGCTTAGATAAATAAATCGGTGCTCTAGTTTTAGCTTTATGTAAATAAGGATTGTTTGGATCTAAAATACTGATTGCAGTCATAGTTCTACGTTTTTGAACATTAAAATTTAAACGATTTTCTACTAAATTTCTATTAGTATTGTTTCTATCTCTTAAACCAGAATTTCAGAACGCATTATAGCTATCAGAAGCGCCATAAATAGAATTACTGTAATATTTGTCATAAATCGGAGATAAATCTAAGACGTGTAAATTAGTAGCTGCTAAAAACTGATACTTTCTCTTTAATTTATCTGGTTGTAATTTATTTTCTGCTTCTAATTTTTGGTTTAATACCCGGTCAAATATTCAACCAGTACCACCAGTACTGCTAGGTTGAATGCTAAACTCTTTAGGTCTATTACTTTCTACTGGTTTGAACATTTTAATGTCAAAAAAGAAAGAACGGTCATATTGGTATTGGTAAAAATCATTTACCTTTTTTAAGCTGTGTTCTGTATTCTCAGAGTTTAAGTTAGCTAAATATAAACTACCATTAGTAGTTTCAACTAACAGTTCAGCCGTACCTAAATCATCATTAAAATTCATTCATATATTTTTAATATTATGAATTTTTAGCACTTCTTCAATTAATGAATAACTTGAATAATATAGCAACTGTGATAAATTAGATGGCAAAAAACCAAAGGGGTTGTCTTTAATCAATTTAGTTAATTGCGTATTTTGTACATTAATTTCTACAGTATTTTTAGTGTTAGTGAAGTGCGGCAAATATTGTTGTTCTAACATTGCCCGGTCATTCATTATATTATCCGGACTATATTGAATTTTTTCTAAGCCTGTTTGACCAAAATCACCATAATACCCTAAAGAAGATACCTCAGAACTAAAGTCTCTCAACATTTGTCCATCATCTGAGTTAGGTATGTAATTAATGAAATCAATTCCCTTAGTACTCATACTATCATTTTGATAGTTAACTAAAAAATTTTGAAAATTAGTTTGTAATTTTTGCGTTAATGGAGCAGATTCAAAGATTTTGCGTGAAGTTAATTTCTTTAAACCTTCTAAATCTTTAATATAATGACTTGAAGTCGTAGATTTAAAGTGGAAAATTTTTGTAAACATTCATGGTGTCGTAAATTCCACATCATGTGATTTCATGTATATGCGGTAATAAAATCCAATGTATCCTAAGTCATTGTCATATTCTATTTGGTCTGAAATTGCATACTTATAATCTCTAGGATGTTGTGAATCTAATTGAATATTTTGATTACTTCATAAAATTTGGTCTTTGGTAACTTCTGAAGGATATTGATCTTTATTTTTCACAATAAATTCAGCGCGACTAGCATCTGATTTTAATAAATCACGATCATTACGATAAGACTGGTTATCATAAGGAGTGTGTGCCAAATCTTGCGATACTAAAAAAATCTTGTCATTTAATGTCAAGGCTGGTTTAGCAATGCTGGGTTTACCTGGAATATTACTAGATTTAATACTGTTGGCAGCTACCGGAATCACTACTGGATGATCGGGCAACTTCACATCTGGATTTAACGGAGTTTTATCAGTTGATTCTTTTTTAGCTGGTGTATTCGTTTTATCACTAGGATGATCTTCGTGTTTTACCACCGGATTGTTAGGATTTACATCTTGAGTAGAAGATGATTTGTCTGTCGTTTCTTTTTCTGTTTCTTTTGTATCTGTATCTTTGTCTTTTATGTCCACAGTAGATGAACAAGATGTTGCAACAATAGGAACACCTAAAACCGCAGCTGAACCTAGTCCAACACCTAAAAATTTAAAAATTCTTTTTAATGAGTTTTTCTTTGCCATATTATTTTTCCTTATCACAATAGGAACTTTATTATACCAAAATCAATAATAAAAATATTTGAGAAAATAGATTAAAAAACACATAGAAACGACTAATTTATTTGGCCATAAAAACTATTTGTCAAAATGCCTTTTTAACTCAAATAAGTAAAGAAAAAACTAAGTTTTAGAACTTAGTTTTTTCTTTCTAATTTAGTGAAGCAGATTCAATTTCTTGTTTAATCTTTTCGCGATATTCTAAAGTATTCATCTTGTTTGCTTTAAGCAAAAGAGCGTTCACTTTAGTTTGTAATCTATCTATTTCTCAAGCTAACGGATCGTTAGAATTCACCACAGAATTTTGAGAAATATTACAATCTAAATCATGTTGAATTTTCTTGATATTGTATTTTAAAGTACAAATTTCTGCTTGTACAGCTGCTTTAGCCGTGTCTAAGATGTCGAACTGCGCTTTAATAATCATATTCTTTTTAATTAATTCTTTTAGCCTTAAGAAATACTGCAAATCATAACCGTTATCGTCAATAAATTTTGCTAACGCTTGGATGTTCACACCACTAATATAATTTCATTCTGGGAAGGCTTCATAAAATTCATATATTAAATTTAACAAGAATTTAAATTCCACAGTTTTTTGCCCATTGAAATATTTATTAATAATGATCACCGCACGCTTATCTAATAAATAAAATTTCAGTAAACTGTACTGCGCCTTATTCTTGGCCATTTCAGAAGCTTGCAAATCTAAAGTATTAGCTTGAGCTACTCTAGTTTTCGGCTTATATGTAGGATTATTAAATTGATATCTAGCTCGATTAGGTGTCTTAGCAGAGGTAAAAGAACTGGTTGTAGAATCGTTATATGCTTTATTGGTTTTAAAGGTATTTGTGACTTTATAAGTTTTTAAAGCAGTATTGCGAACAAACTCAATTTCTTGCGCCACAATTTGTTCATCAAAATCTGTGGCTGATACAATTATCTTTAAATATTCTTCAAAGTATAACTTATTAGCGTAACCCTCTTTCAAGAAGGAAATAGCTTCGTTTAAATATGTTTCTCTTACAGATTCATTTTTTAAATTTAAAGAGTCTTGTAAATTTTTTAAGTAATATACCGAAAAGTGTTCCATATTCTCTGCGGTATTTTTTACTTCGTTAACGCTTGTATTCTTTAATAATTCATCAAAGTCTTTAGCGTTAGCATAATCTTTTACCACAAAAGTATTAAAGTGTTTAGCAATAAATAAACCGTTTTTAATTTTAGCGATTTTCCCAGCATTATCGTTATCGTACGCTAAAACCACACTTTCAATATTATTCTTTTTCAAAGCATTGACTTGGTTCATGCCAAACGCTGTACCCATCCCTGCTACGGCGTTAGTTAAACCCACACGATAAAGTGCAATAACATCCATAAAACCTTCCACCAAGTAAACTTGTGTCAGATTATCCATTTTTTTAACATCACTTCAGTGGTATAAAATTTGGTTCTTATGGAACAAATTAGTTTCTGGAGTATTTAAATATTTTGGTTCTTGATCTTTTTCAATAGCACGGCCACTGAAACCGACCACTTTATCGTTATCATCTTTAATGCTAAAGATAACACGACCACGATATAAATCTAACACTGTTCCGTTATCACTAATGCTTACTAATCCGTTATCTAACATTTGTTGTCTGTTATACACCTTATTAGGGTCGGGATTAGCTAAAAACTCACCTTCATTAGTTAAGATTTTATACATTTCGTTCGCACTGGTATTAGGGCAATAACCAATACCAAAGTGTTTTATAATATCTGAATCTAACCCTCTAGCAGTTACATACTCTAAACCTGGTGACTGTTTTTGATTTAAGAACATTTTGGCTAGTTCTAAAAAATCATTATTCAACTGATATGCTTTTTGTAATTCAGCATCAAATTGGTGATTATGAGAAAAATCTTTAATCAGTTCGGCGCTAATATGAAAATCTTTACCGATTTGAATTGCTGCTTCTACATAAGAAATATCTTTTAGTCGAGATACAAAATTAATTGCGTCCCCCGCCACATTACAAGTGAAACATTTAAACATTTGTCTTTGTGGGTTGACAGATAATGACGCATTCGTATCATTATGAAAGGGACAAATCCCTCAGAAATTTGCCCCTTTTTTATTTAATTGGAGGTAATTTTGAATAACCTCAACGATATCTAAAGCTTTGATTTGATCAATTAAATTATTCGCCATAATTATTCGCTACCTCCTTTGTTCTTTTATAAATTTATCTTATTTTTGATTCATGAAGAAACTTGGAATTTCGTCTACAGAAATTGTAACTTGTTCCATTGTGTCTCTATTTCTGATTGTTACTGTGTTCTTTTCAACTGTATCAAAGTCTACAGTTAAACAGAATGGTGTACCAATTGCATCTTGTCTTCTATAACGTTTACCGATTGAACCTGATACATCAAATGTACATTCAATACCTAAGTCAATTAATTTCATGAAGACATCGTTAGCAGCATCTTTTAGTTTGTTTACTAATGGTAAAACAGCTACTTTGTATGGTGCTAATTTGTATGGTAAGTGCATTACTACTCTTGTGTCATCTTCAGCAAGTTGTTCTTCATCATAAGCGTTACAGCAGATTGCGTAAAGTAAACGTTCAACCCCAACTGATGGTTCAACAACGTGTGGAATGAATTTTTCGTTAGTTGTTGGATCTAAGTAAGTTAAATCTTTTTTAGAAGATTCCATATGAGTTTTTAAATCGTAGTCAGTACGGTATGCTAAACCTCATAATTCGCTAAAACCATGTGGGAAATCATACACGTAGTCTACTGTTTTTTTAGAGTAGTGGCTTAATTCTTCTTTAGCGTGTTCTTTTTGTTTTAAGCTATTTGGGTTTAAACCACATTGTTCTGTTAAGAACTTGTTAATTTTGTTTAAGAATCTGTCGAAATCTTCGTAAGCTAAATCTTCTCTTGTGAAGTATTCTAATTCCATTTGTTCAAATTCTCTGGTTCTGAAAATAAAGTTACCTGGAGTAATTTCGTTTCTAAATGACTTACCAATTTGGCCGATTCCAAAAGGCACTTTCATTCTCATACTTCTTTGAACGTTTTTAAAGTTTACAAAAATTCCTTGTGCAGTTTCAGGTCTTAAATATAAAGTTGAAGAAGCGTCTTCTAAAACCCCTTGGAAAGTTTTAAACATTAAGTTAAAGTGTCTTACATCTGTTCAATCGAAAGCGTGACAGTTAGGACAAACAATGTTGTATTTTTCTAATACAGCTTTAATTTCTTCATTTGAAGTAGCTTCTGAAATAATTTCAGTCACTCCTTCATGTTCTTCGATTAATTTGTCAGCACGGTATCTTGTTTGACATTTTTTACAGTCAATTAATGGGTCACTGAAGTTAGCTAAGTGACCACTAGCCTTTCAAATTAATGGGTTCATTAAGATTGATGAATCTAATCCCACTACTGTGTGGTCTTTAGTTACAAATTCTGTTCATCATAATTTTTTTAAGTTGTTTTTTAAGTTAACACCTAATGGACCGTAGTCTCAAGCGTTAGCTAATCCGTTGTAAATTTCACTGTTAGCAAACACAAAACCATAATTTTTCATGTGGTTTACAATGACATCTTGAGCATAAGATTTATTTTTAATGTTCATCTTTTTTACTCCTTATTTTTCATTCTTTTAATTAATGTTCTTTTAAAGTTGCTTCATTCATAATGTAATTTTTTAAACATCTGTTCGTAATTAATTTCATAGCAACTCTCTATAATTTTATCTAAGCTATTCAAATTTTCACTATCTAAAAGCTCTTTAACTAACCGTAATTCTTCTTTTGAAAATTGTGGTTCAAAAGCCATACAGTTTTGACATACAAATCCGTGTCTTGCAAAACTTAACGTAATTAAATCAAATTCGCTGTAACACTTTGTACAACATTTAGTTTCAAACCTTAAATTACTGATTTTAATAAATTTAATAAAGGCATAACATGCCAAAATATATTCATCTTTTTGCAATAAGACTTCAGCTAAAATTTCTTGGTAAAATGCGTATAAATTTCTGCTAAATTTATGAGCAAAAGCTAATAAATCATTCACCACTGTTAGTGCGACTGAGCAAGATTGCTTAAAGTCAATTGCAGTAATAGTAGTAACTTTTTTTAAACGACTCATTTTTTTAGTTGAATAGAAAAATTCGTATTCTAAATAATTACCATAGATTAAAGCCCGGGCATTTTTAGAAGTAATTTTTCTTACACCTGGTGCAAAACAAGTAAAGCGATTACCAAATTCGTTAATGAATGTTAAGATTTCGTCAAACACATCGTAGTCTTGACGGTTAATTAAATAGCCTTTGGTGACAACTAAAGCCATAGTTTTACTTAGAGTAACCGAACTCTTTTAATTTTTGTGCATTATCTCTTCAGTCTTTATCAACTTTCACAAATAACTTTAAGTTGATCTTACTGTCGTAAATTTCTAGTAATTGTTGTCTTGCAGCAGTTCCAATTTTTTTAATCATGCTGCCAGATTTACCAATTACAATTGCCTTTTGACTGTCTTTTTCCACGACGATTGCAGCATCAATGTTATAAACATTGGTTTCAGCATTATAAGATGCTGATTCCACCATAACAGCAACACCGTAAGGAACTTCTTTGTTCAATAAGTTTAAACATTGTTCTCTTACAATTTCTTTAACTAAGAAGTTATCTTCTTGTAAAGTAGATTCGTTTTCATTCACGTAAACATCTTGGTAATCTAAGAAAGGTTTAGTGATGTTTAATAATTTATCAATGTTAATTTTATGTAAAGCTGAAATAATAATTGATTCTTTAAAATCAGCGTGTGCTTTTCAATCAAAGATTCTTTCATCAATTTTATCTTGAGTTGAAGTTTCGGCTTTAGTAATAACTAAAATAATGTTTTCTACACCGTAATCTTTTACAAAGTTCAGTAAATCTAAATCTTCATCATCGATTGGTCTAGTAATATCAGTCAAGAAATAAACAACGTTAGCTTCTTTTAAGGAAGCTTTTGCTTGACTGTTTAAAAATACGTCTAATTTATTACGTGGCACGTGAAAACCTGGCGTATCCATAAAGGTTAAATAAAATTCTCCACGATTGTAAACCGCATCAATTTTATCTCTTGTAGTTTGAGGTTTTTGGTTAACGATTGAGATTTTTTCGTTAAAAATTGCATTGATTAATGTTGATTTTCCGACATTTGGTTTTCCAACAATTGCAATATTTCCAATATATTTTTTAATAGCTTCTAATTCCATCCGTGATATCCATATCCATGTTGTGCAAATAAAACAATTCGAGGTACAAAAATTAAGAGACCAACGATTACAGCTACAATCGCTAAAATCAAGGTAGCAGCAGCAGCAATGTCTTTAATTTTTTTGGCGTTAAAGTTAAATTTAAAAGCTACCATATCCACTACGTTTTCGATTGCTGTATTAACTAATTCACTACTAATAACTAAACCAATCATAACAATTACAATAGCTCAAGAAGTTGGGCCTAATTGTAAGACTGCAGAAATAATAATTGTTAATAAAGCAATAACACAGTGAATAACTAAACTTTTTTCTTCTTTTAATGAAGTTCTTAAACCTCTTAAAGCATAACCAAATTTTCTAAAAATCGCACCCGAATGCTTTTTCTTTTCAATCATTGTTATTACCTATCTGTTAATGTGTAATTGATCTAAAATTTTGTTTTGTAAACCAAACATAATTTCTTCATCCGCTTTTTCCATGTGGTCGTAACCTAACATGTGCAATAAACCGTGCAAGAATAAGAAACATAATTCTCTTCTAAAAGAATGACCATATTCTTCTGCTTGCATTTTTACTTTTTCATAACAAATATACAATTCACCTAATAACGGTGTTTTGATACCTCCATCTCAAAAAGCGAACGAAATAACATCTGTGGGACGATCTACATTTCTTTTTTCGCGGTTAATGACATGAATTTCATCTAAATCTACAAAAGTGCAATCAAAGTAAATTGGACCGTCTAACTTTAATTCTTGATAAACGGCAGCTGCTACACTTTGTAGATCTTTTTTATATCTGTACAGTTTTTTACCGTACTGTGTGTAATCTAAATTAAATTCGAACATTACTTTACCATTTCTTTCACTGAATATTTGTAAATTAAACCGTCAGATCCGTCTTGATAATAGGCTTTTCTACGGTGAATGAATTGGAAACCATGGTACTCATAAAAGCTGATTGCATTTGTATTGTTTGCACTCACTTCCAAGAAGATGTCTTTTGGCCCTTCTTTAATGATGCTCATTAACTTAGTTCCAATACCTTTGCCTTGTGCTAACGGTGATACACCGATTTTAATTAGTTCTACTTCATCAGCAGTTTCTAAAACAATCATGTATCCCAATACAATATCGTTTTCTTTAAAAGTGTAGAAAACGTAATTTTGGTCAGCGTACATGTCTTCTAATTGTTCTAAACTATAACAGTGGTTTTTAAATAACGCTTGTTCTAATTCGGATAGAGCACGTAGTTCTGACTTATCTTGTATACGTGTCAACATTTTATAAAGCTTCCTTGATGTACAGCGGTTCTAACTCAATTCAGTTTTCCACTGGTTCGAATTGGTCTAACATTTTATAAGCAAACTCTGCTCTCTTAATGTCAGTAATTTCTTCGTCAGAATAGTATCTTAAATCTTTATGAGCTTGAATCAGTTGGTTTTTTTCTTCTTCAAAAACCATTGTTAACGGTAAAACTTCTTTATTGTCTTGGTAACCAGCAATATATCATTTTTTACCTTTAGCATCTAACGTTGCTAAACCGTTACCTAAACACATAGCTTTTAAAGTGTTCATTACTAAGATTTCTACATCTGAATAAACTGATTTAATAGTTTTAGCTAAATTCACACCAACTCTAACACCGGTAAAACTACCCGGTCCATAGATGACATAAATTTTGGCTAAATCAGCAAAACTAATGTTGTTTCTTTGCATTAATTCTTCTAATTTAGGGTTTACTAATTCAATCAGATTGTTGTTTGTTTGTGTAATAGATTCATCAATTAATTGGTTATCACTATTAAATAACGTTAAAATGCAAGTTTTTGCTGTAACGTCAACGTATAAATTACATTTTTTCATTAGTTAACTCATTAATTCTTTCTTGAAATTCTTGAGGAATCGGTAAATTAATATGTACTAATTTTTGGTCCATAGGGTTATAGAATTGGACTTCGTGACACATCAAGTATTGACCGAAATCGCTTGGATTTTTTTCAATACCATACACTTTATCATTTACCACTGGGTGGTTAATAAATTGCATGTGCGCTCTAATTTGGTGTGTTCTACCAGTCATTAATTCACATTCAACTAAAGCGTTAGTATTAGAGATGTTTTGTACCACTTTCACGATTGTGATCGCTTCTTTTGCATCTTTGCTTGAATTAACTTGCATTTTTGATTTATTTTGTAAACTACGACCAATAGGAGCGTTTACTCTAAAAATTTTGTTATTTTTTAAATCAAAACAGTTATGAACTAACGCGTAGTATTTTCTTTTCACTAAGTTTTTTTGCATCATTTGTTGCAATTTTTCTAAAGTCACTTGGTTTTTGGCCACAATAATTAAACCTGATGTATCTTTGTCTAAACGGTGGACAATTCCAGGACGAATTGAGTTATCAAATTCGTGGTTATTATTTTGAATAAAGTAGTGTTTTAATCTGGCTGCCAAAGTATCGGGTTCGTTATGTTCCGTTGGGTGAATTAATAAACCAGTCGGTTTATTTAACACCATTAAATCTTCAGTTTCCAACAAAATATCTAGCGGAGCATCTAGCGGTTGTAACACTATTGCTGCTTTATCAGTTTGTAAACTATCTTTAATCACAATCACTGCATCTTTTTCTAAAGCCATGCCGGATTTAGATACTAGTTCGTCATTTACATAAATTAAGTTATCGTCAATCATTTTCTTAATTTGACTACGACTAATGGCTAATTCTTCAGTTAAAAATTTGTCTAAACGGTCCACTTTTCAAGGGACTATAATTGTTTTCTCCATATATTTGGTTTGTTTGTTCTTTCTTCTTGTTATTTTTTACAACACCATAAGCAATTAGTACAAAAAGGTTTGAGCCAGAAATTTTTGTACAGTGGGCGGTGTTACAGAATTCGGTTCGTTGTTATCAGATAAATCTGCTTCGGTTAAATCTGTTTCAAACGCTTCATCTAAAGGATCGTAATCGCCTTCTTCATGACGTTGCGCTTCAGTTTTTTTGTCTCTTAAATACACTAAGATAGCATACAAGAATAAGCTTGCTACAGCAAAGCATACTCCTGTCACAATAAAGACGTCAGCAATATTAAAAACAGAACTGCCGCCGTTAAAGTAGTCTACCACTTTCCCAGCCATGCTAATTTTTTGCAACATACCATTAGGTCCGTACTGAATTAAATAGCCAGCCATGCTCCGGTCGATAATATTCATTAATCCACCGCAGAACATCATGACAAAGCCAAAGCTAATTCACCACTGGGGTACAAACACAAAAATGAAAAAAGCAATGATGCACGGAATGGCTTGTACAAAGTAAACTACTGAAGAACTATCATGCGCTAAGTGACTAAAAGCGACTCCCGGATTCAACACAACAGCACCTGGGTCATAAGTTAAGAAATAATGTCTTAAACCAAATCCTAACCCAAAGATTAAAGCCGCAAAAATAATTAATAAAATTGTTTTAAAAATGACGTTTTTACTCAAAAAGATTGAAGATAAGTATTTCTTCAATCCTTTCTTTTGTAATTTTGCAATTAAATTATGAAAGATAACATAGTTTAAAACTTTATTTTCGTTTCAAAATTTAATAAATTTTTTCATTAAGCTTCGTATTTTTCTGGGTGAAGTTGTTTCATTTTTTCAACGAATTCTTCACTTGGTAATTTACCAAATTCGTTCATTAATTTTACACATTCGTTGTATTCGTGTTCAGCTCAAACTTCGTCTTGGAAACCTTTCACGATTACAGTTTTCTTTTGTAAAATTTTGTAGTTTTGGAAGAAGTTTTGAATTTCTTTTAATAAGTGTTCTGGAACATCACTTAATTTTTGGATACCACTGTAACGTGGGTCGCAGTCAATAACACCGATTAATTTAGTATCAGTTTCACCTGAGTCAATCATTTCCATAGCTCCTAATAATCTAACAGGAACTCTTACACCTGGTTGGAATGCTTGGTCAGCGATGATTAACATATCTAATTCATCACCATCTCAGTCTAAAGCTTCAGGAATGAAGCCGTAGTTTTGTGGGTAAACTTCTGAACCGTATAAGATTCTGTCTACAGCGATTTCGCCTGTACCACGTTTGTATTCATATTTCACATTACTGTGTTTTGGGATTTCAATAATAGCTTCTAATTTCATATTTTACTCCTCTTAAAAATCTATAAATAAGTACATATTACTTTCTATTTTACTAAAAAAGCTGAATGATTTTTTTAGCAATCTTGCTTTTACAATTTCTTACTTCCTGATTCAAGTCTTTTTGTAATAGACATAAAATAATACTGTATAATTATATATAGTTGTATCCTTTTTTGATATTTAAATAGAATTTGGAAACAATTTGTAGAAAGAAATTAAGGTCATAATGGCAACAAGAGCTGAATTTTTTAGAAGCGCCTTTATTGATAAGAAAAAAGCTAAAAAAATTCGGAAAATTTGGATTGTTGAAGCTAAAGTAATTAAAATTAATTCAAAATCAGTAGATGTTATCGTCAAAGATAACGGATACTTTGGTAAATGTAACATTAAAGATATTAGCGACTTTTCAGTCATGAATTTAGGTAATATTTTTAAAATTAACTTTACTTATAAGTTTATTGTAAAAGCCTTTAACCGCGAAACAAAAATTTATAGTTTGAATTATAAATCTTTACATCCTGAACAAATGAAGCACAAACTAAGACCAGTGCCCACGGCAAGTCATTACCGTAACTTATCTTTCTTTTTAGAAGAACAGATCGCTTTATATAAAGCACACTAGTTTTTAGGGGGTACTTAATAATATGAAAAAAATTGCAATCATTTTAGCCAATGAAATGGATGATGTAGAATTATTTATTCCATTAGCCATCTGAAGAAAAGCTAAAATTTCTGTAGATTTAATCTCAGTAGAAAAAAAGAACTCAGTTATGATGTCTTCTGGGGTTAAAGTAGGCTGTACATCAATTTTTGAATCAGTCAATTTAACGCAATACCACGCCATCTATATCCCTGGTGGTGTTGGTGTTAACCGCCTTAATAAAGAAAATTGACCAGTGAAAACTGGTGGTGGTGCAGTTAAGTTAGCGACATATTTAGAAAAATTTAGAATGGAAACTGACAAGTACATTTTTGTTACAGGAAGTAGTGCCACTTTATTGCACAACTTAGGTTTAATTGGCAATGCCAGAATTGCTGGATACACAAAAGATTTTGAAGAAGATGTAGAAATTGACGAAGAAATTTTAGTGAACAACAACTTAATCTCAGTTGTGGGTTATTGAGCTCTAACTGACTTTGCTGTTGAAATTGTCGGCATTTTAATGGGCCAAAAAATTAAAGAACAAATTAGTAAGAATTATAATTAATTCTTTCAATAAAGCGACCTCTTGCCGTGCAAGGGGTTTTGTTTTTTTTATACACAAAATTGTTTTATAATAGAAAAACATACTAGCATTTCACATGCAATATTATGAAGAAAGTAAATTCAGACATGAATTTCACAACTTTTGATGATCCCGACATTATTGGTTCAATGGTCGAGATTATAGAATTAGACTTTCCAGAAGATATTTTATTAAAGTTTGAAAACATCGGAGTATACCTTGGACAACGAGTACAATTGCAAACTTATACCAAATATACATCTTCTAAAAAACAGGTCAAAAAAACTCAAAATTCGTCTGACCAACCAGCGTTATTATGCTGTCAGCATAAGGTTTCTAAAACAAAACTTTGAAACCATGATCAAAACGAATGGTTACCACATGAGTTTGCTACTTATGTGTCAGTGCCTGTTGATCGAACTGATTTGGATGTTCAGCCAAAATCAGTAACTAATAATCTTTCTATGAATGTACCTTGTTTACAAGTGCACGTAGAAGAAACTATTTATAAACAGACATCTAAAAAACGTCGTCGTCAATCCAACATTGTACTTTTCTTAGTGAACGGTGTTGAATATGGAATGCGTCGTAGAGATGCCGTAAAAATCAAGGTGAAGAAAGTGGTAGATTAATGTCTGCTTGCTGTGGCAAAGAAACTGACGCAATTGAGTGTCAGCATCACAAACAAAACAAACTTGTTAACTTAAAACAAAAACTTTTTGGCAAAGTAGCCAAAAAACCAAATTGTCACTCGGAAGATTTTGTGGTAGATAATCCAGTATCGGATAAACCGCAACAATATTTATTAATTGGAGCGCCAAATGTAGGTAAATCTACATTGTTCAACAAAATCACATGACAAAATGCACCAGTAGGAAACATCGACAGAATTACTGTAAGTGCTAAAGCCGGTAAATTAAGAAGTGATTCTAAAATTAAAGTAATTGACTTACCTGGAGTATACACTATTAACCCTTCTACTAAAGATGAAGAAGTAGTGATTAAAAATTTAGTGCACGGAACTTATAATTCTGTTTTAAATATTATTGGTGCTCCTTCTATGAAACGGGACTTATTATTAACAACACAATTACTAGAAGCTGGTGTTGTTAACGATATTGCCGTTAACATGATTGATGAAGTGCCTCATTTAAATATTGACGCCTTTAAGTTAAGTCGAAAATTAGGTGTACCAGTCCATTTAATTTCAGCCGCAAAAAACCAAGGTATCAAAGAAACTGTTAAAAGTTTATTATTTGATCACGGTAAAAGTAAAGTATTCACAATTACATATTGTGATGTCATAGAAAAAGCTTGCCAAGAAATGGTGGTTATTATGCCACAATTTGGTAACTTAAACAATAAATTCTTAGCCTTACAATATATGGAAGGTAACGTATGATTGCACCAAAAATTCTATGACTTAAAAATTAAAGAAGATTTAGATGCAATCTTAACAAAATACAGCATTCAAATTGCTGATGCCAAAGTGCATATCAGAAACAAACGGAATGAATTTATTGAAATGGTGTACAATTTCTGTTTATCTCAAAAACCTAATGTACGCGATAAAAAATTTGAACGAAGCAAAAAAATTGATAAATACATCACTAACCCTTGGATTGGAATTCCACTCTTTATCATAGTTGTTGCCGCAATTTATTACATTGCATTCGGTAACTATGCAGGAGCGTGAATAACTAACCAGTGGACCGATTTATTATCTAGAGGACAAGATGCTATTAGACACGCCATTCATAGTGGTTTGTGGTCTAACGAATGAATCCAAAACTTTGTTGCAGATGGTTTGTTAGGTGGAATCTTCACTGTTATCGGATTCTTACCTTACATCATTATTTTGTTCTTCTTAGTCAGTTTTTTAGAACAAACTGGTTTCTTAGCCAGAGTATCGTTGTTATTAGACAAACAATTAGAAAGATTTGGTATTAGTGGTAAAAGTGTAGTTACTTTAATTACTGGTATCGGTTGTAACATCCCTGCAGTAATGATGGCGAGAAACTGTCACTCTACTAAAGAAAGAACAATAGTCTTTTTAATTGCTCCATTCATGTCTTGTAGTGCTAGACTAGTGGTATTCGTGTGAATTGCACAAGCCTTAGTAAATCCTAATTTAGCTTGATTAGTAGGTTTAGGTTTCACGGCTTTCAGTGGTTTATTTACACTGTTAATGGGTTTAATGTTCTCACAAACTATGTTTAGAAATAGTAAAACTTTCTTACTAACTGAACTACCACGTTGAAGATTCCCAGACATGTTATTAATTTTAAAGAAATTAGTATTAGAAGTTTGAGACTTTATTAAAAGAGTAATGACAATTATTTTCATCGTAAACATTGTGATGTTCTTCTTGATGTACATTTCACCAACTAAAGGATTAATCTTAAATCCTGATTATTTACATGAATCTAAAATTGACTACTCTAACGCTTCATTATTACAATACATTTCAATTCCATTCCAATACTTGTTCTATCCAATTGGATTAGGTCAAGATTGACGGTTCGCTTCTTCTTTATTAGCTGCAGCGCCAGCTAAAGAATTAGCTGCTTCTAACTTATCATTAATGTTTACTGGTAACTCTGACAATGATAACGCTTTAACAGCAGTGGGATTACACAACGCTTTATTTGGTCAAGGTTCAGATATCACCTTACCAATTGCAACCATTATTTCATACTTAATGTTCTTCTCATTCTATACACCTTGTTTATCAACAACAGTTGTTATGAAAAAAGAAGGTGGTTGAAAAAAAGCTGGTATCCACTTAATTACTGCATTTGCAGTATCTTACGCATTATCTTTATTTACTTATGTAGGTATTGGTAGTGTTGAAAAATGTGTTTTAGAACCTCAAGCAGCAGCTAACGGTTTCATGATCGTTGCATGAATTGTTTTTGCAATTGCTCTTAGTCTAATTGTTGTGCCACAAGTATACCAATTAATTAGATTCACTTTGGGCCAACCAATGTACAAAAATTATCACGATGGTTTTGCGGCGTTATTAATTGCCGGATTAGGATTATGCATTGTTGCTAGTGTTCTTACATTGGTCTTTATATTTGCGTATTAAGCATAGTTAATATAAAATATTAAGTATTATTGAATAAATAATGCTAATTATTAAAAATATGATGAATATGCAATTAGAACAAAAAATAAATAAATTTAATCAATCTAAATACATATGGAAGCTGATTTCATATGTATTTATTCTTTTAATGGTAGGACTGAATATCTGATTAGTGGTATTTGTGAATGCAAAGCCCGTCCAAATTGGAAATAACTTATCGTGAAGTTTCCTTTACGGTAACAAAGCGTTTGATCCGGATACAGGAATGCGTTCTATTAGCGTGACTGCGCAAGGACTCGCTTTCTATATTGTTTCTTCCATTATTTTTATTTTAGGTGTGGCATACGGGGTCGGTTTATACCGTCTGTACCGGTCAAAAGCCATGTGAACGTACTTTGTAGCGTTAAACTTTTATGCTTTATCTTTTGTTGCGACTTATATTTTAATAAACGGAATTGGCTTGAACGGAGTCGGAATTTATGAAATTCTGGTCGGTAATAAAACCGGTTCAACTAATTTAAATCTCTTCTGAAAAGTAACTTTAAAAGATGGAATGATGGTTTATTCTAAACTATCTTCTCAATGAATTTACAATTCTGCAGAAATTATTTGTTTTATCGTTAGCTTGCCAATGATTTACGTTTATATTAAGTCTAGAAAACATGTGGAGGCATAATTATGTCAACAATGTCAATGAAATTTGAAAGACTCGGGTCTTTCAAAAAAGAGCAAGATAATCCACAAGTAATTATTAAATGAATTTACTTCATTGCGATTATTTGCGTAGCAATTACTTCTATTTTAGGAATCGTCTTAATTGCTTGCAAACCACAATTGTATTTAATTTCGGAAACCTCTGCGTGAAAAACTAATATTGGATTTTGAAATATACAAATTGTGAATTTTAAACTAAACCATGATTACACAGCCACTTATGCATCCTATGATGTAACCAAACATTTATCTGTTGGTGGTATCGTGTACATCGCTTTATCAAGTTTTAACCAATTTTTGGTTGTAGTATCTTTCTTGTTAATTAGATATTTAAAATCTAAAAACAATATTTACCACCACATGTTCTCTTCATGATTCGTAATTCTGTTTACTGGAGTTTTCGTCATGATTTTAGTGGTAGGATTGTTAAACCATCCTTATAACCAAAATGCGGTTTATTACCAATTGCACAAGACTTATAAATTTAACATTATTTTCAGCTTTAATTTTGATTTAGTCGAAAAAAATGTATTAGGTTTTCACTTTGGTTGAAATCAAGGTGGTATTGCTTTTATTGGTTTTGTGTCAGCCTTACTTTTTTTGTTAATGATTCTGTTTATCTGATTTGCTACTAAAATGCTTTTTAGAAAACCACATTACAGAAACGAACCCTATTACAGTGTCACTGAACATGACAAAGAAATTAGAGGTTTAGTAACTAACTCTAGAGGTAATTAATTATGTTGTTGAAATACATAAAGTTCCTCTTTAGCACGTTGCTCAAAAAATGGTCCTTTTACATCACCACGCTGTTCTACATTTTCTTGTTATGTTTGATTATGTACATCTTGCCAGCGATTATGGATAAAAATTTAATTATTGTATCCAAGTATACTTTCATTTATATGATTGTCTTATTATTTGCTGTACTAAGCGTGTCAATCATTGCTATCCAGTTGTTTAGAGCAGGAGTGGATGATGGATCAGAGATCATTATTATTGCAAAACCTTTAACCAGAAGCCAGATTGTCTGAGGTAAGATTATTGTTTTCTTAGCTGTGACTCTAGTAATTTCTGGCTTAGCTGCATTCTTTTGCTGTTTTAGTATCTGGTACCGTTATGGTGGTACCGTTATCGGTCATAGTGTTACATTAGGTGCTTTCTTGGGTACCTTTGTAATTTACTCTTTATTTGGTTCGATCGCAATTTTACTATCACTCATTACCAAAAAATTAGGAGCTTTATTAATTAACATCGGTTTATTCTGTGTTTTATTAATCTATGGTATGGTGGCAACCTTCACTATTACCACACCTTCTAAAACTTTTAACGAAACCAAAGGGGTATCTTTAAACTCTGTGTCGTTAGTTAAAAAACAAAAAGTAATGGGTCCCAACGGTCAAACTAACTACCAGTTAAGTTACCAATGAGGAGCAACAGCTAACGTGTCACAAGCAGTATTAGATAATGATGAAAGTCACAACAAAGATCTAACTGCAGGTAATTATTTATCTACAATGTGAAACGAATCCATGAATAATCCAACTTACCAAGGGGTCATGTATACGAACTTACTCTACCAATTAGTAAACTTATATACTTTAAATTGACAAGAGCAATTTAACGTTCCGTTTGATATTTATAAAACAATTATTCAAATGAACGCTTCACCGTTTGTGACGTTGAAATTTAAAAACGTTAACTTTGAAGAAGCTAATAACAGTTTTAAAAAGAACTTAATTTCGTTTAATTATTCTTACGATAATAACGAACAAAACTTAGCTACTTATTATTTAACTAACCATATCAGATTCATTGCGATGAAGTTATCGGATAAACAAAAATTTATCACAGATTACGGGACTTCTTATGCTCATGGGTCAATTGATTATTTAAACGATCGTCATGTTAGCTTACCGTGAATGAACGTTACTGGTTTTATTAACCGTGAATTTAGTGTGAATAACACTAGCGCTAACCCTTATCAAGAATTCATTGATGTTTACTTTAATTCAAACGTTATTACTACGATTAAAAAATGAACTCAAACAATCGAAAAGAGTATGCCAGGTAAACACATTAATCCGTTAAGTTTCTACGCTTCTTTATTTGCTATTGCAGATATTGATAACTTTATGAGTGATGAAACTCCAATTCAGTTAACTGATACTGATAGTTTAAAGAAGTTATTCAATATCTTAGGTACCCAAATTTCTCAATTCCAATACTGAACGTTATTAGCGATTTTAAACAGTCCTTATAACCAAGTTTTAAATGGTTTGATTAATAACGAACAATTGCAACAAATGATGTATTGTTTATTACCTAATACCATTCCGGGTAGCAAAAACAGTGAATTATTCCCACAAGTTGATAATGTTGCAGCATGAGTGGTAGCCCCAAGTTATGCGATGGCTACTTTAAAATTATTAACAAGTAACCAAGAGTCTAACAGACAACTTGCCATTAACAATATTAAGAATAACCTATATGGTTTGTACCCATTCTTTACTTTAACCAACGCTAAGAACTTAGCCACTTTCACAATTGCGTCTGGAGCTAACTTCTACAACATGACTGGTTTAGTCGTAGCATGAGTCTTAATCTCATTTGGTTTCTTATTATTAGCAGTGGCAATGTATGCTAAGAGAGACTTCTCATAATAATTAAATCTCACCAATTCCGGGTGAGATTTTTTTCATATTTTAAATAAAATTTTAAAAATAAGATATTATATTAGTGATTAGTATCTTACACATAAAATGAGTTACATAAAGGAGCAGATAATGATTAATTCTAATATTAGAAAATTAACATTGAGTGGATGATTAAAAAAACATTATAGATGTTCTTTTGATAGTTCTTTAAAACTACAAAAGTTCCTACTACTATACGAATCATTTTGTAAAGTTTTTAATGAAAAATATGACTTTAATAACTTAAGAGGTTGAGAACGGGGACCAGTGTTTAGTAATGTCTGGGGTGATTACACCAAAGAAAAAATAGAATTTTTAATGATGAGTAAAGCGTGCTACGAAAATAACTTTCAGCATATAAAAGAAGATATTGCGCAAAAATGCGGTTTTATTGTAAGCAGCTTAACAGAGCAAGAATTATCTAATATTACTCATGAAATGAATATTTGGAAAGCTCAATATTATCGCATACATAATGGCGAACGAAACGTAACTTTATGTGAATTAGATTTCAACCAAAATGACGAACAAATAATCCGTTCTTTAGATGAGATGTATCCTATTGAAATGATTAATAATTCTGAAATTATTAATTTAAAAGAAAAGTATTTTATTATCTCTAAGTCTAATATCACCAAACTAAAATCAAAACATTTTAATGTTTTAACACGTTTATCAGAATGCGAAGAATTAAATAATCCTGTATTTGTAGATATTGATGAGGAAGGTAGGCTCTTAATTGATTAATCCCAAAGATGTAATTACTATGAAAATTCCCTTTCCATCTATATCAGATAAATTAGCAGTTTCTTCTCATATGTATATATGCAGACGCCATGATGGTGCTACTTATGAATATGTTAAATGTCAAACAAAAAAGCCTTGTATGCTTTATAAAAGTCCAATATCTAACTATTTGGATGAACAGCCGAATATTCAACGTAATCCGTTTATTAATCCCACCAGAATCGACTGCGATAAACTATTTTTTACTAAATCTGCGCAGTATGATGACAAACTAAAAACTAATAAGCGCAATGATGTGTGTGATGATTTGTTTAACCAAATTCAACGTAAGTTATCTACAACTTCTATCACTTACATTCATATTAACGAAGCAGAATTAGCTTCGATCAATCCGTTAATTTCTGTCTTAAAAAATTAATTTGTAGAAATAAAACAACAGTTATACGTGCATACCATTCACGTATATTTTTGAAAGAATATATACAAAAAAGGAAAACAAAAAAAGAAACACTATGGCAAATTACACATATCAAGATTCTAGAACAGAACTAGAACAACAATATTTAAACGCCTGCAAGAAATATAGAACTACAGCAATTTGAGCTTGTATTTCTTGATGAACTTTTATCTTAGCACCCTTTGCATTAATCATTCAAATTGTGTTAATTGTAAGAGCCTCTAAAGTAAATAAATTAGCGAGGCAATTAGGTTTACAAGAATCTGCTCACACTATACTAGCCATTGTAGCATTGTTTGCCTTAGCTTGATTATTATCAATTATTATTGCAGTACAGTCTAAAAATACTTTAATGACGGCGCAATATTTACCAGCCAACCAAGCCATATTAGCTAATTACTAATTGCTTAACTAAATAATTAATAACTTGTACGCAAAACTACGTACAAGTTATTTTTTTAAAATAAGGGCAACAAAAACACCATTCTTCCGGACTGAATGGTGTAGTTGTGTGTTATTAATTATTAGTCATATATTCTAACAATACCAAAATATTGCTAATTTTGCAACTGAAAGCTAAAAACGTATTAAGTAATTTTGACTTTATTAGTATGTGTTTCCTTAATTTATTGTTGTTTCAAATCTACAATGCCAAAATCTTTGCAGTTACGTAATTTTTCTTTAGAATCAATGCCAAAGCCAGCTACTCATTGGTTAGGAATTTTAAAACCTACATAGTCTACAAAAACATGTTTATCTCTCGCTTGAACTTCTTTTTCAAAAAGCACACAAACTTTAACGCTCCGAGCACCAAAGTTTTTTAAATAGTCAATAAACATCGATAATGTATGACCTGTATCAATCATATCATCCACCAAAATAATATCTTTATTTTGGACTAATTCTTTTGTAAATGGGGTTAAAATTTTAGGCTCTTTACTGCTAGTGGTATTAAAAGAATAAGATGAAATCTTGGTAGAATACGTCATCACATCAATATCTAATTCTAATAATAACTGTCCAGCAAACACTAAAGCCCCATCCATAATTGGAACCATAATGACGTTTTGACAATCTTTGTAGTCTTGGTTAATTGTTTGAGCTAACTCACGAATACGTTGTGTTAGCTCTTGGTTAGTATATAAAATTTGTTTAAACGGTTGTTTCATCATCAATTAATCTACTGTAAATAACATCAATATACTTTAATTCGTTAATGAAATCTAAGAATTCTGTTCATCTCTGCGTTAAGACCGGTTCAAATAACGGATCATGTTTTACAGCTTCTAAGAAATTATCTGCATGCATTGCATATTTTTGTAATGAATCATAAATTTCTTCACGAGAAAGCGTTGTGTATCTAATTAAAAATAACATCACTGCTTGTGATAAGTTTTTACTATTAGATAAGTTAATGTTTTTGTTAATTTGGTCCAAATTAATGGTTAAGTTATTTAAGACTTGGTTCATTTTTCTTATTAAATAAATAACTAAACTAGTAGCGTCACAGAAAATGATTCTTTCGTTAGATGAATGAGAAATATCTCTTTCATGTCATAAATTAACATTTTCTCAAGTTGTATGACATAAGCTAGTTAATAGTCGACTCATACCACAAATATTTTCACAAGTAATTGGGTTCTTTTTGTGAGGCATGGCCGAACTACCTTTTTGGTTGTTGCTAAAGCCTTCGCAAACTTCAGATACTTCAGTTCTGTGTAAGTGTCTAATTTCTGTTGCTAATTGGTTCATTACTAAACCAAAATTCGCTAAACAACTAAAGTATAAACTGAAACGGTCCCGGCTTACCACTTGAGTGGAAAAATAGGCAACTTGTAACCCTAATTTTTGTGCTACATATTCTTCAATTCTCGGATCTTGGAAGGCATAATTCCCAATTGCGCCGCTAAGTTTTACAACTTCCACATCTTTTCTTAATAATTTAAAATGTTCTTCTCAACGTTCTATCATCGCTAAGAAATTTAAGAATTTTAAGCCCAAGGATTGAATTTGTGCATGTACCCCATGCGTACGCCCCATAATTCTAACTTGTTTATAACTTTGAGCTAACTGCTTCAAAGTACTTTTTAATGGTTGTAATTCTTGTAGAATTAGTTCATTTACTTTATAGAAGTTCATCCCGTTAGATGTATCTACTAGATCTGTCGAAGTTAAACCATAATGAATTCATCTAGCGGTTTTATCGTTCATAACTTCAGTAACAGTACGAGTAAACGCAATGACATCATGTTTATAAATTGCTTCTAATTCATAAATACGGTTGTAATTAACACCGATTTTGGCGTTAATTGTTGCCATATCTTCATCACTAATCACTTGAAGGTGATTAAGTGCTTCACAAACATATTTTTCAATTAACAATCAGTTATCAAATTTTTGTTGTTCTGACCAAATTTGTTCTACTTCTTTAATACTATAACGATCAATCATTAGTTTCTTTCAACCTTGATTGTTTGTTCTCTGTCTGGTCCAACAGAAACATAAGATACAGGGATTTCTAAGAAATCACTGATAAAGTTAACGTATTGTTTACATAATTCAGGGATTTCTGAATAACTTGTCATTTTTGAAATATCTTCATCTCAACCAAGTAAAGTTTTGTAAACTGGTTTTAATTTAGCGCTAAGTACTTCGTCTTGTACATAGTTATAAATTGCTTTACCATTTTCATCTTCATAGTGTGTACATACTTTGATTTCTTCAAAACCAGTTAAAACATCTAGCAATGTTAATACGATTTCGTTACATCCAGAAATCATCGTTGTGTATTTTAGTTGGACTAAATCTAATCAACCAATTCTTCTTGGTCTCTTAGTTACTACACCGTATTCGTGCCCTCTTTCACGAATCGTATGAGCTACTTCGTCATGTAACTCAGTTGGCATTGGCCCAGCACCAACTCTTGTTAAATAAGCTTTTACAATTCCAACAACATTTGTAAATTTACCACAAGATAAACCTGTACCTTGACTCATCATTGTCATTGGAGATGATGAAGTTACAAATGGATAAGTTCCAAAGTTAATGTCTAACATTGAGCCTTGTGCACCTTCTAATAAAATGTTTTTACCTGATTTGTATGCTTCATTTAACACAAGAATTGTGTCAGCTGTATATCTTTTAATTCTTTGACCTAATTGGAAGTATTCTTGAGCTACTTCTACTGGATCAAATTCTGGCATATTATTTGCTTTAAATAATACATTTTTATGTATTAAAGCGACTGTTACTTTATCTAACAATTGGTCGTAGTTAAATAAATCTTTAACTTTGATGCCAACTCTTTCGTAGCTATCTGTGTAACATGGACCAATCCCTCTCTTAGTTGTTCCAATTTTGTGTTCGTCATCTTTAGTAGATTCATTCAACACATCCATTGCAATGTGATATGGCATAATCACATTGGCTAATTCAGAAATGAATAATTTATCATTAACTGAAGTTCAGTTTTCGTTAACATATTCAATTTCTTGTAACAAGATATTGATGTTGATACAAGTACCATTACCAATCACTACTTTTTTATTACTAAAGATTCCTGATGGCATAATTCTGCAGTGCATTTTTTTACCGTTGATATTAATTGAGTGACCTGCATTGTCACCACCTTGATAACGGACAATGTAATCAAAATCTTTAGCAAAGAAGTCTGTAAGTTTACCCTTACCCTCGTCACCGAATTGTAGACCTAAGACTGTTTTTAACATAAATTCTCCCTTTATTTTTTCGTCTGATTTTAAGTTTAAAAATATAAAAAGAGGGTGTATTGCAACATCCTCTTTACATTTTTATTATAAAGAAAGTTGAGACATTTTTTCGCAGTAATTTATTTTTATTAGTAGTGTGTTTCTTGTGTGGTTACACAAAAAGTTTTTATAACAATTAGTTATTTTTGATAACACTAGTTATATATAACTAGTATTCTGTCAAAATAAGGTATTAATACCAAAATTCGAATAAAACTTATGTTCTAAAAATAATTTAATTTATTCATCTTTTTTTCAAAAAATAACGTTCTTGTTAAGAATAAATAATCTAATTCGGTGAACACAAAAGAAATAACGCAATAAAAAAGTTCACCTCTTTACAGAGATGAACTAAATATAAAGTTATATTATCAAGATTTAATACCAAAATCGTAATTTAAATTAACAAGTTTATTACCGTAGTAATATGAAGTGTAAATTCAAGGTTGGTTATCTGGGTTATATTTAATGAAATTACCTCAAGATGGATTAATTTTAAAAATTGTGTTGCCAATATTTGTTTGAACGCTACCGTAACATGAATTTAAAGACGCCGTAATTGGATTAAATTGTTCCGGAGGAGTAAGATTATTGGTTTCTGGATCGGCTGATACAATTTGACCCCTTCAATTCTTTTGAGTGTAAGCACTCAAAATACCATTAAAGTTTACATCAAATACACAGGTTCCTGCATACGTATTAAATAATTGATTTCGAGCAGCGTCTGATAAACCATTAAAAATAATTGATTTAACTGTATATGGTGATTCACCTACAGTTGTTGACGATTGCAATTCTGCATCAATTCTTTTATCAAATTCAATATCTGGTTGCAGTTTAATGATGTTATTTTGATTTTTGTAAGAATATGTCACTGTACTATTGAAAGATAATGATAATACCACTGAAGATTGTGTGTAATCATAATAATAAGTGTAAGCAGGTGAGTGTAATTCGTTACCTCAAATTTGCTGTTGAATTAAACAACTGTTTTGAGTATTCATTTGTTGATTATAAATTAATTTATAGTTTGCGTATTGTGCGAAGAAATCAGCCTGTTTTTTTGTAAAAGCAACACCACTGTAAGATAAATAGCACAATAGTCATCATGATAACCATGAACCATCAAAGCCTGTAGATGAGTTAAATCCTTTTTGGTTTGCTAAAACATTAAACATTTTTAAGAAATAGTTAACAGGTGATGTTCTTTGGTAATCTTTGGTATAGAACAAAGCATCAGTCGATAGATATCAACTTGGTTCACTAGGATTCTTTTCTTGAATAAATGTAGCTAAAGACGGAATAGATGTTCCGTTATTAAATGCACGCGTTTCTGTTGTACTGCCGTTACTAGAAGTAGTGAAATTAAAACCATTTAAAGTGTTTTGAATAAATTGTTCTTTATTGTAAGTTCCAAAATCATTCTTTACATTTTTTCCTTCATTTAAACCAATTAACAACGGTACTAATAAGTCAGCACCTACTACACTACCATTAATAATAGCTGAAGAGTTTTTAATGTAAGCACCACTACCATTAAATGAATTATTCATTAAAGTGGCCAACACTTTACCAAAATAATTAGCATTTTGTAAGAAATCAGTTGCTGTTTGTTTGGCATCTTGCATATTTTTGATTTCTTTTTGGTTTTGCGTTAGTTGATCATTTAACTGTTTATTTTTTTGTTGCAATTGTTGTTGTGAATCGGTCAAATTTTTAATTTCTTGTTTATTAGCTGCAATTTGTTGGTTCACAATACTTTGCGTTTTCTTTAACTCTTTATTTGTTGCTTGCGCTTGTGTTTGTTGTGGAGTTAAATTATTAATTTGGTCTTGTAAAGTTTTATTAGTTTGAGCTACTTTTTGAGAGTTTTGTAATTGACCTTGCAAACTCTTAATTTGTTGGTTGATGCTATCCACCGCTTTAGTTTGGTTAGCTACTTGAGTTTGTTGTTCGCTGTTAGTTTGGTTTACTTGATCATTGATACTCTTAATTGAGTTTTGTAACTTATTAATTGTCGCTTTTTGTGCGTTAATTAATTGGTTGTTAGCAGCTGCTGGAGTATCACTAAAAGTGTCTTGAACTGTAGCTTTACTTTGAGCTCTTATAGTTTTGACATCATCTAAAGCTTTAGTGTCGTTTTGTAAAGCAGTTTGAGCGGTTGTTAAATTATCTTGTGCAGCTTTAACATTGGCTTGTAATTTTAAAATCTCTGCGTTAGTTGTTTGAGGATTATTTAACGCTGTTGCTAAAGCTTGTTGAGCACTTTGTAAAGCAGTTTGTTGTTTATTAACGTTAGTTAAATCATTAATAACAGTTTGTAATTTATTGTTGACATCAGTTAAGCTAGCATTTTTACCAGCAGGACCATTTTGTAAGTTTTCTAAAGATTTTAATCAAACTTGTCATTCTGCTTTGGGTTCTAAATTAGGGTTGGCTAATTCTTGTTGCGCTTGGTTAATCAAACTATCTACAGTAGCTTTTGTGGCTGTATTTGCTTTAATTTGGTTTTGCAACGCTTGAATAGTTGCAGTGTTAGAAGCAATACTTTGAGCTAATTTGTTAGCACTAGCAGTTTCAGCAGCTGCTTGGGCTTTTCTAATGCTTGTTAAATCGTTTTGTAAACTTTGAGATTGAGTTTGGTTTTCTAAAACTTGATTTTTTAAAGCACTAACTACTTGGCTTTCTGCTTGAATTAACGCTTGTTCGTTTGCGATAAAAGCGGGCACATTAGTTTTTAATGAGTTAACAGCACTGGTGTTTACTGAATTGATACTGTTGATAATTGATGCGAATGGGTTAGTTGATGTTGTAATATCACCACTAATACCTAAAGTTTTTAAAATCGTATCAATTTGGGTTGCATTGGCTTTTAATTGATCTTCAGTCGTTGTATCGCTAGTATTAGTGTTGATATTGTCTAGTAACGTTTTATTTAACTGGCTATTGCTTGTATACAATCCTGCTAATTTAGTTAATTCGTTCACTAAATTTGGAATGTTAGTAGATACATTTGTTGTGCAATTTTGAGCTTCAGTTTGGTACGCTGTAATCACAGCTTTTCCGGTTTGGTCTAAACCGTTTAATTTATCAATCACCACTTGTTCTAGCTTATTAATTTCTGGATTTTGACTTGCTGTAGCTAGTAAACTCTTAGCTTTGTTTGCTGCATTAGTAGTCATCGTTTGATAAGTAGTTACTTGAGCGTTTGCCACTGCAGCTTTTTTCGTTAAATATGGTTTTAACACGTTATTTAAGTAGTTAATAATTTGTTGGCAAGAGTTTGCCGCCAATAAATTATCGGCTTGTTTTTGCTTATAAATGGCCGTGTTTCTTGCGTTAATTTTTGCTTCTAATTGTTTAATTTGGTCTTTTAGACTCTTTAATTGTTCTTGTGTTTGCGTAGTTAACTTTTGTAAAGCTGCTTGTTTAGCACTAATTTGGTTGTTTAAATCTTGTTCTTGTGTTTGGTATTGTGCTTGTAATGCTTTATTAGCTGCAGTTTGTTTATTTAAAGCGTCTGTTGCATTGGCAATTTGAGTGTTTAAATTTTTAATAGTTGCAGCATTTTTATCGTTAATTGCATTATTTAAAGCAGCTTTAGCTTGATTTAATTGTTGTTGAGCAGTCGTTAAACCGTTTTTAGCATTGTTAATAGCACTTTCACCAGAAGTTAATTGTTGGTTTAAACCTTCAATAGTTTTGTTTAAAGCCTTTACTTGAGTTTGAGCACTAGCAATGTTTTGGTTGGCTTGAGTTAACGCTTGTTGTGTAGCTGGTGAAATTTTACCAGTTGCACTAATTTCAGCGGCTTCCTTTTTCAAAGCTTGAGCTTGAGCTTGTTCAGCTTGACTTAAAGCTGTTTGTTGTTTAGCTAAGTCTTGGTTTTGACTTGCAATCTGACCTAATAAAGCCTTTTTAGCCTCTTGTAATTTATTAACATTATCTGCTTGTTTTGCTACTGCATCAGCGTCATTAGCTACAGCTTTTCTTAGAGGATTTAAAGTTGTATCTTGTGGATTTTTAGTTTCATCCGCTTGCATTTGTTTACTTAAAGCTTGCGCTGCTATTTTAGCTGCAGTGTTTTGAGCGATATTTTGCGTAACCGTTTCTGCTTCTCCGTTAGCTAAATTAGCATTACCAGTTGCTACTTGACTGTTAGCTTCAGCCACCTTGGCATTATTAGTTGCAGTTTGAGCTTGGGTTGTATTAGCGTTTACATCTGTCGCCTTTTGGGCACTTGTGTTTTGTTGATCATTATATTGATCTACAGCATTTTGTAAACTATTTTGTAATGTGTTTAGTTTACCTAATTGGTCAGTAATTTGGTTAGCTAAATCTTCTAACGTCTTTTGGTCATTAACCACTTTTGTATTAGTGGCTGCAATTTGCCCTTCAGCAGCTTGAATAATTTTGTTTTGTGCTGTAATTTGGGCTTCAGCTTGCGCTTTAGCTTCAGGAGTTTTGGCGTTAGCTAATTCTTTTTCAGCAGCTGCTTTAGCTGTATAAGCATTGGCTAACTTATCTTCTAAATCATGTAAAGCAGTGCTATCTTTATTTAAATCAGTTAATTTTTGAGCTTTTTCAGTTTCTAAATTATTTAATTGCGCTAACGGACTTGGAGTTGTTTTTGAGCCAGTTGAAGAACCGTTCACTAATTGGTTTAAAGCGTTTTTAATGGCTTGAACTTCAGATGGATTATAGTTTTGAGCATCTGAGTATTGTGCTAGTTCTTTTTTATATTGCTTTAATAAGTTATTGTAATTTGTTGCTTTGCTTGTAGCTACTGGGGCTGCTTGGTTAGCTGCATCAGCTACTGCTTGTGCATTATTTGCTACATCTTGCGCAATATTAGCTTGGTTGTTAGCAATGTTTGATAATGTATTAGCTTTAGTTTGGTTAGCGTTGGCTAATGCTTTTTTAGTATTACTAATAGTGTTATTTAATTTTTGTTCTTCTGCTTGGTATTTCGCTTTAGCTTGAGTTAATTGATCTTGTGTATTAGCAATTTCTTGTTTTAACGAATCGATTGTTTTGGCGTTTTTATCAGCTTGAGCTTGAGCGGCTTGTTGGGCAGCTTGCAACGCTTTTTTATCGTTTGCTAATTGGTTTTGTAAGTTTGTAGTTTTTTCTTGTGTTAATGCTTGTTGGGCATCAGACAATTCTTTTTGAGCATTAGCTAAATTAGTTTTATCAGTGTTGATTGTATTTTGAATAGCAGCAATGCCGGCTGCAACAGACTTAACTTCATTATCAGCAGCAACCACGTTAGCTTGGGCTTCAGTGATTTTTTGGTTCGCTGATTTTAAAGCTGCTTGCGCTTGAGCGATTTGGTCTTTAGTTGCATCAGGATTGCTTAAAATTTCTTGTTGTTTAATTTCTTCTTTATAAGCATTGGCTAAACTAGTTTGAGCTGTACTTAATTTTTTATCGGCATTGGCTAAATCTGAATAAGCTTTAGCTTTTTGCAATTGAGCGTTTTGCAATGCTTCAGCAGCAGTTTTCACAGCTTGAGCTTTATCAGCAATTTTTTGTTGTAATTTTTGTTCAGTTGGAGATGATGAAGCGGTTGGAGAGGCTTGCGCTGCAGCTGAAGCCGATGCAGCAATCTTTTCTGCGTTAGCTGCAACACTAGCCGCTTGTTGGGCTTGTTGTGTCGCGAAAACATTTTCGTTATTAGCAGTATCAGCATTTTTGCTAGAAACTGTTGAATTATCTAAGGCTGTTTGTTCAGCTGCACCATCTAAAGTTTTGGCTGTATTCGCTAAATTAACTCTATTAGCAGTGTATAACTTTTGATTTTTAGTATTTTGGTTATTAATTAAAGCGTTTACATTGTTGATTAAATCATTTTGGTTGCTACCAACTGCTGCAATATCAGTGGATAATTCTTTATTAGCCGCTGCAATCGCTTTTTGAGCAGCAATTGCTGATTGGTTTTGTTCTTGAATTGGTTTTGATAATTTAGCAATTTGAGCATTTAAAGTCTTTAATTGACCTTCAATGCTAGCTTCTTTATCTGTACCTAAATTTGCTTTTAGTTCTTTTAATAATTGTTCTTTTTGGTTGTAATCTTGAGCTAAAGCAGTGTTGCTATCAGCTAAACTCTTGCTAGCTGTCGCACTTTCTTGGTAAGCTTGAGCAAGGGTTTGATAAGTCGATAAGACCTTGTCAATTTTCGTTACGATATTTTTTAAAGCTGTTAAAGCTTTTTGACCACTATGATTAGCGTCATCATTTTTAAAGTTAGGACCTAATTGAGCTGTCAATTTGTTAATCAAGTCTTGATAAGATTGTTTAGCACTCGTTCATTTTGCAGCACTTGCCGCATTATATGTATTATTGAAAGCGGTACTTTCTTGATTTATAGCTGTCGCATTTTGTGCGGCCGCTTTTGCTAAACTGTTAGCGTTATCCGCTTGCAGAATTTGTGCAGCAATTTGACTTGCTTTAATTTGGTTAATTTTAGCTTGTTGTTGAGCAATTTGTTGATTTAAAGCAGCAATTTTCTTAGCGTTTGCTTGTTTAGTTTGTGTTAACTGGTTAGTTACGTCGTTTAGTTTTTGCTTTAAGCCGTTAAGTTTGTTTGTTAAATCTTGAATATCTTGTTTTGATTTAGCTTTAGAAGCTGTCAATTCTTTTTCTAACTTTTGAATTTGATCAGTTAATTTTTGTGAATTGATTTCTTGCTGATTAATATCAGATGTTAATTTATTTTTTAACTCTTCTAAATGTTTAGTGTTACTTAACAGTTTTTTAATTTGGTTATTACTATTTAATAATTGTTGTTGAATACTATTTTTATTAGAAGTTAAGCCGTCAATGTCTTTTTGTACTTCACCGATTTGATTATTCAACTCTTTAATCGTGCTGTAATGTTTGTTTTCCTTGTGGATAATTTCTTCTTTATTTTTAGCTAAAACAGTAAAGTAAACAATTGGTCCAACAGAACCAGCCGTTACTAAAGCTGCCGCTGTTCCAACAAGCGTCTTTTTAGTAGATTGTTTCATGTTCTGAATCTCCTATATTTAATTGTTTCTTTCTTCTATTAGTTTGTTCAGTAATCAGAGCTTAGCGGACTGTAGTTAGGGGCGGAATTAGTGCTAATACCAAGAGTTTGTGGGACGTTTCATAATGTCGTTCAAGAAACTGAGCTACTTAAAATTGATGTTTGTCAGTTTGGATTGTTAAACAATGTTTCTTGGTTATTTCAGTAACTATAAGTTCCTTGTGTGAACTGGTTCGCAGTTTGTCACAAATCAGGTGTGTAACCAGTCAGTGACGCTGTTTGTCCTTCAGAAGTTGTGTAATTAGTTTGTGCGTAACCGTTAAAGTTCACATCAAAAATAATACCGTTATTGTTTGTACTGTCAGTTAATAACATATTTTGAGTAATAGAATCGTTTAAAACAAAGTGTTCACTGACACCTGGATTTTTAAAGCTCGAATTACCTGCACCAATGTTTTCTTTTACAAATTTACCGATCTTTAAATCTTGCGGTTTAATAATGTACTTCTTATTGTTTCATACAAAAGTTGGGTTAAAAGTTAAATTAATTAATGCATCTTGGGTATTGTAGAAATATTGTACTTGGGGATTTACAGCAGAACTGAAATTAGTGCCAATAGTTCCAGCAGTATTACTTGAACTAATAAAGTTATATTTAGCTCAGTTGTAGAAGAATTGGGTTTGTTCATCAGTCAATGGAGCTAATGTTTTGCCTGTGCTTACAACCTCACCTTGTGAATTCGTTGTTAATTCTGGCAAGTTGTATAAAGATAATCATTGTGCTAATCAATATGTTAGTCATGATGGACCTAAATCAGGGTTAGTGTATTTTACATCGTAAGGCGTGTTTGTGGCGCCACTAGTTGTAGAAGTGCCAGTAGAGCTTGAAGATGTTGTAGGAACCCCATCAGACTTATTAATTGGTTGCCCGTAGTTACCAGTTGAATCGTTCATACTCAATAATGAGAAATATTTTAAGAAGAACTTCAATGGGTTCATAGAACCGTCAAATGAATAATAGTAATTTGATGAGAATGTCTTGTTATACGCTGACATGAAATTACCTAACGCGTAATTTAAGTTTAGGTTACTATTAGCAACTCCTTGTTGTTGTAAATACGTTGACAAGTGTCCGTTAGCCATACCATTAGAATCACTAGTTAAAGAATTATAGTTAAAGCTATTAGTTGCTGTTAATTGTGTAACTAACGGTAAGAATAAGTTAAATCCGGTTGAAGCGATGTCTGCTTGTAATTGTTGACTTGTACCGCTGTAATCATTAATACTTGATTGGTAGTTATTAAAATAGTTTTGCATTTGTTCATAAGTGAAGTAAGAGAATGCTTGAATATGATTAATGATTGCTGTTTCATTATCCACAATGGTTGCAATTTGTTTATTAGCATTTTTAATATTATTAATTTGTGGTTGGATTTTGGCAATTTGTTTGTTAACTTCTTGGTTAGCTGTATCAATTTTTTGGTTAGCAGATTTTAATTTTTGAATTTGTGAATTTTGATCACTAATTACTTGTTGGTTAGCTTGGTTGGCAGTTTGTAAAGTTTTGTTTTCTGAACCTAATTGTTTGATTTGGTTTTGTAAACTTTGTACTTGTTTTTGAGCCTGTTGAGCTTTAGTTACTTGTGGTTGTAATTGTGAAATTTCTTGTTGTAATTTTTGCTTTTGGTCGTTTAAACTATTTAATTCTTTTTGGTTGGCTGCCTTTGTATCTTCTAAAGTTTTATTAGCACTATCTAACTTACCTTGAGCAGTAGTTTGTTGTGCCTGTAAGTTTTTAATGACATCTTGATTTGCATTATTTAAACCAATCACCGCTTGTAAAACCTTATCTTTTTGAGTTTGTAAAGCAACATCAGCTTGGGCAGCATTGTTTTTTAAAGTGACTAATTGTTTTTGGTCTGCAGCAATTTGTGTTTCCGCAGCTTGTACTTGACTTAAAGCGGTTTTTGCGGCAGCATTTGCGGTTTCTAATTGTTTTAAAGCAGCTGCTTGAGCCGTTACATCGCCCTTAGCTGCTTCGTAAGCTTTTTGAGCTTTAGCTATGTTTTCATAAGCAGTAGCTAAAGATTTTTGTGGGCCGTTAGCTAGGTTAGATTCTTCCTGAGCTAAGTTTTTCATAGCTGCACTTAATTTTTGGTTAGCTGTTGCAGCAGTTTGTGCAAGCGGAATGACAGCTTGAGCAGCTTGCTTAATGTTGTTAACAGCTTGAGTTTGTGCAGAATTTAGACTACCTGTAGGAGTTAATTCGGCTGTCATATTTTTTACCACACCTTGAGCTCAGGTTACTGTAGCGCCGCTTTGATTATTAGCTTGAGTAGCAGCATTAGCCGCTTCTTTACTCATTTGAGCCTGTTTTAATTCGTTATTACTAATGGCTTTATTAGTTATATCAATATTGTTTTGTGTAACTGCAGTGTCAAACGGAATGGTTGGTGTGTTAGCTGCTTGTAAAGTTTTAGTTAAGTTATTTAAAGCTTCTACTAAACCTAATTTACCGTTAATATTTAAATTTTCTTGTTGTTGGATTTGCGATTGTGCAGCGTTGAAGTTATTTCCTGAGGTTGTAGCACTATCAAATGCCTGTTTAAATTGGCTAATTTCAGCATTTAAAGCTGATACTTTTTCTGAATAATTTGCGTATTGAGTTTGGAAATCTGAATCATACGTTGCTGAACTTGGACTTAAAGCGTTGATTTTTTCTACGATTGGACTTAAAGCATTATAGCCAGTAGCAACGTTATCAGCTTGCGTTTTTAAACTAGAATTTGCCACAATTAAACTATCTAAATTTTTAATTGCATCTTGATAATCACTAATCAATGTATCAACTTTTGATTGGTAAGTTTTTACTGTCTGAATTACTTCTTGATAAGCTTGAACCACTTTTGGTGGAAGAGTAGATTTGGCCCCAATATCAGCGGATAAACTAGTTACTAAAGTTTGTAAATAATTTTTTAAACTAGTTTCTTTATTTAAATCGGCTGTTAATGTTGTCTTTTCGTTAGTTTCTTGAGTAACTAAAGCAGATAATTGTTGTGCTCAATCAGTGTACAGGTTAGCACTAGCTTTAATTGTATTTGCATTAAATTTAGAATTATTTTGCGCTGCTTGCAATTGTTGCTGAGCAGTTTTTAAAGCTTGTTGTTGCGTAGCAATTTCTTGTTGAGCCTGTTTTTCAGCAGAAGCTAATTTAGCTTTAGCATCATTTAAACTGTCTTGCAATTGTTTTACCTTAGCATTACCAGCATTTGTAATATTTTTATTTTCTGCTTGAGCTTGAGTTAAGCTTTGGTTTACATCTTGTAATTGTTTTTGTAAAGCGGAAATTTTGCTTTGAGCTGTGGTTTGGTTTGCGGCTTGATTATTTTGTTGTGCAGTTTGCAATTGGTTTTGAGCCGCGGTCAAATCTTTATCAGCGTTATTAGCTAACGTTTTCAACCCAACAGTTGCAGGGTCAGCTTTAGGATTACCATTAATTTCGTTTTGTAATTGGTTAACAGCTGTAGCTTTTTGAATCACATCACTTTGGGCTTGTTGAATTTCTGGATCAATGGTATCTTTAATAGCTTTTTTAGCAGCAGCAATTTGTGCTGGAGTTGAAGCTGGATTGGCAATAATTCCTTCTTCTTGAGCTTTTTTAGTTAAAGCTTGACTCAACGTATTTTGAGCAGTAGATAAATTATGGTTCGCTGTTTGTAGACTATTTAATGCATTAGCTAATTTTTGGTTAGCAGCTATTGCAGCATTCGCTTTTTGACTCACTTCATTAGCTGCCGAATTAACTGCTTGAAGATTTTTATTATCCGGTTCAGTTTTTAGCTGGTTAGCTGAATCTGCAGCAATTTGTGCAGCAGCTTTTTTAATATTTGCAATGTTTGGTAATTGATTTTGTGTAATTGTGTCTGCAGCCACTTTGTTAGCAGCAGCATTGCTTGCACTCATTTGTGAGTTAGATTCAGCAACACCTGCATCAATATTCAATGGATCAACTTTGCTTGAATGTTGGTGGTTACCTAAATCTTGTTGTAAAGTTTTTTGTGCTTCTGGTAAAGCGTCATTTGCTTGTTGTAAGGCAGCTTTCGCTGTTTGTACAGCAGTCGCATCATCATGCAATTTATTTTGGTCTGCAATAACTTTATCATTTAAAGTTTTTACTGCCGGAATCAATGTTTTAATTTTACCATCAGCTGTAGTAAGAGCTTCTTGAGCACTAGCAATGTCATTTGCACTAGCCTTAGGGTTGGCCAAAGTATTTTCAGCTTGGGCTTTAGCTTTTAATGCATTAGCTAATTGTTGTTCTTTGTTACTTAAAGATTGACTATCTGTAGCTAATTGTTTTAAGTCATCGGCTTGAGCAGTAATTTTGTCATTTAAATTGTTAGCAGCGGTAGTGACTGCATTAGCAGCTTTAATTAAGGCTTGTTTATCTTTAGTGATCTTACTGTTTGTAGAATTTGAGACACCATTAGCTTCTGCTAAAGCCTTTTTAGCGTTATTTAATGCAGTATTTTGGAATGCTTTGGTAGCGTTCACAGTTTGAGCTTGAGCAGTAGCAGTTTGAGATACTTGAGTTGCATTTTGTGCGGCAGCTTGAGCGTTTTCACTGTTAGTTGTTGCAGCTTGTGCAGCTGCTGTATGCATTTGTTGCTGAGTATCGCTTAATTGTTTTGTTAATTGTTGCTTTTGGTTAGTTAAAGCTTGGACTTTTTGTTTTGCTTGATCATTGTAGTCATTTAAAGCTTTTTTAGCCTCAGCTAATTTATGTTCATCTTGGGTAATTTCTTCTTGAGCTTTTTTATTAGCAGCATCAGCAGCAGTTTGAGTTTGAGTTAACTCTTGTTTTTTCTCAGCAATCGCTTGTTTTAATGCTGCAATCTTAGCCGCATTAGTATCATTATCTAATTTGGCTTGGGCTTGGTTTAAATCATTTTTATTTGTATTTAAATCCGCTTGGGCTTGGTTTAAACCAGTTTGTTCACCGTTAATCTTGTCTTGTAAAGCATTAATATTTTTATCAGTTGTTTGAATGTCTTGTTGAGCTTGAGTAATTTCTGGTACTAATGTATTTAAAGCTTTTTGAGCAGCTTGTTTTTGAGCTTCGCTAGACTTTGGATCATTAATAATATTTTCTTGTTTAATTTTGTCGCCTAAAAAGTTAGCTAAAGCTTTATTTTGCTGAGCTAATGTATTGTTTTCGTCGGATAATTCTTTGAAATTTTTTGCTAATGAGTTATGTAAAGTTTCTACTTGTTGAGCTGCAGTTGCCACTTTTTGAGCAGCTGCAATTACCGCTTGTTGATCAGCGATAATAGTTTTATCTTTTTCAGTTTTATTGGCAGCTATAGTTTGTTTAATTACATTTTCAGCATTAGTAATAGTTGTTTGGTTTTGAGAAGCCAAAGTTTTATTGTTAGCAGCGTTATTGTTAGCTCCTGTTGCGTTAACAGTTGCAGTCTCAGCGTTAGCATTAGCCACTTTTTGAGCTTCTGAATCTAAACCAATTTGACCATTAGGTACTACTGGTACACTAGCATTTTTGTAATTTTCTTGTTGTAAGTTTTGTAAAACATTAATACTGTTGTTTAAGGCCACTCTGTTATCATTAACGTCTGATTCTAATGGTTGTAAAGCATTTGCATCAGCTTTAATTTTGTTAATTGCGTTTATGTAACCATCGTTGGCTGTTTTGACAGTTGTTACTTGAGTATTAATTGCGTTTTGGTTAGTAGTTAAGTCTTGGTCTACACTACCTCTATCAGTTGGACTGGCTTTCAACCATTGGTTTTCTAACTCAGCCTTTTTAGTGTATAGTTGTTTTAAATTAGTTAAGTCGTTAATCAATTTTTGAGCCAAGCCAGTACTTGGTGTTTTTTCTGTTGCATTGTTTAAAGCAGATAAGTCTTGGTTTTGTTGAGTTAATTGGCCATCTAATTTCTTTCTAGAATCCACCAAGGTTTTTAAAGCAGCTAAAGTTTTTTGTACTTGACCTTTAACATTATTTGGAGTTTTAGGGTTGTTTAAAATTGACTCTAAATTTTTTTGCATTGCTGTATAAGTTGGTGCAAGTTCTTTAGAGTTTGCTAATTGGGAATTGTTTAAAGTGGTTTGAGTTGGTAAAGTTGCATTTACTGCTGAAACATTATCAATGGCTTGTTGAATTAACCCAGCGTTTGTTTTAGCTTGTTGAGCTTGATGTTCATGATATTGATTTTGAGCATTAGCTAAGTCTTGTTTTAATTGGTCTAATTGTTTAGTTAAAGCACCAATTTTTTCTTGCGCTTGCGCTTCAGCTTGGGCTAATTCTTGTTTTTTATTAGCAATAGCTTGGTCAGTAGCTTGAACATCTTTATCTAACGCATCTTGTTTAGCTTTTGTTGTGGCGTTAACTTGTTGGATTTGTTGTTCAATATCTTGAATTTGTTTCTTTAAAGCATTAACCTTACTTTCTTTTTGGTTGTAAGTATCTTGTAGTTTTTGATCAATTTGTTTAATAGAATCTGTTGACTTTTCTAATTGGTGAATCCGGTCTAAGTTTTGTTGTTTTTGAATTTCTAATTTCTTATTTTGGTCTGTAAGACCATTTTTTTGTTCAGTTAATTGTTTTAACTTTTGGTTTAAGGATTTAATTAATTGATTTTGGTCATTTTCTGTTTGGACTACTTTAGTGGTTTTATGTCCTCTAAAAGAAAATCACACGGCAGGAGTTACGATTCCGGTAGCAATCAGTGAAACTGAAGCAATAATCGCAATATTTCTAATGGTTTTTTTCTTCATAAAGATTCCTTGAGTCGTTTTTTTAAAGATATGTATTTAAATTTTAGGTGTGTCACAAAAAAACACATGCATAAAAATACAAGTGACATATAACTCTAAAATTTATTTATATTATCATCCCAAAATTGTCAAAATATTTATAAAAGGTAATAAATTTACACATTTTTTCAAGAAAAAAGGAAAAAACTCGAAAAATAACAAATTACACTACTTTTTTTGTGTTTTTTATATTAAATCTGTTATAGATTGACATTTTCCTTATGTATTTAGTCTAATAAAATTAAAGTTTATTTATTATCTTGTTTAAAATTTATTTATTTGAAATCATTCGTTTAAAAGTTTAGAAAAATATAAAAATAAAAAACGTCACTAGTTTTCAACCACTAGCGGCGTTTTTCTAAAAAAATCTTAAGCTACATCTGTACGGACGTACATCGCTACCCCAAAGAAGATAAATATAATGCCAACGGCTAATCAACCTAAAATTAATGCATATGGATTATATTCTGGTTGAATATTGGCAGTGAAACCAGTTGTTAATTTTTCAGATTCTAATAGTGATAACGGTAAATTAGTTTGCAGAGTTTGCAGCTGAATGTTTTGCCCATGTCAATCATTATGTAAGTTGGCCATAAACACCGGTTTATTATAAATAAACGCACCCATACCATTGTTGTTGATGGAGTCATTAATAGCCAAAGGAGCAATATTTAAATTTAAATTGCTTGCCATAATTTCCAAAATTGATTTATTAATTCACGGAAACTTATTAGGATTAGCATAATATTCTTGCATTGCTAAATATGTGGCTTGAGCAAATTTGATACTATCACCAAAGAATTTTAATAAAAATTCATTTCTTTGTTTTGCTGTAAAATCGTCAAAATTATTTGTAGTATTTTTTGCACATAGATTTTGCAAAATCGGACTGTAATAATAAGTTGACGGTAAAAATTTATGTTTGCTAAATGAACGTCAATTATTCATTAATTGATTTAATTGCTCTAAACGTTCACCAGAATAATAATATTTACTAAATTCATTAATAGAATTAAAGGTTTTAGTTTTTCATAAACCCGTTTGAGAGTCTAAATCGTAAATAGGGAACGTTCAACCATTAGTTTTATTCATTTCATAAACGGACTGAATGGTATTCGGCAATATAGTTAAGCCTTTTCTGTTTGCGCCAAAATTATAAAACATGTAATTGTTATAAGTTAGGATTAATTTATTTTTATTTAAGGTTTGAGTGTGGTTATCTACGATAAACTGATTTAAATTAACATCATTAATCTGTAAACGTCATCCTCTAAATTCAGATGCGTTAATAAATCACAATAATTGATCTACGTCATAATTTTTATAAAATTTTGAACTGTAAAGACGGTACATATCAATAAATTGATTTTCGATATCACCATATCCAGTTTGGTAATAATTAGAAGCATTAATCGCTTCTTTTCAATAATATTCACCCAATCGACTTAACTTCGCAGGAAAATCAGACACCTTATTGTAATCAATGATAGTTTCAGAAGTAATAGGTTTACCTTTGTAAGCCACTACATTAATTTTTTTAATACCATTAGGATGTTCTTTATCAGGTTTTACTACCAAGTTAACATTTTGAAATTGTAAATCATTCTTTTTAAAATAATCACTTGGTGTAGTTTGTGTAAAGTAATAAATTGATGATACTAACATTAAAACCGCTTGCAAGCCAATAGAAAGCATTACAATCAAAGTCTTTTTAGAAAATACAGTGAAGACTAAGGTTAAACCTGACCAAACCGTAAAGATAGTAAACGTCGCCACAAATAAGGATAATACTGTAAACGGCATCACATCATTAACGTTATATTCTGACCACTGAGTAAAGATACCTATAATCGCTGCGGCAACAGAAGCTAAGCTAATGTACGCCATTAAAATGAATATTTTAGACCAAATCATGGTTGATCTTGTAATTGGCTTAGAACAGATTAATAGTTCAGTCCCATCTTGTAAATCTTTTATAAAGATTTGGACCACTACTACTGAAGCTGGAATTACAGCGAAGAATACAAACATACTAATTAAGGATTTGAACTCCATAACCGAGGTAATAGATTCCTTCAACACCAGAGGTACAACGTATAAAATCAACGCAATAACAGCATAATAGAGGAGCGTTGTGATGTAAATAGACCACCTTTTAGATAACGAAGATAATAAAAATTTTGTATATTTTCAAAAAATCATTTAATCACCCGACTTATAAAAGATACCCGTTGACTCATCATCAACAGGTATATATATTATGGTAACTTATCCAGATATGAAGTTAACAGAATTTGAAACTTTTCCTGTTTTTTTCTGGTCTAGATTGATTTCATCTTTATATAGTAGTTACTCATAAAGTAACTTTATTATAACCAGATTTTAAATAATATCTTTTCTACGGTATAAGTGTTGTCCAGCTAGCAAGATAATAAAACTTGCACACAATCAAGCCACAATTAAACCAGTATTACTGTAAGTTGTCACTACTTTCATAGTTGTCGCAGTACTTAAATAACTTTCTGGCATTAAAGTGAAAGTAGAGTTATTTTTAAATCAGTATTCACTAAAGTCAGGAGCTAAAGTAGCAACTTGAGGTGCATCACTCACCACTCAATTTTTGGAGTTTTGGCTAGTTAAAGCAAATAATTGTTGTGCTGAACCAGCATAAGTTAAACTTTGTAAACCAATATTTAGCTTATCATTACTGTAATATGACATCGGTAAATTCAACACTCTTAACATTACTTCATAAGAACTTTTATTAAATTCTGGGAAATTATTAGGATGATTGAATGCTTCAATCATACCTAAATAAGTTCAGTATTGAAATTTTGTAAATTCTTTGTTGAAAGTGTTTACTATTTTTTTCAATTGACTATTATCGTCTTTTAAGATGTTTAAATTTTGTTGTTGTAATAAATAAGTAGTTAATAAAGATTGGTAAATAGTTGCACTACTTAAAGTTGATTGCAATTGGTGGGTAATAATTTTATGTGCAGATAAATTACTCATAAAATCTAAGTTTTGTGCAACAAATTGTGAATTATAAAAATATTTGACTAGTGCTTCAGGGTTTGCAAAAGTTTTAGTATTTCAATTTTGTGTAGCAGCGTTAAAGTCTAGAACAGGGAAGTTCAACGCATCCTTTAAATTTAAATTTCAGTTTTGTGTTCCGTTATAACCCTTAAACATTCTGCTACTTGTAAAACTTCTAGCAAACATCGGACCTAACATATCATTTAGATCTGAATTTGTGTCGATATTAGAAGCCGTGGATTTAGCCTTGGTAAAAATAACACTTGGATTAGCGGTTAATAAAAATTTTCTTAAATGCGGATGTATACCAGTGGTAGTGACGGATAAATCTAGAGGATCTAAATGGTCGTAAACCGCTGTTTGCACTCCACCATTTTTACTAAATTGCAATTGGTAGTAGGTTGAGTCACCATTTGCGCTAATAGATAAATGGTTTATCGTATTGTTTAAACCACCACTAATATACGTTTTGGTACTAATAAATGAAAACAAGGATACTAGTTGGTAGTTGAAGTCAATTTTTGTTAAAGTATTCAAGTTTGTTTCGCGATTAGCTCTACTTCATTCGTCATGAATGTAAGAGTTCAAATTCAACTGTTGGCTTTTTACAGTTAATCCATTTATAATTGAATCTTCTGTAATAGGATAATAAGTATTTTTACTATATCTATTAGCAACACCTAATCACTCGTATTGACTTTGATTTTGAGCATCAGGTTTAGACACAACGCAAACAGGCGCTACCCGAATTCCTTCTTCAACCAGTTTAGGTCCCGGTGCAGTCAAGACTAAAGAATAAACGATAGAAATAACCATTAAAGTTACGTTTAAAAAAATTGTTACTGTTAAAGCTAAGAATCTTTTATAAAACGCTGAAACCACAATAGAAATCGAACCCCAGAACAAGAAGTTCACAAATGTTCCGGTAAAATAACCAGCTAAAATGCCTTTGATAGGATCATTTTCGTTATGTGAAGAATATTTACTCCAAATGGCTACAAAAACCATTAACAACGAAATAAAAATAATCGAAACTAAAAATACAAAAATTTTACTTCACGTAACCGTAAATCTTGTGATAGGTTTCGACAAAACTAACAAGTCAGTTCCGTCTTCTACCCCAGTTCGAAAAATTTGCGTTCCTAAAGTAGCAGCAGCAATCGCGCCAAAGATCATGTTTAACATTAAGACACCCTTCATCTTAAACATTTCTGTTAACGACAGATGGAACAGAGAAGGATATAAATAAAGAAACAGCACCATAACCAGAATGAACAATCCGCTAGTTATGTATACTGATCATTTTCGCACTAACGTGGAAAATAAGAATTTCGTATATGATAAAAAGCTCATGGTGTGAATGTAATTTGTAGTTTTTTAAAAAATAAAATATAGTTAGTTTTTACTTGACAAGAAAGTGACTGATGAACCATGTTCACGAATTCATGCACCAAAGATGTCTTGATGATTAACTACTTGTTTAATTGTAAGATTCTTAGCTTGTTCTAGGACACTTTTTATACTAATATCTTCTTTAACTATTGTACTTTTACCATTTAAAGGGGTGTTAACAGTTAAACTTAGTTTTAACTGTGGATTTTTTTGTAAAATTTCTGTTATTTCTTTTTTGGTTAAATTTTGCTTTATTCCACCATTAATTAGTTGAGCATCAATTAAATTATTGTAATTATTTTTAGTATATAAAGGGTTTTTAATTCAAGCCGAAGATTGTACTTGTGGATTATTAGAATTGTTTAAATTAACAATTTTGAAGTAACATTGTTGACCTAAATAATTAAATGTTGCTTCATAATAGGTTTCTGTAACATCAAACGGAATAAATAATCCGTAAGGTGCTTGGTTTTTTAATTGCATTAATCCAAAGTAAATGCCTAATAAACCATTTTGCGGACCTAATACTAAAGAACCGGATGCCCCCGGTTTTAAAGCCATGTTTTTTACACCAGCAATAATTTCGTTGTTAAAAGAATAACCATTTAATTCTGGATAATTAGATAATAACGGATCCATAAACACCACTTGCGACATTGGTTTATTACTAAATTGTTCATAATCAGCATGTCCAGTGTGTCCGTCATAAGGATATCCACCAATCGTAACGGTTGGAGTTGTGGTTTGTTGAGCGCCTAAATATGGATTATTGTATTTAAGCTCTTGTTTGTGTTCATCAAAATAAGCAAATTGATGTGGTAAATTATGATCTTTTAAATTTACTTGAACTTTTAATACAGCCACATCATAATTAGTTTCTAATGCATAATCATTTAGTAAATAAATATCTCCTTTGGGTTCTTTCTTACTATATATATGGAAATTAAAATTAGAAACATCGTAATTTCAAGCAGATACTGTTCCACCGATTGGCTCAGAAGCCAAAGAAAGACTAGTATTAATTAAATAATTTGAATCAGAAGTTTGAATGTCATGAAAAAAGTGGTAATTTGTCATGATATAAAAAGTTCTTAAAGAGTTTTTAGGATTTTTTACAACATTTTCATCAAAAACAAAGCCAGTAGCAAAAATATTATTGACAGCAGTTGTCGCTTTTAGTGAAAGAGATAAATTATTAATTAATTTTGTGGTAGAATTTTTTGTGTTCTGATTAATTAGATTATGATTTAACGGTTTTACTGTTGAAGAACATGAGGTTAACCCCCATGTTAATCCACCAGCAATCGCTAATAAACCTAATGAAATTAAAAAATATTTATTTTTTTTAAAATTTGTTTTCATATTTCTAATTATAGTGTATAATATTTAAGTGTTAATCACAAAGCATTTAAAAAATGCGCCTATAGCTCAGCAGGATAGAGCATACGCCTTCTAAGCGTACGGTCGGGAGTTCGAATCTCTTTAGGCGCGCCATTTTAAAAATAACTCACCTTATTTAAGGTGAGTTTTTTGTTCCCTATGATAAAACAAGAATAATTGTTATATAGTACAATAACTATAGAACATCTTAACGTAAAGGGTGGTTATTATGGAAAATCCCGAAGTAAATAATCAATTTTATGATTATGCTTTAGATAATGAATTAGATATCGTGGACACACATAAAGTTAGTAGTGGTTACGATTATGCTAAAGGGGCACTTGTTATTTTAGTGTTCTTAAACATTATTTTTAATATTTTATGAATGGTTTACTTAGCTGATTTTAGTTGAGCGGTAAATCATCCTCATGATTTTAATAACTATGATAGCTATATTTGGTTACACCGTACCAATGCCATCGCTTTTGGAGTAACGGCAATTTGTACCGGTTTGATTTCAGCAATTATTGTCGGTTCTATTTGAAATAGTTTAACCAAAAAGAACTTTATTATTTGAATGACATTGGCACTTTTATCAAGTGTGATTCCGTTTATCCCATCACTTGTCTTATACTTTTATGTAGCTGGTGTAAAATTCAAGAAAAAGAATCGTAAGACAAACTCTAACTCACGTTAGAGTTTTTTTCTAGCTTATACTCACTTTTATGTCTGTATCGTTTCAGCTTCAGAATCATTAACTAACTTTGTTATAATGATAACTATTAATGTATTTTCGGAGTAAAAGATAATGGAACAATTTAGTTACGAAGATTTTAAAGAAGCCTGCAATAACCAAGGGTTATCAGGACGGGCACAAATGATTGATGTGTACTTAGCTGCCTTAAACACTTATAAAGACAAGTTAACTCATATTAATCCTAGTATCGCAATTACTAAAAATAATTTAGAAACCATGATTGAAAACTCTAATGACTGAATCTTAATCGGCGAATTTTTAGAAGATAACATCGGTTCTTACATGACTAAACCTAGCGACAAAGAATTAGACATGTTACGTTATGAAGGATTGCTATTAGCTGACCAAATTACAGCAGAAGAAGATAATGTCTTTCCTGATAAAAAAGTTTTGTTACAGATTACTGAACAAAACTTTGACGTACATAAACAAAAAACTTTAAGAATGGACTTTAATTTATTAGATACTTTACGTCGTAAATGAGAAGACGAAGTACATAAAGACAACGTTAGTTCAGTGATCGATGCTATGGATAAAACCACTTATTTATTTAAAAATGTCGATATTCGCAAACAAACCCAAAAAGAAGACCAACTGTTTGCTGTTATTAGCATTGATGACACTCCTTACAACTTGTGTGAACACGGCATGACATGATTATTAAATACTGGTTGAACTTACAACTTTATCAAAGTTAACGATACTTTAAAGGCCTTTTACAAAAAACATAATTTAAGTTACCACTTCTCCTATGAAATTAGTTTAGATAACTTAAATTATGGACTAAGAGAAGCAAACGGTAGTATTTCTGATTTATACTTAAGAATTAAACAAGTGAAATCTAAATACGACGTCAGTTTGTTAAATAAACTAGAACGTGAAGATATGTCTTTCTTTAAAAGATTAACTATGTCTGAAAAGAAGATGAATAAAGAAGTTTTATACTTAATTACTAGTATTTTAGACGCCAATAAAGACTTAATGGAATCATTAGCGCACAAACTGAGCTTCTTAAGAAAAGCAATCATTTTAAACGACTTGAAAGATAACCGCGTAGGCGAATAATCTCAGAGAAATACTCTTTTTTAAAGAGTATTTTTTAATACACTAATTTAATATTTTTTTAAATTACTGAAAACTTCATCTGGCTCAAAATATTTGCTTTCAAATCTTTGTGCTATTTTTACATGTTGAATGTTTTGCATCGCTTGCCATTATTTAATTTTATAAATAATTTTTGTGTAATTGTTATCAGTGGATTATATAATAAATGTGCATTTAAGAAGGTAGTTATAATACTTTATAAAAACCTCTTAGTTTCAGATTATAAGTAATTTGAATCCGGTGGAATCGTTTCTTTATAAAGAGACGGTTCATTTTTATTGTGTATCAAAAAAACGTTAACTGGATAATCCTCTGAATTAAAATACTCCATCTTTTAATTCATAAAAAGATGGAGTTCTTTATTGTAACAACAAGGCAACAGTTGGATTTTAGACTACTACCAATTTATAAAATTGTGCAATATTATAATTTAAAGAATCTGAAGTACAGAACTTTTAACTAAGAAATAAAATAATAACCCAACACTTAATGTAAGTGTTGCAGTTGTTATTTAAACTCAAGATACCCCATTTTTTCAATTTTAGAAAAATGAAATATTTATTATGTTGATTTTATTTTTGGTGAGCTTTTTTTAATAAAATCTTTCCGACAAATTTAGGACACATACGGTATAAATTAATAACGTGTTGTAAACTTCTCGGGATTAAAACTGTTTGTTTTTGGTGAGACAAGCCGTTAATCACTTTTTCAGCTACAGTTTGTGGCGTTAATAAATTCTTTTGGAATCCAGAAGAATAGTCAGTGTGCTTGTCAGCGTTAGGAAAGAAATTAGTTTTTACTCCTGCGGGATGAATAGTTAAAACGTTTACGTTGTGTTTTGCAGTTTCTAATCTTAAAGCGTTAGCATAACCTAAAATAGCATATTTAGTGGCCGTATATGTTGCACAATAAGGTAACGGAAAGAAAGAGACAGCTGATGCTAAAAAAACTATTTGACCAGACTCTTTTTTGTACATTGAAGGTAAGACCATTTTAGCTAGTTCTATTGGTGTAAGTACGTTAGTTTGAAACATTTTTTGTTCTTCTGATGCTGAAATAGCTGTACTTTGGTCAAAAGTGCCGTAACCAGCATTATTAATTAACACATCCACATTTTCACAATGTGGTCTTAACGCTTCTACTTCTTCTGGTTTACTTAAATCGCAAATAACCTTCGTTATTCTTACTTTAGTTGTGTTTAAACCAGCTAGTAACGCATCTAGCTTTTGTTCATTCCGCGCTACTAAAATTAAATGAACTGAATAATTTAACAATAATTGGAGAATCTCTTTTCCAATTCCGTTAGTACAACCAGTTAATAAAATGGTTTTATTATTTAAATCGTAAGTATTCATGAACTAATCCTTAAATTAATTGAGTGTATTCACGTAGGCTAAGCAATCTGGAGCATATGTTGGTAGGATAAACTTAGTCACTAAGTATTCGACAGCCACCATTGCTCTTACGTCATTTTCGCAATAAATAGAAACATTTCTTACTAAAGTATTTCAGTCTTCATCGCTTAATGTTCCGTAAAATCTAGCCATAGTTTTTTGTTGACAAACTAACCCATTACCAATTGCTAGAGTTTTATAATCTTTACAACCGGTTTCTTCAAAAATTTTCGGTTGGTACTTTTCTACTAATGGTAACACCTTTTTAATTGAATAGAACCCACCTAATTCTTTAATAAACACCGCTTCTTTTTTTGTGCTAATTGAGAAGAAATCTGCTAAGTCAAAAATGTTTTTATTAATACATTTGACTTTGTCTCAGTATTCTTCTTCATTAATAAATTCAGCCATTTCTGTTAGCCGTAGTGTTTCGAAGTTTTTGTTATACACTACATAGCTGTAGTCTTCACCTTCATATAATTCATCAATAACTGCTTTAAATCAAGGAATATCAATGAAGTTAGGATCACGGACCATGTTAATACATTTTTCGTTTAATACGCCATGACCGTGATCTTTAATCACTGAGTTTTGCGTAATGGCTTGAGTAAATGGTAAAGATTTATCAATCGCACGGATAGATGGGTTAATTGATTCAAAGTCAAAATAAACTTTTTTAGGTTTTAAAGTTTTTAAAATTTCTACTGTTTCTTTTTCGTCAACAGTGAAGTTTGGAACTTTAGGATTAACGAATCTTTCGTGATTTTTCTTATAACGGTCCGTATCTTTTGCTTTCCCATTTAAAAAATCTTCAATTTCGTTGGTATCTAATAAATTTTCATCTGTCATTCTTTGTAAATTACCGGCTGACATATCTAATACATTACCAGAATAATTAAAGAACAAGTAGCCTTTAGCTAAGTAGAGTTTTCTTAACACTAATCACATATCAGTGTTTTTGAAATCTGATTTATCTTGTCTGCTAGGTGTAAAATTTCCGGGAATATCATTCATTGTCATTTTTGACTTGTGCTCTCACAAGTTTAGAATAACATCATTGAATTCGTTTATCGTATTTTCAATTAATACTTTTTTCCGGTTTTTAATGGCACTATTAAAGATTTCTTCATCGAATTCTAATTCAAATAATTCATCAAATAATGGGCCACCAAGATCAGTAACTAACTCTTCTTTTTTGTTTAATTTATCAAAAGGTTGAGCTAATTTTTTGGCTTGTTTTTGTTGCAAGTCATAATGATTTTCTTTAGTAATGCTGACACTTTTACTTAAATTCACTCTATCAGTTAAGATAAATGAAACTTGTTTTCTCAACAAACGTTCGTACTTAATTAAACATAGTTCGTAATGTAAGAAATAGTCTTTAGGATTAAAGATAGTTTCTAAAATTTTGTGTTGGAACAACAAGTCTAAAAAGTGGTGAATTTTGACGGATGAAGTGGCCTTGGTTTCAATAATATTGATGTTTTTACCACACTTAACTAAGGCGTCACATTTAGTCGCAATTTCTCTTTTTTTATCAATAAAAACTGGTTGGAAAATGATGACATTTTCGTAGTTAGCTAGTTTTTCAGCAGTATACACTGCTTGTTGTTCTAATTTCACACCTTGGTAAATTTCATCAAAGTCAAAGATATTGTAGTCCACATCTAACGTATTATCTTCTTTAGTATAGTGGCGAATAATATAAGCCTTGGATTCTTGGTCGATGATTCTCCCTTCCACAATTAAAGGGTTCACATCATCGACGTGTCTTAGCTCATCTAAATATTGTTGGAATTTTGTCTCATTACCTGTGTAATAAGGCATTTCTTCTTCGTTTTTTAAAACCCTGTATAATTCGTAAGAATCAACTTCTGCTTCTTCGTTTTCTTCATCATCTTCTTCATCTAAATCGTTTAGATGGTGACGATCATGTGCTAATTCGTATTGTAATTTATAAGCTGCTTCTAACTCCGCGTTACTAAAAAACCACATTGCTGGTTGTTTGGTATAGTATGCCAAATAGTCATATTTGGTAACGTAATTAGACTTTTTCATAATTATTTATGATTACGGTATCATTCAGTAAACACGTTGTTACCGTTTAATAATTCTTTGATTAATAATGGTTTTTTGTTAGGTAGTTGGATTTTAGTTAAAGCGATATCAAAGTTTTTAGTGGCAATATAAATTGCTTCTTTAGTAATTTGAGAAATTTCTCCAGGAGCCACTTTAGAAGGAATACTTGTCATTTCAGCCGCGTGAATTTTAATTAATTCCCCTTGGTAGTTGAAGTTAGCCATAGGTTTGCTAAATAAACCTCTAATTCATTGGTCTACAACATGTGCTTCATTATTGAAATCTACAATTTCTTGTTCTTTAGTAATGTTGTAACCGAAAGTTACTAAAGCTTCATATTGAGCAACAGATGGAATGTCTTGTTGTAACAATAAATGGAAGTCTCTTTGAATAATGTCGTAACCTAATTGTTTTAATTTGTCATATAAGCTGGCAGTAGTTTCTCTTGCTGAGATTGGACATTTCATTTGTGAAATAATGTCGCCCGCATCCATTTTAGAGACCATTTTCATTAAAGTCATGCCTGATTCGGTTTCACCATTAATAATGGCTCAGTGAATCGGTGCTCCACCTCTTAATTTTGGTAATAAAGAAGCATGCACGTTAAAACAGCCATATGTTGGAATAGCTAAAATTTCTTTATTAATAAATTGACCAAACGCACAAGTTACGATTACATCGGGTTGTAATTGTGCAATTTCTTCAGTAATTTCTTTAACTTTATTTGGTTGTAATACCGGAATATTATGTTCTAAAGCTAATTGTTTAACTGGTTGATAAATAATTTCTTTTTTACGGTTCATTAGTCTATCTGGTTGACAGACTACAGCGATCACTTGAACATCTTGTAAGTCTAATAAAGATTGCAATACATATTTGCCAATTTCTGGCGTTCCCATAAAAATAACTTTTGTCATTGTAAACCACCTTGTTATTTATAAAATTTCTTTAAAAAATGAAGTTTGTCTGATGTATAAGGTGCATATCTTGCAGGTACATCAATTCTTGAGGCTTTGACCATTGGTTTGAGTTGGCTGAATGTAGTCACTGAATTTCATTTATGATATTGACCCACACCTGAATTTTTAATACCACCAAACGGTGACATTTTATCGCAGTGTACCAACACGTCGTTTTGCACAAAAGCGCCGGTTTTAATATTTCAGAATAATCAGTTAAAGAATTCCTTGTCAGTCGTAAAAGCGTAGCTTGCTAACGGATAATTGTTTCTTTGCACGATATTTAAAATATCTTCTTTTGTCTTAAATGTACAAATCGGTAAAATTGGACCAAATATTTCTGTTTGCATTAAATCAGAATCTAATTGCTCTTTAGTAACATCAACAATTGTAAACCCTAATTGATTATCGTTAGTTTTCAATTGAGCTACAATATTTTGTCCTTGTAATAATTCATTAAATTTAGCCAATGATTTTTTGTTCACACTGTAGGCAATATCTTCACCTTGTCTAGCAGCAGGATATTGAGTATTAAATTCTTGAATTAAGGCTTCAATTAGTTGTTGTTTGACTGACTCTTGCACAATTACATAGTCTGGTGCTACACAAGTTTGACCGTTATTCACCATTTTGCCTCACACTAAACGTTTAGCTGTAATGTTAACATCAAAAGTATCGTCCACAATTACCGGACACTTGCCACCCAATTCTAAAACTACCGGAATTAATTTACTACTGTAATTTTCATAAATTTTGCGTCCTACAGCTTCTGAACCAGTAAAGAAAACTAGGTCAGGATCTAAGCTGTATAACTCATCGTACAAGTGTTCAGATCATGTTTCATCCACAATGCAGCATTGTTCTGGACTAAATGTTTCTTCAATAATCGTTTTCATAACTTGTGTCACAGCTTTTGTGTAACTAGCTGGTTTTAAAATTACCGTATTGTTCATTGCAATGCTGCCAATTAACGGTACCATTGATAAATTAAACGGATAATTATATGGCGAATAGATAATTGTTGTGCCATAGCCTTGTCTACGAGTAAATGTTTTTTGGTTAATGATTCATAACGGATCATAATAACTTTTTGTACGATAAATTTTATTTAATTTTTTTATAAATCAGTTTAACTCATTTAACGCAATGGCATACTCAGTTAAATACACTTCTTGTTGACTTTTATGAAAGTCACTTTGAAAAGCATCATACAAATCTTGCTCATGTTTTATCATGTTACTTCTTAACATAATTAATTGTTCTTTTAAACGCAACACATCAGGTTCTTGATGTGTTTTAACATAATTTTGTTGCGCTTGAAATAACTCTAAAATAGTCATCAGATGTTTCCTTTCTCAAACGGTTGAAACCATGAAAATGTGGTTAGGTTACTCACCATTAATTCATTTCTATTATTATATAGAATAATGAATTACAATTGAATATCTACATTTTAAACATTGATACGATATAATATTTTAGATATACGTCACCCAAAGGGGTTAGGAAATAAATGGATACAATCTCTCAATTAGTTAACTTAACAACAGCCAGCGACGGATTAAATAGTAGTAACTTATTCTACATTATCTTAATCATCTTACCGATCGCTTTAATTATCTTCTTTATTATTAAAAAGAAAAAAGGTAACTCTAACGACAAGAGTCCTAACGGTAACCGTTTAAAAAACAAACAAGAAGCTGACGAAGTTTGATTAACTATTAAAAGATACTTAAGAGATAAGTCAGAAAAAGGTAAAGAAGTTGTCGATTCTTACGTTGTTAAACGTCCTGATCCGTTCAATGTGTCAGCTATGACCAAAGAACAAAAGCAAGAATGAAAACAAAAACAAAAAGAATTTAAAGCTTTAAAGAAAACCGACCCTGACCAATATAAGCTAGAAAAAGCAAGAATTGCCATTCAAAAAAGAAAAAAACCAGCTGAGTTATACGTAGTATTATTTACTACTAAAAATACTAAGACTGGCACAATTGATAATCCTAGAGCCATTGAATGTGAAGTCACTTACAAGAAAATCAACAAAAATAACCGTGAAAGAATCATTGTTATTAACAAGTTGTTAAACTACGACGAAGAAATGAAGTGAATTCAACCAATTAAGGCGAAAGATGACAAGCAATGAGCAAAACAATTGCAACGCGAACAAAGAGTAGAAGCGAGATTAAAAGCTAAAAAAGAAAAACAAAAATTAAAAGAGCAACAAAAGAAAGATGCTCAAAAACTTGCTGAAGCCGAAGTATCACATCATTAGTCTGATAAGAAAAAAAGAGTTAACTCTTGGTTTATTCCACCAAGAAGTTAGCTCTTTTTTAATCAACCATTTTTTGTCATGGTTTTTTAATTTTGAACTTAAATCTTTCGGACTTGCTAGCCGGTTGTGATTTGTTATAAAGTTCCAGCAAGACATAAGAGTGTTCTTCTAATTTTTTGATATTCGCTAATAAAGTAGCGTTGTACTTCTTTAAAGTCTCAACCAATTTTCTCTGGTTTTGTTCTAAGTTAGCATGTAAATTGTTTAGTTCAGTTTCATCTTCTGCTTGAGCAATTTGCAAACGGTTTGTTTTCACTACTTCGTTAGCCTTAGCAAAATCCTCATTGTGTTTAGTGATGTCTTTTTCTATTTCTTCAATAATTACATCTTCATATTCACTAATTTGAACCATATCTGTATACAACATTTCGTTTTGCAACATAATATCAGTCACGTTAGAACCTTGGTCTTGTTTTAAAATAATAAACTTTTTGAATAGAAAGTCAATGTTAGGTTGTGTTCTGAAAATTGGATTAAAAAATTTAGGATAATCATTCACAAATTTTTCGACGTAGTTGTCAATTTTATCTCTATACTTATCAAAGTATTTTTTATATTCCTCATCTGAACAAGGAATATTATTATCATTATGATAATGTAAATAGAGAGAAGTTAAGGCGTAATAATCCTTTAATTCTTGAGGCATAAAATGATAAATCATTTGACCTTGCCAACTTCCGTTCACAAATGACATAACTCTTGCAGAGTGTTGAGACTTAAAAATTTGAGTTTCAGTAGTACCATTAAAAATCTTCCATAGGTAGTAGATCTTCTTTTCGTAGTACATTCTGACTCTTAAAAAAAATTCTGCAGTTATTTTCATAATGAAATGGTTTCCTTTTTAGAAACTAACTTCATTATACTAGACAAATGCATGTTAAGGCGACTAGTAGTATATTTTCTGTTTTACACAAAAAAACAAGTAATTTTATTTTTCAAGAAGATAACATAAAAACTATCTAGATTTTTGTGGTCTAGATAGTTTTTCAAAATATCATTTAAATTACTTTTAATTTAATTAAAATCCGAACAGTTTGTTCGATAAATTTTTTATATTCAATGTTGTTGTAAGTGTGGTCCAGCTGTTTTCATTCAGTTTCTGTAAAAATTTCGTAATACTGATCAACATTAATTTGTTTTCATAATTCTCTAGCGATAATTTCGTAAGTTTGTTGCTTATAGTTATGATCTAAAAACATATTTACAGTAATGGCGGACACGTTCATTACTTGTTCGTTCGCTAAATTATATGGCGCTTGAATTTGGTTTAACACTTCTTGTGCACAATATAATTCTTCTCTATTAGGTGTGTACTCACGGTCTAAGAATTCAATTTCGTTTAATAATTGGAGCTTCTTAAACTGAGCAATTTCTTGAATGAAATTAAATTCATTTAATGTGTTGATTAAGATATTCGTTTGTGTTGACCAAACTAATAACTGTTCGCATAACTGGATTAAAGCTTTAAGAGCAACCGGCGGTCAAAGTTCTAAGCTATAACGGTCATCTGCTAAAGAATTTAACCGATTTTCGGTTAGTAAACGACGGCTATTCTCAATTAAGCATTGTGAATCACGTATTCAGTTTTGTGCAAGATTGTGGATTCAAACGAGTTGTTGGTTTGGTGCAATTTGTTCTTGGAACCACCCAAGAAAACTTTCTATTGATTTAAATGTTTCAGCTACTTTTTTTATAAATGAGGCGTTATTTTTCTTTCATTCCAATAAATATTTAGTTTGTCAAACTTTCACTAAATCTTTTTGGAAGTCGTTAATTACAAACCAACCATCACATAGCCTCTTATTTTGAACTTTAAATTTCGATGCTAAATGTTCTAATTTACCTCTTTGACTTTGTAGAGCAAACAATTCTGTTTTACTTAAACTTTGTTGTGTTAATGCTCAGTTATCGGATTTTAACAACTCGTCATACACAATATTCCATTTATTAATTGACAAAATAAACTGGTGATAATTTAATAAAATTCGTGAATAACTTAAAATTAAATCAATCATCTCTTCGTTCATGACGGTCGTTTGATCATTGAATTTGGTACTAATATATTTCCGAAATTTCTTTAACATAATCATGTTGTCAGTCAATTCGTAACCGTCTTTATTACTTTCGTTAGTTACATAATTATAAAACTCTTCCAAAATTTGGTTAAATAGTAATAATTTAGTTTTCAAACTATCTTTTTGGAACCGCTTAATTAAATCGTTCATTGTAGTTTTGCACAATTTAAACGATTCTCAACACGCAGTACGACACTGAGTAATATTGTTACGTAAAACGACCGCTCGTTTAAAATTATTTTTAACTAAAGCCTGTTTCAAGTCATGCAGTTGTTTAGCTCAAAATTCTTCATTTTGGTATCATGTTGCTAAATACTTTTTATTGGTTACAGTATCACATTCTTCTTTTTTTAACAGGTTTTCAAATCAAGCGTTATCAAACGAAGCAGAGACATATTTGTAATGTTCAAAATCCAGAACTAACATTTGGTATTCTTGGTTTAAAGAGCGTTTTTTGCGACAAATAAACACAAAAATACCAAACAGAGTTAAAAACAACCCAATAAAAATTCACATTGCAATGAGAGCGCTTAGATGCATGAATATGTCTTCCTTTAATTTAGTTAGTCGTCTTTGTCATATAAACAATCTTGCAATAATTATAATGAATATTCCTTATATTTAGAGGAAGACTAAACAAGCATTGCATTTAAAGGGGTTATTTTGTATAATTATTAGAGCACTCAGCAAATTAGTATACATAAACCTTAGTACGTAACCTCATAATTTCATTAAAATACATTGGTTGCCCGTTTAGAAAGTAAGAATGCTGATTCTTCTGAAATCTTTAATACGTAATAACTTATGTAGGACTAATTCTTTTCAAAAGGTTGATGTGCACACAATAAATAAGCCTATAGAAGGATATATAAACATGCGTTACACAGGAAGTTTATACAGAAAATCTCGTAGATTAGGATTTTCTTTATTAGAAAACAACAAAGAATTTACTAAAGGTAAACAAAGAACAAGTCGTCCAGGTCAACACGGTGCAAAACGTGCTAAATTATCAAACTACGGACAACAATTACAAGAAAAACAAAAATTAATGTACTTATACGGTATGAATGACCGTCAATTCAGAAGATTATTCATCATCGCTAAAAAACGTAAAGGTGCAACTACTTTAAACTTATTACAAGTTTTAGAATCAAGACTAGACTCATTAGTATTCAGAGCTGGTTTAGCTCCAACTAGAAGAAGTGCTAGACAAATCGTTACACACAACCACGTATTAGTTAACGGTAAAAAAGTTAACATTCCATCAATTATCTTAAACGTTGGTGACAAAATTGCAATCGCTGAAAAATCAAAAGCAATGCCTTTAATCGCTAACACACAAACAGCTGCAGCTCCTTTCATTAACTTAAACAGAGAAGCTTTAGAAGCTGAATTCATTAGATTACCAGAACGTGAAGAATTATCTTCAGAAATCAACGAATCATACGTTGTTGAATGATTCAACCGTTTAATGTAATTTAAACTCATAACCAAAAACCAAAACCAATATCAACCAATATTAATTAATTTAAAAAATCCCTTTATACCTAGACAACTTGTAAGAAGTGTCTGTATAAAGGGATTTTTACACATTCTTTATGATATTTTATAGTTTTACAAACTATAATGAAAGATGTGAGATATTTTAGAGAAGAAAAAGAAAGTGTAAAATATCTTGCCGTTAAAAGTGAGTAGGTAGGAAATACAAACTTTTAATGTGAACACAAAGTTTTCCTACGGGATTATTTTGTTTTCAAAAAACATTTCAAAAAAGGAATAATTCCAAATGACTAACAAACAACAAACAATCTGAAACAACACCACAGGTGTTGCTAACGACTATGCAAAAGACCCTTTTGGGGTCACTATTTATAAAGGTGCTCTTGGACAAGAACATAGCGAATACGGATTTACTTTGGATCATGTGTGACCCGAAAGTAAAGACGGTTCAAGTGAAATTGAAAATTTACAATCTACTTCTTATCAAGTTAATTGAAACAAAGCTGATAAAATGGCTGGTAAATTAAAAATTTCATATAGAGACAACCGTAATAATTTGGTTACTTTAGAAAGAGTATACCAAGTAGTAAAACGCCCTTTCTATAATCGTAGTAACGGTAAAAGAATCGGAGCTTATAAGTTAAAAATTGAAATTTATGACTTAGAGCTAAATGGTTATAGAAGTATGGAACAATTTTTAAACATAAATTTTGATGTTTATAGAGACGGATTCGCATCTGACTTAAACAATAATTATTCAGTAATTATTGTGGATTCATACGGTTTAGTAAAATATAACGGCCAATGATATTATAGAGAACTAGACCCAAATAGACACGAAGGCACAGTTGCTTTCAAATCACAAACATCTTGAAAAGCATATAAAGCTTAAGAGCATTCAACACAACTCGCGGTTATTATCCGTGGGTTGTTTTTTTACGCCTTCTAAAGTTTTTATACGAAAATGTATTATAAGAAAAATCTTTTTATTAATTTAGAGGGTAGGGTATATTTATGAAAACAAATAGTTACACATTAATACAAAATTATAAAATTAACTGGCAAAATCCTTATGTAGATTTTATAGACCACTTTAAAAAAGTGCATTCACAATCTGTACACAAGACAAACCAAAACTGACAAATTCAACTTTTAACATTACAAAATTTGTCAAATTCATGATGTAGTAGCAATCAAACAGAACAAAGGTTAGCTCAACAACTTCAAATATTGCAAAAACAATTAGCCGCAATTGATTTGCACAACATACAAGAGCAAATCAAAGATTTAGAGCAACAACGAGAAAATTTGCTCTTTTTTATGCAAGGTTCACGCACCAGCTGTGACCAACGTCAACATTATCAAGCCGTCTTATATAAAGAAGTGACACCCAAACTCACTCATTTAAAAAGTGTTTGAGAGACACAAAATCATCTGGCTAATGATTTGTATTCAAAAATAGTTAATCTTGAAAAAGAGCAAACACTTATTAACAATCAACTACATAAGAATAAATTCCAAATTCAATTGACAGTAAACAAACTCCTTAGTATTCTCACAGAAACTCTTTGGAAAAATTAGTTAAAGTTATTTTTTTATTCCTAAATCTTTTTACTAATTTTGACTATAAATTTAGAAGATAGCATATAATGAAGTCAAAGGAGCTTTACATTAAATACATTTAAAATTCTTAATAGAAACTGCTATACGTTTTTATTAACGTTTCATTTGATTTAAAGTTATTTACTTCCACACAATCTTTATTTATTAACTACATCGTTTACAGAAGCACTACAAAATTTGTTCATCTGTTCAATACAACATCAACCTTAATTATTTTTATTCCAATATTTATTCTTCTGTAACATAACATTCATTTATCACACAATTTAAACTTAAATCGTTTTGCAGTTTTTATTTCTTTGATAAACAAGATACATAATCGCCGAAGATAGTTATCAATTTTTTTATGACAATATTGACCAAGCAGCAAATCTAACTGAACTGGATTCGCATAAACTAAACCTCTTCTTTAGTTTATTGTCTTCAAATCATTTTTAGAACATAGGATTTAGCAACTACACCCATATCTTAGAACCTTGGTTGCACTTCTATCTTCTAACGAGCCAACCGTGGTTCTTTCGTTATTAATTCATCTCTGTTAATTCAAATAAACCTAGACATAGCATAACCACTTCTTTCTTTGTCACACTCTTTGTAGTTTAATTTAGTAAGCCAAAGATGCTAAATTATTCTGTCTTCACTAAACTAATCCATAGCAGTTTAGTTACCTTAACCATTCTTAATTATTTACATTCAACTTTAGGTTATGTTATTAATTTGTAATTTCTTTTCAATCTTTATTGTGTAACAAACCCTTACGTTTCATTCTTTTAAATTTAACACTTGGATAACAATGTTGCAAGTAAACTATAAAAGTTTACTATCTTCGTTCTTTGACTTATCGAGCTTTACGTTTCTTGTTTATTGCGTTTTTTTGTAACTTATTTCTTAAGCTTTTGTTATGGTGAAACACCGTGTTTGACCGGGAATAAGTTAATCTCACTTTCTCTATGAGGAGCATAATTATTGATCAATTCATAATTTTGCACTTGCTATTAAATCCGGATAAATAACAAAAAATAACTTCGCACTTTGTCGTTAGGGTGTGAAGTTATTTTGTCTATAGTATTAATTTTTCCTTAATGATTATTTGGAAACATCCGATTTGAGGAAGTGTTGAGGGCAATTATAATTAAGAAACAAAAAGCCACTTAGATTAACTAAATAATCTAAGTGGTTGTTTTCTTTTTTTATTTTTTATTTTTTATTATTTGGGTTTAATTGTTTGCCTCTGTTGCCGTTCATTTTTGAGTTTTCTTTGTTGACACCAGAAGTTCCACGATTAGAATTAGCTTGGTTAGCTTTGTGGTTATTGTTTGCCATGATTTCACTTCCTTTCATTGTTAATTTTTTGTTAATAACTAAATTATAGAACTTATCAAGCAATTGTCAAGCACTTTATATATTAGAGTGCTAATTTATATAAAAAATGACTTTTGAAAATTATTAGAATCATATTATGCTTAATACGTTTTTTATGTGTTCAAACAGTTTTATAATAAAAATGTAATGTTATAAAAAGGAATAACAATTACACGCGAAAGGAAAATATATCTACTTTAAGTAGAAGTTACAAATATATGGCACTTATATACTTAAATTCAATACGAAATGATTTATCTGTAAATGATGGTCCCGGTTATAGATTAGTTATCTTTTTACAAGGTTGTGATATACATTGTAAAGGCTGCCAAAATAAATCCATTCAAAATATGAATGATGTTGAGCCAATAGAAGTTTCACAACTAGTAAACCAAATAAGAAATAAGTTAAAAGAGACCGGAAACGTTATAAATAGAATCACGGTTTCCGGAGGAGAACCTTTATTGCAAAAAGACGCTCTTTTAGAATTACTAATAGAATTACAAGATTTAGATATTTGTTTATATACCGGCCACGAACTTAATGAAGTCCCAGAAATTTTTTTCCAATATTTAAATTTTGTCAAAACAGGGCCTTTTATATTAAATTTATTTACTAGAACTAAACCTTTTGTTGGTTCTACTAACCAAACAATGTGAGAAATAGATAAGGAGACATTAGAACCTCATGAATACGAAGCGCAATAGAACTATCCAAGATAATGCTGCCGATAGACAATCATACGTTGGCATTTTGAATAAAAAAGGCGAACAAGCTTACAAAAAAGACATCTTAGCTTCTCTTCCTACAGAGTTAGCTAATTTACATAAAGAAGGTTATATCCATATTCACGATTTAGATGCGTATGGTTTAACTTATAACTGCTTAGGATTTAATCTTTTACAAGGATTCCCCTACAATTCAATTAAAAATTTGCGTTGTGACGCAGAAAAAATTATAAAAACATTCGATTTTCTTAAAGAACTATTTGAAAAAATGGGTAATGAACAATCTGGAGGTATGTCTTTAATTAATTTCGACATAGATTTAGCTCAAATTTTTCAAAAAGTAGGTGTTACTGCATACCAAGAAAATACAATTATCTTTGAATCTTGCATCAGTTCTATGATTAATTGATGTAATGATATGCACACTAGAATGGGTAAAACCTCTTATTACATCACACTTAACGTAGGTTTAGGTACCGACGATTTTTCTCGTTTCTTAACCAAGACTCTATTACAAGAATTTAAAACATCAAGAAACGACGTATACAAACCAAATATTGTATTTAAAGTTAAAAAAGGAATTAACTTAGAACCAGACACAATTAATCACGATTTATTAAAAGAAGCTTTAAAAACTACTGCAATTAAAATGATTCCTACATATTTATTCTGCGATTGTGAAGAAGATGCACCTTATGATCCCTATACTTTAGGTATTATTGGATGCAGATCAAGAATTATGAGTAATATTTTCAGAGAAGAACAAGGTTGCATAGGTCGTGGTAATTTAGCTAATATTTCTATGAATATTGTGAAATTAGCTCTACAAACCGATAAAGAATGTTCTGGTTGTAGCATCTCAGATAAAGTTAAAGTTTTCGTTGAAAAATTACGTTCTTTAATGGATAAAACTACAGAAATTTTGTTAGATAGATTTGATAAAACTATTAATTTAGGTACAAACTATTTCCCAACTATTGCTGAATTCCCTATTATGATGCAAGACATTAAAGAAACAGGTGTTCAAGAAAATTTAAAACAATTTAGTTTATCACTTGGATATATTGGTCTAAGTGAAACAGTCGAAATTTTAACTGGATCTAAATTTTGAAATAATGATCAAGATACTTATAAAATCGCTTATGATATCGTTAAAACTATGAGAGAACAAGTAGACTCATACACCGAAAAATATCATATTAATTTCTCTTTATTAGCAACTGCAGGCGAACTAATTAGTGGTAGATTTTTAGAATGTGATAAACAATCTTTCAATCACCCAGTCTTCGAAAAAGGTTTTTACACTAATTCCTTCCATGTCAATGTCGACTCATTATTACCAGCATTTAAAAAGATTCAATTAGAAGCTCCGTTCCATACTTTATCTAATGGGGGCAGCATTACATATGTTGAATTAAAAGAAGCTCCGTTAAACAATTGGTTAGCGTTATACGATTTAATTAAATTTACAGCTATAACAGAAGTTCATTATTTAGGCTTTAATTTCCCATTAGATATTTGCAACGATTGCAATACCAAAGGTATCTTCGATTCTTGTAGCAATTGTTCTAGCAAAAACATCAAAAGAATTAGACGTGTCTCAGGCTATTTAGAAATTCAAGATGGTTTTACTAGTGGTAAATATAACGAATCTTTATTAAGAAAAGTTAATAAATAATGAAGCATATTTCTATTGAAGGTATGGATGGTGTTGGTAAAACCACCATCTGCAACTTACTCCAACAGCAATTACAATGGAGTTTTGTTGAACAACCACTACATTTATTATTCGATGAGTCGGATAATAACAGAACAATCTACAAAAAAATCCGTGATGAAATTAATAAGAACCCTAACCGGAATTTATCTGCATGATTTTATGGATTAGGCTCTTTATATATGTACGACCGTTACAAAGATACTAACATTATTACTGACCGTCACTTAGCTTCTAATTATGCTTGAGGCGGAGAAACATGTAATTTAGATATTTTTAGTTTACTGTTACATAAAATTCCTGTACCTAACTTAACCGTAATTTTAAGAGCGCAACAAAGCACTATTGAAAAGCGTCTTCTCAATAGAAATCGTCAAGATAGTGATTTATCCAAAACAGAAAAAACTAATTACATTTATCAAAAAATGGAAGCATTCTGTAAGGATTTTCAGTTGCCTTATATCATAATCGATACAGACGAATTAACACCAGAACAAATTGTGCATCAAATTATAGCGTGTTTAAAGGAAAGGGAAATTATTGAATGGAATTAATTAATAACGAAATTAATGTGTCTAAACAATTTAAGTTTGTCGCTTTGTATTCCGCTTTAGATTTTTTTGAAGAAGAAAAGATCAATGAATTTATCAAATCTTATTCTAACGGACAACAAATAGTTATTCATGCCGACCAAAATACCTTCAAAGTGAACAATTTCTTAGAACTCAATTTAATTCAAGAAAAAGATTTTGTTCTATTAGAATTTTTGGATTATTGGTTTCAACATGGTCACTTACTACAAGACTTGGTCATAACTAATGACTGAATTCTTTTGAACCAAGAATATAAACTATATTTTGATAAATGGGGCAAATCCGTACCAAATCTAAAATCTGAAGAATTTTTTTATAAATCTAGATTGTACAACGGCTTAATAGAAAGACAAATCTTTTTCCAACAAAATAATCAATTTGTACAAAACGAATATTTGTTAGACACATGACCATTGAAGTTCGAGCAACAAGAATCTGATAACCTAGAATACAATCATGATGAATTCGTTTACGATAACAACAAACTACTTAAATATTGTGGTAGCAAAAATAGTGTAATTGTTCCTAAGGGTACTAAACATTTAGATACTTTATGCTTTTATGATAATCACAATATCCAAAAGGTCATTTTACCCGAAGGATTAATTTCTATTGGTGGAGACGCATTTTTTAATTGCGTTAATTTAGAAAGCATCAATTTACCCAGCTCTTTAACCACTTTAGGTAACAATCCCTTTGCTGGCTGCCGTAAATTAAAACTTATAAATAATTCGCAAAATTTTCAGTTAGTAGAAAATTTACTTTATAACAAACTTTTAAACCGGGTGATTTGTTGTCAATCATTAGAAGAAGAAGTGGATTTAACCTTACTAAAATCTACTAAAGTTATTGGTAAACATTGTTTTTATAACTGTAATAAAATCAAAAAATTGGTGCTCAATGATAATTTAAAAAGAATTGAAAACAATCCGTTTAGCGCTGCTGTTAACATGGTATTAACTAACACAAATCATGATAAAAATTTTATTGTCGGTAATTTTCAAATCTTAAATAATAGTGTATACAGTAAAGACGCTAAAGTATTGTATTCTGTTTTAAGTAACCAAATTAATCCTGTTTATTACTGTCCAGAATCATTAGAATCTATCTCCAGAAACTCTTTTTACGGTATTGAAAAAGTAAGCAAAATTATCTTCAACCATAACTTAAAAGACATTGGTTACAATCCGTTTGTTAATATGAATGAAAATTTAGAATTTGTATCTCATTCTCCTAACTTTGTTGTGAAAGATGGAATGTTATACAATAGTGATTTAACCAAATTAATTTGTTGTCCTGTTCATGAAGCTCAAGGCCATATCACTTTATTAGAGTCAGTGAAAGAACTAGAAAGAGGTTGTTTTGCAAGTTGCAAGAATTTAACCTCTATCGATTTAGGTAATGTAACAGTAATTGAAAAGAATTCTTTTATTAACTGTCAGAATTTAACTGAAATTTATTGCAGTGATTTAATTAAATATATTTCTCAATGAGCATTTGCTTATTGTTCTCATTTGCAACAAGCAAGCATATCAAAAAAAACTAATGTTCATAACAGTGCCTTTTTACACAGTCCCACTAAAGTCTTAACAAGATCAACAGCTGATAACTATTTAATTAACTCTGATAACTATTACACCTTACAAAGTTTGTTAATTAATTTTGAAAATAAGATTGATTCAATAATTATTGACCCACCTTATAATTCCAAAATTGATTACATTGGTTATGAAGACAACATTCAAAATTATTCACAGTTTATGAAAACTAGAATTGAATTAGCTCATAAATTACTATCTGAGACAGGTTTTTTGGTAATTAATATTGACGATGGTGAATATCAATTACTGTACAATTTATGCCAGTTAGTGTTTGGTAACGACTTAGTTTCTTTACATCAATGAAAGAAAAAACACCCTTGATTTGACACTAATAGAGTTGTGTTAAATCCTCATAAACTCCAAACTGATTACGAATATATTATCATTTGTAAAAAGAGTAAAAGTAGTGTGCTTCATCAATTAAAAAAACCTTACTTAGTGAATAACGAATTATTCGAAGAATGAGCTACTGTTCCAAACATCTTTGATTGTTTCGGTACTACTTCGTCTGCTAAAGACGAAATTGCTGCAGATTTTGGCGACCGAACTTACTTCTCTACACCTAAACCTATTAAATTAATTAAAGAATTAATCAGAGCCACTACAACTCCTAATTCAACCGTTATGGATTTCTTTGCTGGTTCAGGCACGTTAGGTGTAGCTACTAATGCGTTAAACCAAGAAGATAACGGTAATAGACGGTTCATTTTAGTCACAAATAATGAAGATAATATTTGTGAACACGTGACACACCAAAGATTAATAAAACATCATATTGTTTTTAATTACTTAAAAACAATCCCTAATAATTAAAATAACTTTTAATTATAAATTCTCACATAAACGATATGTGAGAATTTTATTATTAAAAAATACTCAAAAAAGGAACACTACAATGTCAACAAAAAAGTTAATTGATCATTTAAATAACAAAAAGACCACTTCTAAAAAGTTTAATGAATATTTCATACAATTATGAAATGAATGTAACAAAAATATAGAGACGTTAAAATTAAATATTTCATTAATAACAAGAAAAGGAGCAATAAACAGTATTATAAGCGGTGTCTTAAATTCTGAAACATTTAAACAATCCAATTCTAATGAACAAATCTCCAAAATTAAACAAATATTAAAAAATTCTTTAAACACTTCAACAAACAATTCTCAACCAGTATCTACAAGTATCAATTTTGATGATTATTTAAAAGAGTTAAATAAGTCTAATGTAAAATTTCCTAAAGTTGAATCTATTTTCAACGATCTAAAAACATCTTTTAATGATTCAGATAATAAAGAGAAGATAAAACAATTGATAACTCAAATAACATCAAATAGAGCAATTAGGCTACTAAGAAGTACTTATTTAACCAAGAAAAGAAAAAACAAAAATAAAGAATATTGCACATTTTTAATCGACACTCTAGATGAATATTTTGATGAAAACAACGAACTAAAAAGCTTATCTAACTCTTTAAATACAGAAAATAGCAATCAAACTACTGAAAAAATTGCGCCAGAATCATCTGCAGATAGCATTATTTCAGAATCAACGAGTGAAGCTCCTAAACTTAGTGAATTTAGTGTTATCCCTAATGATATGAACTATAAATTCTTCATTTGAATCAATGAAGCCAAAGAAATTTATAACCATTCACGTAAATCAGCTTTAATCTTACTGAGAAACTCTTTGGAAAAATTAATTTATGATTTTGCTTTAAAATTACAAAATTTAAATGTTATCAAATCTTTGCCTAACGAAAAATTATTTAACGTTAATTTATGCAAGGGTGTTATAACAGATTCCTCAATAAATAAAATTAATGGTTTGTGATCAAATCTAAGTAACTATGCACACCCATTCCACGAAGACTTAAACACCGAACAAATTGATTCACTATTTTTAGACGTTAATAATCAGTTATTAAATCTTCATACTAACTTAGTAAAAATCTGTAATAAATATGAATTACGTAATAATATTTCTAAAATATTAGAGCACTATAAAACTATTTACGAAGAACACGAACAGTCATTGCAACAGGCTCATGACGTTATTTAATTAGTAAAAAATAATAATTCTTACACATAAACTCGCGTATTTTTCAAGAGCTACGCGAGTTTTTTTCTCCTTTTTAAAACAAACTGAATTATTTTTAGAAAAAGTAGTTCAATTCTACATTGCTTCTCACCAAAACCAATTTAATTCAGTATTAAAATTTTAATTAAGGGCTATGAAATAGCTCTCAATTAAGAAAAATAAATAAGGAGGAAAATAAATGTCTCCAAAACAAAAAAATTTTAATGCACAAAACATGCCAGACACTGAATGCATTAATCGTATGCACAAAAAACTGAAAGATGCACAAGAGTGCAAAAGTTTAATGAAAAGATTAGTTAGCTTACACGCAATCGATACAGAATATCAATATTTAATTGATAATCTAAGTGACATTGAAATAGCTAAAAACTTAAACGTTATCTTGGATAAATATTTAGAAAGCAATAGTGTTGATAAAACTTCTCTTGGTTTTAAGTTGTTATACAACGCTTTAGCTGAAAAAGCTAATTTCTTAAATAAAGGTACCAAAGTTAACAGACTTTATCAGTTATACGAAATTAAAACTCGTCCAGTTACTCAAGAAAATACAGTTCATAGTATAGATGTAGAACCAACCAACAAGTCTTCTACATGTAAACTAAAAAAACCTGTAGTCAATAAAGAAATAGTAAGACAAGCTAAAGAACATCCTAGTCTTATCTGACGCGACTTAAATAGTGGCTGTAGTACTTGTGATGAATGATTCAAAGAAGCACAAGCCATTCACCAATTATCTCCCAAAGCAACCCTAATGTTGTTTAGAAGTATTTTAGAAAAAGTTATCAGAGATTTCTGTTTCTATTTAAGAGAACATGAAGTCTTACCTAAAAGTGAATTAAATATCAACAATACTTTCTTATTAAATTTATGTAAGCATATTTTTGATGAAACTTTTAGTTTAGAGGTTTATTCATTGTGAGCCGAACTAAGTAGTTACACTCACGTAATTCACCCGGTTTTAAAGAAAAATGATGAAGAAACAACAAAATTAGTATTAGGTTACCGTGATACTTTGTGAGAAATTGTAGATGTTGTTTCTAGTCATAAAAATTCAATGTTATTAAAAATCTTAATCGAAAAGAACAAAGAATTAATGGCAATGAAAAATACTGTACAAGAATTAAGTGAACAAGTTCAAACATTACAAGCGCAAATAAAAACCGCTTGTCATAACAATCCTGCTAAAGATTGTCAATGCACTTGTCACGAAGAAACTGAACATTTAAACGTTCAAACAATTTGTACTAACCCTATCTTATCTTTAACCAATAAAGAAGACATTAATGATGATTCCATTACTTTAGAAGCAGAAGTTGCAGAACAAAGTGATGCACAAGAAAGTTGCCAAGATGATTTCTTGTCTGAAATGACCAATGAAGTCTTAAGTAACTTAGAAGAAACTGTTGAACCTACAGTTCAACTAACTGAGTCACAAGTCCAAAAAGAAGACTCTAAGAAATTATCTAAGTTAGACCAATTTTTTCTAAAAATTGAAAATAATAATCACATTAAAGAAACGACCACTCCACCAAGAAATGTCGCTATTCAACTAAAAAATAAAATTAACCGCGAAAATAACGCTAAAAAAAGATAAGGTATAAAAAATCCTCCTCGTTGTATTACAAACAACAAGGAGTTTTTCTTTCTTACAAATTAATCCATTAGAGCTAATAAAGTATCATCCAATAAATCTAGGTTATTAACCCGTAAATAACCGTCTACAATTTGACAATTAATTAACCGGTCTTTATAAAATTCGTAAGCAGCTTTATATGGTTCTTGGTTTAATGGTAAACCCGCTGATAATCTTAAACCCATCATTAAGATTTGGAAGTACCAATCTTTATCAGATACCTTTTCTACTTCAGCGACAGGTTCTGGAATTTTATTAGTAATTACATAAGAATGTTGGTGTTCAAATCCACTAGCACCATAACCGAGTGCTTTTCAGTCGCGACTTAACCAGTAACACTTATTGTGCTGTGATTCATATTCAGGTGCTAAACATCAGTTAGAAACTTCATAGCGGTGGTAACCTAATTCTTGGAACTTTTGTTCGATATATTCCATTTGGTCTTCTTCTTTATCTAAGTCCAAGTGGTATTTACTTTTGGTCATAATAGAATTAGGTTTCAGTTCTAGTGCGTAAAACGATACATGCTTAATGTTATTTTTATGAACAAAGTTAAAAATATCATCTAAATCAGCATATGTTTCGTTGGGTAAATTATAAATAAAATCTAAACTTACATTGGTTAAGTCATTTTGATACAACAGGTCAATGGCTTGTTGAATATGATCAGCGTTGTGCTCTCTTCTTAAAATTTTTAAAGTTTTATTGTTTAAAATCTGTGCACCCAGTGACACTCTGTTTAAGCCATACTTTTTATAAACATCAATTTGGGTTTGGGTTACTAAGTCTGGGTTACATTCAATTGTAAATTCGTAGTTATTAGTATCATCTAAATATTGTTGTAGACACTCTAATAACTTCGCTAGTAAATCATCAGGTAAATGATTAGGAGTGCCACCCCCTAAATAAATAGTGGTGTATTGGTGAGGAACAGAAGTTAACTGGATTTGACGAATCAAGTCATTCACAAAATTTTGCATTAATTCATAACTATTTGTCTTGATACGTTTAAAATCACAGAATGTGCAGATTTGGTTGCAGAACGGAATGTGAAGGTATAAATGTTTAGTCATAGTAAAATTCTTGCACTTTGGCAAAGATTTCTTCAAGGTCATCTTTTTCAAATTCAAAGACTAATTTATCTGGGAATTTGTTGTTACATCAGGTCAATTGTCTCTTTGCTAATTGACGCGTTTTTTGTTTTAATTTTTCTGTATCCACTGGAGTATGGTTCAAAATGCTGTTTGCAATTTCTTGGTAACCAATTGCTTTAAAGCATAGTGACTCAATGATCGCTGGATCTTTTTCAATTAACTGTTGGATTTCTTCCATCCAGTTGTTTTCACTAAAGAATCTGTCAAACCGTGCGTTAATTTTGTCATAAAGCACTTGTCTGTCTTTTGTTACCATAATAATTAACGGTTTATACACCGGTTTATTATTTTGCAAATCAGTTACAGATTTAGGAATATTGTTATTTGCCTTTAATAAAGCAACACATCTAAATAGCCGTTTGTAATTGTTAGGACCGATTTTTTCAGCCGACACCGGATCATACTTTAACACATAGGCATATAATTCTTCAATAGTTCAGTTAGCAATTTCTGTTTCATATGGAGTAGTATCAATCGATAAATCATAACCATTAATAATCGCATCTGTATATAAATGACTGCCACCACATAAAATGGGTAAACGTTGGCGTTGGACGATCTCGTCATAGGCATTATCAAACGCTTTTTGGAAATGAGCAATACTTCATTCTTCGTTTCAAGAAATTAAATTAACTAAATGATAATCATATTTTTCAATCTCTTCTTGAGTAGGTTTATTAATCCCGGCACTAATTTCTTTATAAACTTGGTAAGCATCACCATTAATAACTGAACCTTGAAAACGTTCAGCAATTAAATGCGCTAACCGTGATTTTTTAGCTGCGGTAGGACCGATAATAATAATTAATTTTTTCTCTGGTTGCATAAAGACTTCCTTATAATTGAATTTATGAAAATAATTGCACAAGAACACAATAATCTCTACGAAATTAAAAAATCTAAATTTTTAGGTTTTAATTTTTACGTAGAATCTGTCGCAGACTGTGAAGCGATTCTAAATGACTTAAGAACGCAATTTTATGATGCCACTCACATCTGCTACGCTTACATCTTAAACGAATCTCAATCAGTTCAAAAATATAGCGATGATGGTGAACCTAGTGGTACCGCCGGTTATCCTCTACTCTCTTTATTACTTAAAAATGAATTAACTAATATTTTAGTAGTGGTGGTTCGGTACTACGGAGGCATCAAGTTAGGTGCTGGCGGTTTATTACGTGCTTACACCAAAACAATTTCTAGTTTATTTCAAGAGTGCGAACTCCTAAATTTTGTAAAGTATTACTATTACGAAATTCAGTTTGACTACAACGACACAAAAACCATTGAATACTGAATCAATAGCAACCACTACACTATTTTAGATAAACAATATGGTGAAGATGTCATATTTGAAATAAAATGTGATGTTGAAATAACACCACATTCGTTATTAAAAAAACTGGTTCAAAAATAATTTAATTTTAAGAATGATATTTTTTAACAAGTAATAAAACAATCGCAACGATTGCACCAATACATAAAATAAACATTACAGAAACAATTAACAATTTATGAGAGAGCTTCAGCTCTCTCTCTTTTTTTACTTCGGGTTCTTGTGTTAATTTCTTTTTCGTTTTTGTGTATCTTTGTGCTTGTTTTTCCATAAAATTAAACCCTTTTTAAAATCCCAATGCCATCATCTAAATCTAAAAATTTAAAACTTCAATTTGGCAATCTTTGTAATCATAAAACAAAGTCATCTAACTTTTTAATTAGATTATTTTGGTTTTTAGAACGTAATTCTTCTGGAATTTGTCTAATCTTGTTTAAGAATAAATTATCGATAACAATAATCCCGTTAGGATTTAAATATTCAATGTAATGAGTAATTAAATTTTCTTGGTGTGACTTAGGTCCATCAATAAAAATTAAATCAAATTTAGTTTCAGGTTCATAAGTAAAAGCATCACCTAACACTAAATGTAAATTGTCGTGGTGCACGTATTGTTTCGCTAGAACATGGTTAGCTTCGTTTTTTTCAATGGTAGTAATGTTAGTTAATTGTGGAATTTGAATTCATAGACTAGCAGAATAACCGTATGCAGTACCCACTTCAAACAATGAATGAAAATTATTTTCTAAAATAATTTTTTCGATAAGAAACGCAGTTTGGTCTCTGATGATCGGAATATTATCTTGTAAACATAAGTCTAATAAGACTTGGTTATTATTTAGATTCATTACTAATACCGTAGTTATTTTGTAATCAATTTAAGAAATCGTTGCTAGCAGCTGTAGAACTAGCTTCTAAGTTAGTTGATTCCACGTGATCAGCTAATAATTGTGGTTTAAAAGCAGTGAAGAATTGGTTACTTTGAGTTGTCGCTGCTGTACTTGAACTCGATGAGTCACTAGATCCGTTAAACGAACCAGTATAGTTGCTACAGATGTTGCCATCCTTGTAACCAATGATAATTCCTGATGAACCACTCACGTCTTTTACATTTTTAAATCTTTTGTTTACGAAGTTTACTGCGTTTTGGAATTCAGTTGCGTATTTATCAGTTCTAAAGTAAGTCGTTTTACCTTCTCAGTTAATGTAAGTTTTACCAGGGGCAAAACTTCATTCTGGGGCCGAAATAGCTCACGCATGTTGTTGTCTTTGTTGTCTTGTTAGTTTATCACTACTCATGTCATAAGCTTTTCAAGTTTTCACTTGGTTGTTGTAGTTTAATTGTTCTTTGTAAACAGCTGGCGTTAAGACATCTTGCATCATTAAGACTTGAGGTCTTACTTGTAGCGTATTAATTTGGTTTAACGCTTGGCCAAAATAACCGTTTAACTGTAAGTTTTGGTTAGCTTCAAATGACATCGGTGAAGCATTATTAGCACCGTATAAGAACTCGTTGTTTGAAGTATAAGCTTGACTACCTAAGTAAATAAAGTACGTTCCATGGTTGATTTTAGTAGTCCCTAAAACAGCTTCTTTAAAGCTAACATTCACAGCTCCCATATCTAAAGCATTCATCATTAAAGAACCGTGTGCGTTAGGTTGAAAATTGTATAATTTTGGATTGTTACCTTGTACATTAACGTAGGCTGGGACACAAACAGCAGTGGCCACGATACCAGTTGTTAATGCGATTGATCCGATTGTAATAAGAATTGATTTTTTAATTGCCATAATATGTGTTATTTTAACATAGTAAAAGAAGATTATTATATATACTAGTTGTGGTTTAAAATAATATAAGTTACGCAATGGTGTCCTGATTCCTTTACCCTTCATTCCACCATTGTGAAAAAATGTCAGACATTTTTTTAATCAATAATGTTTAAAGAATTAATTTTTTTAAACTCAATATTTCTATATCAAAAAGTAAAGGTTAGGGACAAAATATGACACCAACACAAGCTAAAAGAGTGGTTGTGGGTTTATCTGGTGGGGTAGACTCAGCCGTATCAGCTTATCTACTAAAACAACAAGGCTATGAAGTCATTGGCTTGTTTATGCAAAACTGAGATTCAACCGCAAATTATGAAAATAACTACGAATCTAAATACGATGTTTGTGATGCGGAAATTGATTTTCAAGCTGCTGAAGCGGTAGCTAAATTCTTAGACATTCCGTTATACAGACAACAATTTATTAAAGAATATTGAGACGATGTCTTCCAATATTTCTTATACGAATACCAACACAACAGAACGCCGAACCCTGATGTATTATGTAACAAACACATTAAATTTGAAGCGTTCCAAAAATACGCTTTAAAAGAATTTAACTGTGATTATATCGCAATGGGTCACTATGCCAAGATTAGACACTACGATAATTATTCGGAACTAATGTTGTGTAAAGACCAAAACAAAGACCAAACTTATTTTTTATGTCACTTAAGTCAAGAACAATTAAAAAGAGCATTGTTCCCATTAGAAGATTTAACTAAAGAAGAAGTTAGAGAATTAGCTCGTAAGGTAGGTTTACCTAATGCTGAAAAGAAAGACTCGACTGGTATTTGTTTTATCGGTGAAAGAAACTTTAGAAAATTCTTAAGTAACTACTTACCAAACCAAGTAGGTGATATTGTAGATATCACTACTAACCAAGTTATTGGACACCATAATGGTGTTATGTACTATACTTTAGGACAAAGAAAAGGTTTAGGCTTAGGCGGTCAAAAAGAAAAGTACTTTGTTTGTAAAAAAGACATTGATAACAAAATTTTATATGTGGCACCTGATTCACTAGAAGAAGAATATTTAGATTCTGCTCACTTAATCATTAATGAATTTAACTGAATTACTAAACCAACAGATTTCCATGGTATCCAAGCTAGATTTAGACACCGTCAAGTGTTACAAAACGTTAGTGTAGAACTACACGATAATCAAGTAGAAGTCTTTTATGACAAACAAAAAAATATTGCTCCTGGACAATACTGCGTTTTATACCAAAACGGTATCTGTTTAGGTGGAGGAGCAATCGACAAAGTTTTAAAACAATAACATTATTAAAACTGAACGTATAACTATAATTTATATATAAAAGGGGTTTGTGGGTCCTCCACAAATCTCTTTTTTTACGTATTTCTGTAATAAATTAGCACTTTTATATGTAGAGTGCTAAAAATGTGCTATACTATACTTACCGATAAAAGTATAACGAAACATAAAAATTCAAAACTAGGCATTAAGAAATTGACACAACGTTATGTTAGTGAATGCTTCTTAAAACAAAATTTTGAAAAACGAGGTATTAAATATGGCAAAAGAAATTATTTTAGGTATTGACTTAGGTACTACCAACTCAGCTGTTGCTGTTATGGAAGGTAAAAAACCAATCATTTTAGAAAACCCTGAAGGTAAAAGAACTGTTCCATCAGTTGTTGCTTTCAAAGGTGAAGAAGTAATCGTTGGTGATGCTGCTAAACGTCAAATGATTACTAACCCAAACACAATTAGCTCAATTAAACGTCACATCGGGGAAAAATATACTGTTGATGTAAACAGTAAAGAATTTACACCAGAAGAAATCTCTGCAAAAATTCTTGCATACATTAAAGGCTTTGCTGAAAAGAAATTAGGCCAAAAAGTAGAAAAAGCTGTAATTACAGTTCCAGCTTACTTCAATGACGCACAACGTCAAGCTACTAAAAACGCTGGTACAATAGCCGGCTTAAAAGTAGAAAGAATTATCAACGAACCAACTGCAGCGGCTTTAGCTTACGGTTTAGAAAAAGCTGATAAAGAAGAAAAAATCTTAGTATTCGACTTAGGTGGTGGTACATTCGACGTTTCTGTTTTAGATATGTCTGATGGTACATTTGAAGTAGTTGCTACTTCAGGTGATAACAACTTAGGTGGGGATGACTGAGACCACGCTATTATGAACTGATTAATCGAAGAAGCTGGTAAAGAATACGGCATCGATTTAAGTAAAGATAAAATGGCTATGCAACGTCTAAAAGATGCTGCAGAAAAAGCTAAAATCGACTTATCAGGTCAATTAACTGCACAAATCATGTTACCATTCATTTCAATGAATGCTAATGGTCCAATTAACATTGAAAAAGAACTAACAAGAGCAAAATTCGAAGAACTAACAAGACCATTGTTAGAACGTTGTAAAAAACCAGTTCAAGATGCTTTAAAAGAATCTGGTTTCAGCGCATCTGAAATTAACGAAGTTTTATTAGTTGGTGGTTCAACAAGAATGCCAGCTGTTCAAGAATTAGTTAAAGAATTAACTGGTAAAACACCAAACAACACAATCAACCCTGATGAAGTAGTTGCTATGGGTGCCGCAATTCAAGGTGGGGTCTTATCTGGTGATGTAGATGACATCTTATTAATTGACGTTACTCCATTAACTTTATCAATTGAAACAATGGGTGGAGTTGCTACTCCATTAATTAAACGTAACACAACTATTCCAGTTACAAAATCACAAATCTTCAGTACTGCTGTAGATAACCAACCAAGCGTAGACATCGTGATCGTTCAAGGTGAACGTCCAATGGCTAGAGATAACAAATTATTAGGTAACTTCCAATTAACAGGTATTCAACCTGCTAAAGCTGGTATGCCACAAATCGAAATTAGTTTCAGTATTGACGCTAACGGTATTATGTCTGTTAAAGCAAAAGACTTAAAAACTAACGAAGAAAACAGTATCACTATTAAAGATTCACAAGGTTTAAGTGAAGAAGAAATTAATAGAATGGTCAAAGAAGCAGAAGAAAACAAAGAAAAAGACGAAGAATTCAAGAAACAAGCCGAAATTAAAAACCGTGCTGACAGACTAGTGCACCAACTAGAAGAAATTCTTGCAATGCCTCAACTTCCTGCAGATAAAAAAGATGAATTACAAAAACAACTAGACGAAATCAAAGATCTTCAAGCTAAAGAAGACTGAAAAGCTCTAGAACCTAAGTTAGCTGCTTTTGAACAAATGATGGCACAAGCTGCTCAAATGGCTCAAAACATGTCTCAAAACCAAGACAACGAAGCTGACGTTAAAGACGAAGAAACTACTGAAAAGAAATAGTTCCTTTTGTCTACACTCATAAAATAAATAACCAAGACAACTTATTAAATTACAATAGCTTAATTTGCTGAAGTAACGCACTCCCTTAAGCGTTCTTAGCAAACTCAATATTCAACCACCTTCATTCCCAAGAAGGTGGTTTTTCTTATACTTGTTAAAAGAAACATGATAAAATTTTTTTAATATTTCAATAAAAAAATAAAGGAATTACAATTTCATTATGTGAAATTCAAATAACGACTACAGTGCTAACCCACTAAACCAAATGAACTATGCTCAAGACATGGACAGTTTACAAAAAATGAAAAAACACGCCGTATGAAGTATCATCTGCCAATGTTTATTCATTCTTATTGTGCCAGTCATTATTTCTATTATTTTCAGTATTGTAGATTTAATTAAAGTGACTAGCTTAAACAACAAACAAATGAAAGACAAATTATTAGTTGTTTCAATTGTTAACTTAGTGTTAAACGTGTTAACGATCTTATGACCAATCGTGACTGCAGTTATCACTTTAAACCAAATCAAAAACATCCAAATGCAATTAGAAGCTTACAACGCACAACAACAATACTAATTAGCTGAAAATAATATACCTAAGTAGGATTTATACCCAACTTAGGTATATTTTTTCGTAATAGTTTAGATGACAGCACCGAGATTCAACTAAATCTTACTTGGTAAGCATATCCACCATCTTTAAGATAAGAAATAGGAAAATAAATGATAAAATATCATTTAGTTTTTTTATATAAAAGAAAGTGAATAACCTTATGTGAGACCATAAACACGACTATTTAGGCGACCACAACAAACCCAAGGATTACATTGGGGCTTTAGAAGACTTACATACCTTGCAAATCTTAAGAAAAAATGCAATTGGTGTTATCATTTGCCAATTCATTTCTTCTTTATCTATTCCTTTGTTAGTTGTTTTAATTACAAACGTGCTAAGCACTAGTTTCTATGTTTGTTTAGCTGTATTGGCTATTCCCGCCAAAATTATTGCTTTACTTTTAAGTATTGCTAATTTAATCAAAATGAACCAAATGAAAAACGCTAACTTGAAACGTAAAGTTTTAACAATTGGCGTTATTGATTTTTTATTAGTCTTTTTTACCTTTTTATGAGCCGTCATTACTTCAGCAGTGCTGTTAAGTAAACTGAAAACTTTACGTTTACAACAAGAAGAAATTATTAATTTTACTCTATCTCAACTTTCCCAAATTAAACAGAACTAATGCTATTCATATTTTTACAACGATTACAACACTACAAATAAAAACCATTCATCTGGATACTGAATGGTTTTTTATTATGTTTTGGATAAAAAAATAACAGCCATACACTGTTCGTTTGTGTCAGCTGTTATTTTCATTACATTTGTTTTAATTAATTCAAAATCTATTTGGTTTTGTTTGATGCTTGTTGATAATCATTATTATTAATTGGAGTTAAGCTACTATTTTGGTAAACCGTTGGTAATAAATTATAAGAATTTGTAAGAACATAACTTCAAGGTAATGATTCTGATAAAATTGAATATTTTCAATACAGAGCATCTGAAGTGTCTGATGCATCGTGATAAGTAGAATTTGCATACCAGTCATCAGCATTAGAATCTCCTTTAGTTCTAGGATCATTAGAGTATCAATTAGTTGTGTATTGACTTTCCATATTTCAAATAGTATTAGTGTAGCCAAAAGGTTGGAACTTAGCTCCGCTTGTAACATACCCGTTGAAGTTAATATCAAAAATTAATCCTTTTAAACTAGCATCATTATCTATTAGATCTTTTACGTCTAATTTTTGGTTTAAATATAAACCGTTTTGAACAGAGGTACCGATATTATTTTTTACAAAATCAGAAATAGTTAAACTGTTAGGTTCAATTGTATAAGTCACCGGTTTATCTTGTTGAATTTTATAAGTTGTAGAAGAATTAGTACCATCAGGCTTAGACGTATCTTTAACCACATATTCAGGAGCTCAATCAATTGTTTTATTAAAAGTTAAATTCAAAATTACATCTTGAATATTGAAATACGACCAAGGTTGTGTGTAATTAATTGAGTTGTCGTTATTAGTGGCATATTTAGTTGTTACTTCGCCACCAAGGTTAGTACCACCAACCACTTTATAATGCGCGTAATCTAAGAAAAATTCGTATTCATCCTCATAAGAATCATCACCACTCACATTAGAAAAAATATTTTTTTCTTTATCTAAAGCGATAGTTTTTGTTGCCGATCCACTTGACTGATTAGATGCATCATCTGCTAAATTATAAAAACCTAATCATTGTATAATTCAGTAACTCAATCAAGAGTTGTTCATATTTAGATATCCTTTTTCATTGGCTAATAAATTAAATAATGATAAGAAGTAAGAAGCTGGACTACTTGGGTTAACGTTTTGGTAAGCGTTATTATTAGTATTAACTTCGTCTAATTCTTTTAAAACTTTGTCTAATTTATTTTTAATATCTGAATTATTGTTCGTTGGATTGTTATAACTTGTTGGGTAATTAAAGTCAGGATCATAGTCTGGTGATAAATCTGGAGTATTTACCGATTCATTATTTAAATCATTTTCTATGTTTTGAATTTCTTTTTTTATGTTACTAATCTTGCTTTGAACATTTGCACTTACATTATTGTATTTCAACAAGATATTACCCAATGCATTAGAAACATTAGCGTAATTAGAAGAAATGTTATGTTTCTTTAATAAACGAGCAATCCCATTAACCACAGGATTTTCGTTTTGTGTTTGGTAATAAATTCCTTCAATCTGTGCTAACGCTTGTGGTGAGCCTGTGTTATTAAAATTAGGACTATTTGTATTCATTTGCATAATTAATGGCATGAACATATTAAATCCTGTGGAAGTTACACGAGCTTTATCAACACTATTAACATCATTACTATTTACGTTGGTATAAGTCTTTAATTGGTGTTCTGTGAAGGTTGAAAATAAATTCATTTTGTTAATGATGTCTTGTTCAGTATTTAAAATATCATTAACTTTAGTTTCGGTTTGTTTATCATTTTCAGCCACGGCTTCTCATTGCTTAAGCTCTTCTGAAATAGTTTTATAACTATTTTTTAATTGCTGATTTATTTTTTCTTGAGCTTGAACTTGAGAAGTTAATTCTTTATTCTTAGCATCAATGTTAGCAATTATTTTTTGGTTTTGATCTGCTTTATTTTTTCATTCAGTAACTTCACTTTGTAATTTGTTAAGTTGAGAACTATTAGAATCTTTTAATGTTTGACATTGTTTATTTAAACCATCTATCTGACTTTGTAGATTTTTAATCTTAACATTACTTGCTTGTAATTCTTTATTCTTTATATCATCTTCTTTTTGGGCCGCTGATGCTTTTTCTAATTTAACTAAATCTTTAACTGCATTTTCCGCTGCTGTTAATGAGTTTTGTGCTGAAGTGAAAGTTTGATTATATACAGCAGAAGGTAAACCAGCTTGCAGTGATTGAAGTACTTGATTAGCAAAACCAGAAGCATCGTTAGCCTCTTTTAACGCTGTATTTGCTTGCGCTTGAACTTTAGAATCACTAGATTGTAACGCCTTTGTAATAACTGAATCAATTAATGATTTAGCGCCACCAAGAATTTGGTAAACTTTTTCGTAATCATTATCACCGTCTACAACACTTTCTGCTTTATTAGATACAGTTACATTATTTTGTAACGCTTGATTTAAGTCTTGTTGAGCTTTATCTAAATTATTTTGTGCAGTTTGTAAATGCATTTGAGTGTTATATACAGCAGCTTGACAAACTTTAACATTTTGAACAGCTTGAGAAACGGCAGTTTGTTGTTTTGCAATATTGCCATCAGCAGTTTTAATAGTTTGTTTGGCTTGTTGCATTTGTTCTGCGCTTGAAGTAGGATTTGCTAAGACTTTTTGAGCGTCAGCTTTAGTTTGATAAGCTTGTCCTAAAGCATTTTGAGCTTCACTTAATTGGTTGTTATCAGCACTTAATTTACCTAATTGTTCAGCTTTAGCTTTTTCTAAACCTTGAACGGTTTGAGCTTGTTGAACAACAGCTTGGGCAGCAGTCTTAACTGCTTTCTGAGCTTTGGCTACATCTAAATTTTTAGAAATATTAGCAGGATTACTTAATTGAGTAATTAATCCATTGTTGTCATTAATTGTATTTGCTAAATCTTTAGCATTCATCTCAGCTTGAGCTTGTTGAGTTTTATTTTCAGTAGCGTTTGCTTCGCTCGCTTGAGCGTTAGCATATGATGTTTTAGCTAAACCAGAATTTACTTCAACTTGCGTTTTTCTTGTTTGATTCAATTGAGTTTGTTTCAATACATTTTGTGCATCAGTTAACCCACTTTGAGCAGTTTGTAAATCTTTTACTAATGGTGTAATAGCTTGAGTGGCTTTGTTTACCACACCTTGAGCTTGAATAACGTCTTGGTTAGCATTATTCACTTGACTTATAGCTGTTTGAATTGCTTCATTAGCATTTTCAATATCAGCTTGAGCTTGAGTTTTTGCATCACTTGAAGTTGCAGATAATAATTGTTTTTCTGCCTTAGCTTTATCTGTATAAGCATTAGCTAATGTTTGTTGAGCTGAACTTAAAGTGTGTGCAGCTTGTGACAATTTATTTAATGCGTCTTGTTTATCAGCATATGCTTTTTGTAATTTTTGTGCAGTGCTTGCCACAACACCAGCTTTTGTAGCCACAGCTTGTTCTTGAGTTTGAACTTTACTATTAGTTTCAGATTTAGCTGCTTGATTCATGTTGTTAATTAAATCATTGGCTGCAGTTTGAATTTGGTTCATACTGTTGCTTGCGTTTTGAGCAGCAGTGGCTTGAACTTTGGCTGATGAACTTAAAGAATCAGCTTGAGCTTTATCACTTAATGCAGTGTTAGCTGCGTTTGTAGCTTGTGCTTCATAGTTTTGAGCAGTTTGTTTTTCTAAACTCTTAATTTGAGCACTTGCAGCTTGTGTTTGAGCGTTTACTACTTGGTTTAATGCTTTTTGAGAATCTTCTAATTGTGTTTGAGCACTGTTTAAAGCATTTTTTGCAGTTTGTAATTGTTTATTAGTTTGATCAACTGCACTTTGTGCTTTGTGAACAGCTTTTGCAGCATTAGCTACTGCTGTTTGTTGTTTTGTAATATCGTTATTAGCTGTTTGAAGATTTTGCTGTGCTTGTTTAATTTGTTCTGAACTTGAAGTTGGATTTGCTAAGACTTTTTGAGCTTCAGCTTTAGTTTCATAAGCTTGACCTAATGCTTTTTGATCAGTACTTAATTGTTTATTAGCTTCACTTAGACTGCCTAATTGTTCAGCTTTAGATTTTTCTAAACCTTGAACGGTTTGAGCTTGACTCACTACAGTTTGAGCGGCTGTTTTTACAGCGTTTTGAGCACCAGCTACTTTGGAATCGTTAGAAACATTATCAGGGTTGTTTAATTGAGTAACTAATCCATTATTACTGCTAATAGTGTTTGCTAAATTCTTAGCACTTGCTTCCGCTTGAGCTTGTTGTGCTTTGTTTTCATCAGCATTGGATTGACTTGCTTGAGCATTAGCGTTTGCAGTATTAGCTAAATCAGAGTTGACTTCATATTGAGTTTTATTGTTGTCTTGGTTTTGAACATTAGCTTGAATTTGTTTTAATACGTTTTGTGCATCAGTTAAACCACTTTGAGCACTTTGTAAGTCTTTTACTAATGGTGTAGTAGCTTGAGTGGCTTTGTTTACCACACCTTGAGCTTTAATAACGTCTTGGTTAGCGTTATTCACTTGACTTATAGCTGTTTTAATTGCTTTATTAGCATTTTCAATATCAGCTTGAGCTTGAGCTTTTGCATCACTTGAAGTTGCAGATAATAATTGTTTTTCTGCCTTAGCTTTATCTGTATAAGCGTTAGCTAATGTTTGTTGAGCTGAACTTAAACTATGTGCAGCTTGAGACAATTTATTTAATGCATCTTGTTTATCAGCATATGCTTTTTGTAATTTTTGTGCAGCACTTGCCACAACACCAGCTTTTGTAGCCACAGTTTGTTCTTGCGTTTGAACTTTACTGTTGGTTTCAGATTTAGCCGCTTGATTCATGTTGTTAATTAAATCATTAGCTGCAGTTTGTGCTTGGTTCATACTGTTGCTTGCGTTTTGAGCAGCAGTGGCTTGAACTTTGGCTGATGAACTTAAAGCATCAGCTTGAGCTTTATCACTTAATGCGGTGTTAGCATCATTTGTAGCTTGTGCTTCATTGTTTTGTACAGTTTGTTTTTCTAAACTCTTAATTTGAGCGCTTGCAGTTTGAGTTTGAGTTGTAACAACTTTATTCAACACTTTTTGAGCGTCTTGTAATTGTGTTTGAGCACTGTTTAAAGCATTTTTTGCAGTTTGTAATTGTTTATTAGTTTGATCAACTGCACTTTGTGCTTTGTGAACAGCTTTTGCAGCATTAGCTACTGACGTTTGTTGTTTTGCGATATTACTATCAGCAGTTTTAATAGCTTGTTGTGCTTGTTTAATTTGTTCTGAACTTGAAGCAGGATTTGCTAAGACTTTTTGAGCTTCAGCTTTAGTTTCATAAGTTTCTCCTAATGCTTTTTGATCAGTACTTAATTGCTTATTAGCTTCACTTAGACTGCCTAATTGTTCAGCTTTAGATTTTTCTAAACCTTGAACGGTTTGAGCTTGACTCACTACAGTTTGAGCGGCTGTTTTTACAGCGTTTTGAGCACCAGCTACTTTTGAATCGTTAGAAACATTATCAGGGTTGCTTAATTGAGTAACTAATCCATTATTACTGTTAATAGTGTTTGCTAAATTCTTAGCACTTGCTTCCACTTGGGCTTGTTGTGCTTTATTTTCATCAGCGTTAGCTTGACTTGCTTGTGCATTAGCGTTTGCAGTATTAGCTAAACCAGAGTTGACTTCAGCTTGAGCTTTATTGTTATCTTGGTTTTGAACGTTAGCTTGAATTTGTTTTAATACGTTTTGTGCATCAGTTAAACCACTTTGAGCAGTTTGCAAGTCTTTTACTAATGGTGTAATAGCTTGAGTGGCTTTGTTTACCACACCTTGAGCTTTAATAACGTCTTGGTTAGCATTATTCACTTGACTTATAGCTGTTTGAATTGCTTCATTAGCATTTTCAATATCAGCTTGAGCTTGAGTTTTTACATCACTTGAAGTTGCAGATAATAATTGTTTTTCTGCCTTAGCTTTATCTGTATAAGCATTAGCTAATGTTTGTTGAGCTGAACTTAAAGTATGTGCAGCTTGAGACAATTTACTTAATGCATCTTGTTTATCAGCATATGCTTTTTGTAATTTTTGAGCAGCGCTTGTCACAACACCAGCTTTTGTAGCCACAGTTTGTTCTTGCGTTTGAACTTTACTGTTAGTTTCAGATTTAGCTGCTTGATTCATGTTGTTAATTAAATCATTGGCTGCGGTTTGAATTTGGTTCATACTGTTGCTTGCGTTTTGAGCAGCAGTGACTTGAACTTTGGCTGATGAACTTAAAGAATCAGCTTGAGCTTTATCACTTAATGCAGTGTTAGCTGCGTTTGTAGCTTGTGCTTCATTATTTTGCGCAGTTTGTTTTTCTAAACTCTTAATTTGAGCACTTGCAGATTGTGTTTGAGCGTTTACTACTTGGTTTAATGCTTTTTGAGAATCTTCTAATTGTGTTTGAGCACTGTTTAAAGCATTTTTTGCAGTTTGTAATTGTTTATTAGTTTGATCAACTGCACTTTGTGCTTTGTGAACAGCTTTTGCAGCATTAGCTACTGCTGTTTGTTGTTTTGTAATATCGTTATTAGCTGTTTGAAGATTTTGCTGTGCTTGTTTAATTTGTTCTGAACTTGAAGTTGGATTTGCTAAGACTTTTTGAGCTTCAGCTTTAGTTTCATAAGCTTGACCTAATGCTTTTTGATCAGTACTTAATTGTTTATTAGCTTCACTTAGACTGCCTAATTGTTCAGCTTTAGATTTTTCTAAACCTTGAACGGTTTGAGCTTGACTCACTACAGTTTGAGCGGCTGTTTTTACAGCGTTTTGAGCACTAGCTACTTTTGAATCGTTAGAAACGTTGTCAGGATTGCTTAATTGAGTAACTAATCCATTATTACTGCTAATAGTGTTTGCTAAATTCTTAGCACTTGCTTCCGCTTGAGCTTGTTGTGCTTTGTTTTCATCAGCATTGGCTTGACTTGCTTGAGCATTAGCGTTTGCAGTATTAGCTAAATCAGAGTTGACTTCATATTGAGTTTTATTGTTGTCTTGGTTTTGAACATTAGCTTGAATTTGTTTTAATACGTTTTGTGCATCAGTTAAACCACTTTGAGCAGTTTGTAAGTCTTTTACTAATGGTGTAATAGCTTGAGTGGCTTTGTTTACCACACCTTGAGCTTTAATAACGTCTTGGTTAGCGTTATTCACTTGACTTATAGCTGTTTTAATTGCTTTATTAGCATTTTCAATATCAGCTTGAGCTTGAGCTTTTGCATCACTTGAAGTTGCAGATAATAATTGTTTTTCTGCCTTAGCTTTATCTGTATAAGCGTTAGCTAATGTTTGTTGAGCTGAACTTAAACTATGTGCAGCTTGAGACAATTTATTTAATGCATCTTGTTTATCAGCATATGCTTTTTGTAATTTTTGTGTAGCACTTGCCACAACACCAGCTTTTGTAGCCACAGTTTGTTCTTGCGTTTGAACTTTACTGTTGGTTTCAGATTTAGCCGCTTGATTCATGTTGTTAATTAAATCATTAGCTGCAGTTTGTGCTTGGTTCATACTGTTGCTTGCGTTTTGAGCAGCAGTGGCTTGAACTTTGGCTGATGAACTTAAAGAATCAGCTTGATTTTTATCACTTAATGCAGTGTTAGCATCATTTGTAGCTTGTGCTTCATTATTTTGTGCAGTTTGTTTTTCTAAACTCTTAATTTGAGCGCTTGCAGTTTGAGTTTGAGTTGTAACAACTTTATTCAACGCTTTTTGAGCGTTTTGTAATTGTGTTTGAGCACTGTTTAAAGCATTTTTTACAGTTTGTAATTGTTTATTAGTTTGATCAACTGCACTTTGTGCTTTGTGAACAGCTTTTGCAGCATTAGCTACTGACGTTTGTTGTTTTGCGATATTACTATCAGCAGTTTTAATAGCTTGTTGCGCTTGTTTAATTTGTTCTGAACTTGAAGTTGGATTTGCTAAGACTTTTTGAGCTTCAGCTTTAGCTTCATAAGCTTGACCTAACGCTTTTTGATCAGTACTTAATTGTTTATTAGCTTCACTTAGACTGCCTAATTGTTCAGCTTTAGATTTTTCTAAACCTTGAACGGTTTGAGCTTGACTCACTACAGTTTGAGCGGCTGTTTTTACAGCGTTTTGAGCACTAGCTACTTTTGAATCGTTAGAAACATTATCAGGGTTGCTTAATTGAGTAACTAATCCATTATTACTGCTAATAGTGTTTGCTAAATTCTTAGCACTTGCTTCCGCTTGGGCTTGTTGTGCTTTATTTTCATCAGCGTTAGCTTGACTTGCTTGTGCATTAGCGTTTGCAGTATTAGCTAAACCAGAGTTGACTTCAGCTTGAGCTTTATTGTTGTCTTGGTTTTGAACGTTAGCTTGAATTTGTTTTAATACGTTTTGTGCATCAGTTAAACCACTTTGAGCAGTTTGCAAGTCTTTTACTAATGGTGTAATAGCTTGAGTGGCTTTGTTTACCACACCTTGAGCTTGAATAACGTCTTGGTTAGCATTATTCACTTGACTTATAGCTGTTTGAATTGCTTCATTAGCATTTTCAATATCAGCTTGAGCTTGAGTTTTTGCATCACTTGAAGTTGCAGTTAATAATTGTTTTTCTGCCTTAGCTTTATCTGTATAAGCATTTGCTAATGTTTGTTGAGCTGAACTTAAAGTATGTGCAGCTTGAGACAATTTACTTAATGCATCTTGTTTATCAGCATATGCTTTTTGTAATTTTTGAGCAGCACTTGCCACAACACCAGCTTTTGTAGCCACAGTTTGTTCTTGCGTTTGAACTTTACTGTTAGTTTCAGATTTAGCTGCTTGATTCATGTTGTTAATTAAATCATTGGCTGCGGTTTGAATTTGGTTCATACTGTTGCTTACGTTTTGAGCAGCAGTGGCTTGAATTTTGGCTGATGAACTTAAAGAATCAGCTTGAGCTTTATCACTTAATGCAGTATTAGCTGCATTTGTAGCTTGTGCTTCATTGTTTTGCGCAGTTTGTTTTTCTAAACTCTTAATTTGAGCGCTTGCAGTTTGAGTTTGAGCGTTTACTACTTGATTTAATGCTTTTTGAGAATCTTCTAATTGTGTTTGAGCGTTATTTAAAGTATCTTGTGCAGTTTGTAATTGTTTATTAGTTTGGTCAACTGCATTTTGTGCTTTGTGAACATCTTTTGCAGCATTAGCTACTGCTGTTTGATGTTTTGTAATATCGTTATTAGCTGTTTGAAGAGCTTGTTGTGCTTGTTTAATTTGTTCTGAACTTGAAGTTGGATTTGCTAAGACTTTTTGAGCTTCAGCTTTAGCTTCATAAGCTTGACCTAACGCTTTTTGATCAGTACTTAATTGTTTATTAGCTTCACTTAGACTGCCTAATTGTTCAGCTTTAGATTTTTCTAAACCTTGAACGGTTTGAGCTTGACTCACTACAGTTTGAGCGGCTGTTTTCACAGCGTTTTGAGCACTAGCTACTTTTGAATCGTTAGAAACGTTGTCAGGATTGCTTAATTGAGTAACTAATCCATTATTACTGTTAATAGTATTTGCTAAATTCTTAACACTTGATTCCGCTTGAGCTTGTTGTGCTTTATTTTCGTCAGCATTGGCTTGACTTGCTTGAGCATTAGCGTTTGCAGTATTGGCTAAACCAGAGTTGACTTCAGCTTGAGTTTTATTGTTGTCTTGGTTTTTAACATTAGCTTGAATTTGTTTTAATACATTTTGTGCGTCAGTTAAACCACTTTGAGCAGTTTGTAAGCCTTTTACTAATGGTGTAATAGTTTGAGTGGCTTTGTTTACCACACCTTGAGCTTTAATAACGTCTTGGTTAGCATTATTCACTTGACTTATAGCTGTTTGAATTGCTTCATTAGCATTTTCAATATCAGCTTGAGCTTGAGTTTTTGCATCGCTTGAAGTTGCAGATAATAATTGTTTTTCTGCCTTAGCTTTATCTGTATAAGCATTAGCTAATGTTTGTTGAGCTGAACTTAAAGTATGTGCAGCTTGAGACAATTTACTTAATGCATCTTGTTTATCAGCATATGCTTTTTGTAATTTTTGAGCAGCACTTGCCACAACACCAGCTTTTGTAGCCACAGTTTGTTCTTGCGTTTGAACTTTACTGTTAGTTTCAGATTTAGCTGCTTGATTCATGTTGTTAATTAAATCATTGGCTGCGGTTTGAATTTGGTTCATACTGTTGCTTGCGTTTTGAGCAGCAGTGGCTTGAACTTTTGCTGATGAACTTAAAGAATCAGCTTGAGCTTTATCACTTAATGCAGTATTAGCTGCATTTGTAGCTTGTGCTTCATTATTTTGCGCAGTTTGTTTTTCTAAACTCTTAATTTGAGCGCTTGCAGTTTGAGTTTGAGCGTTTACTACTTGATTTAATGCTTTTTGAGAATCTTCTAATTGTGTTTGAGCGTTATTTAAAGTATCTTGTGCAGTTTGTAATTGTTTATTAGTTTGGTCAACTGCATTTTGTGCTTTGTGAACAGCTTTTGCAGCATTAGCTACTGCTGTTTGATGTTTTGTAATATCGTTATTAGCTGTTTGAAGAGCTTGTTGTGCTTGTTTAATTTGTTCTGAACTTGAAGTTGGATTTGCTAAGACTTTTTGAGCTTCAGCTTTAGCTTCATAAGCTTGACCTAACGCTTTTTGATCAGTACTTAATTGTTTATTAGCTTCACTTAGACTGCCTAATTGTTCAGCTTTAGATTTTTCTAAACCTTGAACGGTTTGAGCTTGACTCACTACAGTTTGAGCGGCTGTTTTTACAGCGTTTTGAGCACTAGCTACTTTTGAATCGTTAGAAACATTATCAGGGTTGCTTAATTGAGTAACTAATCCATTATTACTGCTAATAGTGTTTGCTAAATTCTTAGCACTTGCTTCCGCTTGGGCTTGTTGTGCTTTATTTTCATCAGCGTTAGCTTGACTTGCTTGTGCATTAGCGTTTGCAGTATTAGCTAAACCAGAGTTGACTTCAGCTTGAGCTTTATTGTTGTCTTGGTTTTGAACGTTAGCTTGAATTTGTTTTAATACGTTTTGTGCATCAGTTAAACCACTTTGAGCAGTTTGCAAGTCTTTTACTAATGGTGTAATAGCTTGAGTGGCTTTGTTTACCACACCTTGAGCTTTAATAACGTCTTAGTTAGCGTTATTCACTTGACTTATAGCTGTTTTAATTGCTTCATTAGCATTTTCAATATCAGCTTGAGCTTGAGTTTTTGCATCACTTGAAGTTGCAGTTAATAATTGTTTTTCTGCTTTAGCTTTATCTGTATAAGCGTTAGCTAATGTTTGTTGAGCTGAACTTAAAGTATGCGCAACTTGAGACAATTTATTTAATGCGTCTTGTTTATTAACATATGCTTTTTGTAATTTTTGAGCAGCACTTGCCACAACACCAGCTTTTGTAGCCACAGTTTGTTCTTGCGTTTGAACTTTACTGTTAGTTTCAGATTTAGCTGCTTGATTCATGTTGTTAATTAAATCATTGGCTGCGGTTTGAATTTGGTTCATACTGTTGCTTGCGTTTTGAGCAGCAGTGGCTTGAACTTTGGCTGATGAACTTAAAGAATCAGCTTGAGCTTTATCACTTAATGCAGTATTAGCTGCATTTGTAGCTTGTGCTTCATTATTTTGCGCAGTTTGTTTTTCTAAACTCTTAATTTGAGCGCTTGCAGTTTGAGTTTGAGCGTTTACTACTTGGTTTAATACTTTTTGAGAATCTTCTAATTGTGTTTGAGCACCATTCAAATCATTTACAGCTAAATTAATTTTTGTATTCATTTCATTAACTATAAGTTGTTGTGCTTTTATTTTTTTAGTTTGTGCAATAACTACTAGTTGTTGTTTACTGATTTCTTCACTAGCAACTTCTATTTCTTTCTTTGCTTGTTTCATTACTGTAGGAGTAGAAGCTGGATTAGCTAAGATTTTTTGTGCTTCAGCTTTATTGTTATAATCTTGACTCAAAATTTGTTGATCAAGACTTAATTGGTGGTTAGCATCGCTTAAATCTTTTAATTGATTTGCTTGAGTAGTTTTTAAAGTCTTTAAAGTATCAGCTTTTTCAATCACTGTTTGTACTAGTAATTTAATATTTTTTTGAACTTTAGCAACTGCTGAATCATTAGAAATATTTGAAGGTTTATTTAATTCATTTAATAAACCTTGGTTATTGTCGATAGTAGTTTTTAAACTATTGATGTCTGCTTCTATTTGAGATTTTTGAGTAACATTTTCATCAGCATTGGCTTGACTAGCTTGTGCGTTAGCTTGAGCAGTGTTTGCTAAGCCAGCATTAACCATTGCTTCAATTTTATTAGTTTCTTGCGTTTGAGCGTTCACTTGGGCTTGTTTTAAATTAGTTTCTTCTGAAGCAAGATCGTTTTTACTAGATTGTCAAACTTTCATTAGAGGAGCGATAGCTTCAGTCATCTTATTTACTTGTTTTTGTGCCTTAATTACAGTTTCATTGGCAAATTTAACGTTTTTTACAGCCGTTTTAATTTTGTTATTAGCAGTAATCACAGATTGTTCTGCGGCTGATTTTTGTTCATCGGTAGCAGTCAATAAGTCTTGTTCAGCTTGCGCTTTTTCTTTATAAGCATCAGCTAAAGCTTGTTGAGTTTGACTTAAAGTATGTGCGGCATCAGATAAATTAGTTAAAGCTTTTTGTTTATTACTGTAAGATTTTTGCAAGTTTTGAGTTGCAGTAACCACAGCGCCAGCTTGTTGAATTACAGCTCGCATTTGCTTTAGTACTTCTTTGTTGATAACGTGTTTTACCGCTTGACTCATATCGATTTTTACAGCTTTAATTTTGTTTTGAGTCGCATTCATACTGTCAATATTATTTTGGATGGCAGTTGCTTGAATTTGTGCAGATGAGCTTAGTGCATCCACTTGCGTTTTATCACTCAAAGCAGCGTTAGCATCAATTTCAGCTTGTACCTTACTGCTTTCAGTGGTTTGTTGGAATAACTCTTTTTTAAGTTGTAAAATCTTTGCGTTAATTTTTTCTAGCTTTTGGTTGTTTTCGTTTGCTTTTGTTAATTTATTTTCTAGTTGATTAATTTTATCGTTTAGTTGCTGATTAGATTGTTCAATATTTTTTTTGCAATTATTTAAATTATCAATAATGTCTTGTAAAGTTTTAATTTCTGATTGATTTTTATTGATTTTATTTAAATACTTATTTTGGTTATTTTTTAAAAGTGCAATATTTTGTTCTTTGCTAGAAATATCATCTTTTAATTGTTGAATTAATTGATTGGTAGTGTGTTGTTGCTTAATCACTTTAGCATCGTTTTGGTTTTTAATAGAATAGTATACTACGGGCGCAACAACACCGGTAGTCGTCGTAGCGATGGAAGCTGCGATTAATGCTTTTTTTAGTGTCTTTTTTGCCATATTTTTATTACTAACAAATTATTTAAAGGACTAAACATGATTTAAAAATAGAAGTTTAAATCTACTGGCACAACACAAAATATATGAACTGGTGAAGTTCATTTATAGGAAGTTAGTAAAATAAACGCCATAATATCATATGTAAAATGCATGAAACCTAATTGAGTAAGTTTCATGTTTAGTTCAATAATTTAACAGCGAATCAGTTCTCTTTAGTTATCTTTTCTCAAAAATTTATTTATCTCTCTTTAATGTTATTTTTGAGATTTTTTAACTAATACAAACCTTTATATTTCGAAAAAATAACATATTTTTTAACGAATAGAGGCACTGTTGAACTATTGTTCAAATAATTTGCAATATACCTTTCCAAATTTTTTGCACTTATTATTATAGGACAATTCTGACATGCTATTTTAAAATCTCAACAGTCAGCTAATTATTTCTCAATAATTAAGTAATTTGTCAGATATTTTTTTCTATAATTCTGAATAATTTTGTCTTAACATAGGATAAATAATTCATCAATATTATTCTTAATTTTTATACTACTCTTCTAATTTATATCAGCACCATTATGATTAAAAAACAACAAAAAAAGGATCTTCTTTTTAAAGAAAATCCTTTTTTAATTTATCTGATAAATCTTGTAATTTTAAATTACTGAGATTCTTGGTTTGTGTAAACTGCAGGTAATAAATTTGTATTGTTTAATAAGTATGATCAAGGCAATGATTCAGACAAGATTGAATCTTGTCAATATAAGTTAGTAGTTGAGTTTGGATCACTGTTTATATATCAGTTGTTAACCGCACTCGTACCATCGTTATTCATGTATTGATTTATGACGTTAACTGTATTTTCAGCTTCCATACTTCAAATTGAACCAGATTGATTAAATGGCGTTGCATAGTTACCAGCAGAGTTTTTTGTACTACTGATATCGTTGTTTAAATATCCATTGAAGTTAATATCAAATACTAAACCATTCATTTCTGTATCGTTTTGGAAGTATGTAGAGTTAAGGTTTTGATTCAAGTAGAAGCCATTTGATGGGTTTTGATCCATATTTTCTTTTACAAACGGTGAAACAGTTAATGTTGTAGGTTGGATCATGTAAGTTTCCGTTTCTCCGTTATTTGTTCAAGTTATAGTTTTATCAAAAGTTAAGTTCAACGTTACATCTTGAACGTTAAAGTAACTAAATTGGGTTCCTGAACCATTTTCTGTTGCAGTAACTTGACCACCTAAATTAGTTGTACCTACTACCGTGTAATGTGCGTAATTATTGAAGAATGTCAGATCTGTTTCGTTTAATTGTGCATTAGTGCCAGTTACTTGTTGATTATTACCTTGGAAATTATAGAAGTTTAATCATTGGTTAATTCAATAATCTAGTCAAGAACCAGTTAGACCTAAATATCCGATTTGTGTATTATTTGCTAATAAATCAAATAATGATAAGAAATATGACGCTGGACTACTTGGAATAGCCATGTTATATGTATCTACGTGTTTCTTACCAAATCAACCAAATACTTTTCCACTAATACCAACAGTATTTTCGTAATCAAATTTCAACATAATATTTCCTAACGCATTACCAAGGTTTGCGTAATTTGTAGGGATATTTTCTTGTTGCATTTGGTTAGCTATACCATTTGTTATTTGGTTGCCATTTGGATAAACATCGTAATTGTATCCATTGTTAGGATTGTAATATTGAGAAGTTTCTTGAGGTGAACCAGAGTTATTAAAGTGAGGACTGCTTGTATTCATTTGCATTAATAACGGCATAAACATATTAAATCCGGTTGATGTTGCTGCAGCCCAGTCAGAATTACTATAATTATTTAATTGTTGACTTGCGAACGTTGAGAAACTATTGATTGCATTGATAATATCATTTTCACTTTGTAATGCACTATCAACTTGTTGTTGCACCGCATTATCTTCTTGAATTTGTTGTTTATATTGATTGATAACATTTTCTAAATTTTGGTTCTGATTTTCTAATTGTTGAATTTCAGCTTTTTGGTTATTAACTTGTGTTTGTAATGTACTGTTATCGTTTTCTAAACCAGAAATCTCTTGATTTTGAGTTTGAATTCTATTTAACAACACTTGAATTCTTCTGTTTAAAGAATTAATTGTTTCAGTTGTTGAATCCTTTAATGAATTATAAGTATTAGTTAAATTATTCACTTCAGATTCTAATTTATTAATTGTTTCGTTATCAGCATTTAATGCGTCGTTTTCAGCACCAATTGCTTGATTAAAGTATGATTGAGCAGTTGTGTTATTAGCAGTTGCAGAACTTAATAAACCTTGAGCTTTTTGTACATCTTCTGAACTATCTGAAGCTAAATCTTTTAATGCTTGAGTGGCTTCTTGAATTACATTGTTTGCGTTCTCATTAGCTTCATTCGCATATCCAACAGCTTTGCTATTAGAAGAATTATTTAAGAAACTATTATGTGCAGCTGTAATTACACTTGCTTCACCGATTAATTCTTTTAATGAATTTTCTAATGAAATTTTTTGAGCAGCCAGTTTAGCTGATGCTGCTTTTTGTGCTTTAACAATATTTTGTATTTCTGTTTGCGCGGATTTTAAAGCATTATCAGCAGCAGTTTGATCTGTTGCAGCAGCTTGAAGGTCACCTGCATTAGCTGCTTGAATTGCTTGTTGCGCGGCAGATGAAGCAGTTTGTGAATCCTGTTGAGCTTGTTGAGCCATTTGTTGAATATTAGTATTAGATGAACTTAACGCTTTTTGAATAGTTGGATTTAAAACGTTAGTTTGATTAATAGTATCGTTAGCCTTTTGTAATGCTTCGCCAATAGCCACACCTTTAGCTTGGACAGCTTGTTCAGCAGCAGCAATTGCAGCTTGTGAATCTTGTTGAGCTGCATTTTCTAAATTTTGAGCAGTTTTTAAATCTTTTTGGGCTTGAGTTAAATTACCATTTTGTAAATCATTTAATACAGTTTGAGCAGCAATTTGTGCTTGTTGTGCAGTGTTAGATGCTTTATTAGCTAATTGTTCCACACGACTGTTAGTTTTATTATCCAAGCCACCAGTAAATGACAATAATGGTGTCATGTCAGTAGTTGTTGTATTAGCTTGGCCAATAACTTCATGAGCTTCACCAAAAATAGTTGAAGATTCATTAGCTTTAGTTGCGGCTTGTTGAGCTTGAGCGGAAATTGCTTTATTAGCAGTTGCCTGAGCTTGTTTTAATAATGATTGAGCTTGTTGTTCATCAGTAGTTGCAGTTTTTAAATCTCCAGATTCTGCAGCTTTGTTGGCTGCAGTTGCTAAAGCTTGAGCTTGTTTTGCTAATTGTTCTGCTGTTTGTGCATCTTTATTAGAAATTTTTGCAACTGAATGGATAATACCATCAGCTTCTGAAATTGATTGTTGGGCTTCTGCCTCAACTTTTCCTAACTCTATACCTTTATTTAAACTATTTTGGTTAGCAACATTAATGGCTGTAGGTTCTTCATTTTCAACTGTTCCTTCAGCTTGTTGAGCAGCTTGCAATTGTTTAATCGCAGATTTTACATCGCCACTTTCAAGAGATTTTAATGCAGATTGAGCTGCTGATAATCCTTGTTGAGCTGTAGACATAGCTAATTTAGCTTCGTCGTTAGATGAGCTATCTACTGCTTGAATTCCTAAAATTTCTCCAGATAATTTTCCGATAATTTTATTAATTTCTGTTTCTAATTTTACTTTTTGAGTAGCGGCTTGAGCAGCAGATTGAGCTTCGTCTTGAGTTACTTTATCAGCAGCTTGTTGAGCTTGACTTAAAGCTTCATCAGCTTTCTTTTGGTCAGTTTGTGCAGTCTTTAAATCACCTTGTTGAGCAGCTGTTTTTGCAGTTTGTGCATCTTGTGCAGCAGTATCGGCTAATTTTTGAGCAGCTTGTGCATCTGCTTTTGTTTTTTCTGATGCAGTTTTTGAATTTGCAATGTCACCCATTGCTTTGCTAATTCCATTAGCTGTGGTTTGAGTTTGTTGAGCTTTATTTTCCGCATTAGCGATTGCTTCACCATTAGCTGTATTGGCTGCTTTATTTGCAGCATTTTGTGCATCGATGGCTTGTTGAGCAGAAGCTTGAGCTTGTTTTTGTAAGCCTTGAGCTTTTGTTAATTCTTTTTGAGCATCTGCTAATTTATCTGCTTTAACATCATCAATTGCTTTTTGAGCAGCAGTTTGTGCTTCTTGAGCATCTTTTTGAGCTTGTTTTGCAGGTGTTGAAATTGCTGAATTACTTGATTTTGCTAATTTATCAACACTGTTTTCTGTTGAGTTAGCTTGACCAATTACTTGGTTTGCTGCTGCAGAGGTTTGGACTGCAGTTTTTGCTTTATCACTTGCAATTTGAGCTTGTGCATCAG